>JBMOKV010000362.1:0-1717 GCA_049325495.1 Candidatus Rifleibacteriota bacterium | reverse complement strand
GCTCGAGATTTTTCAGGTCAAAAGCAGCTCTGATACTCGCAGTCAATTCCCGGTTACGGTTCCTTACCGGCGCAGCCATCTGCAGGTAACTGCCTTTAAGACCATTATGATAAGCATTTCCGACCCAGAAACTTCTGCCGTTGGAAAAATTCTGACAGATCTGATAATCATCGATGCTGTCGTCGATTCCGTTCTGGCTGAAACCAATCAGAGGGTGCCCGAAACGATTGGTGATCTTTAATCCGGCAAACCATTCCCGGCTGCTCAGGGCGGTCGAAAGAAACTTCTCGGTTTCTCGCTGATCAACCAGCATGGTATGGCCAAACCCGGCAAAACTGTCAAAACGTTGCCCCCAATCGCATAATTCATCAAACCATGAATTAAGCCTGATCTGCACGCTGAGAAGCAAATGCCTGATATAATTAGTCTCTTCATAGAATCGTAAGCTTTTACTGTTGGAATAATCGCCAGGTGGAATGAACATGCCGTCATCGCTGCTGGTCTCGGAATCTTCAAGCGCATCTGTATCTGCTCCGATTATTCTGCTGATTTCATAAAAAAGGCGACGTTGCATTGCTGCAGAAAGTTCCCGCCAGTATTCAACGCTTTGATTCATTTGCAGAAAACCGTGATAAAGCATTCCCAGATCGAATCTCAATGTGTCGAGGCAGTCGATCAGAAAATACCTGGTTTCATTGATTCGGGATCTTAGAAAATCCTTTTTTTCCTGCTGCCAGAATCCGGGAAAACGGGTTAACAGTTCAAGATGGTTGGCAGCGGCAAGAATCTGAGAAGCCAGCGCGGCAGAAGTCATTGATGCCAGCGCAATGCCGCGTTTTCGGGCAGATGCTTCAGTCTCGATTTTTTTCAGATGAAGCGCGTATATCGATGCAGCGCAGGCTGAAATTGCTATTGCTGATAAAATCAGCCAGATCAACGGGCTATCTTTCTTTGAATTTTCTTTCATAAGCGTCTAATTTTTTTTCAGGAAAATGCCGATATTTTATCTAGAGCAGATTAAATTCTCAAATTTCAGGAGGCATTATATGCTTTGCCCACAATGCAGCGCTCCCATGGTTCGAAAATCTCATAACGGAAGACAAACCCCTTACTATACCCTCAACTGCAACCACTGCAAATTTGTAATTTTTTACCGTGGTCAGTTCAACAGCGAAGAATAAGACGCAGCTTTGCCCTGATTACTTTCAACTGTAGCCTAAGCCAGGGTTTAATTCAAGCTTTTCCATTTCTGAAGCAGTAACGGATCGGTCATCGCCGATTTGTATTTAACCTGCCTCTATGATAGACTTGCGGCACAATTTTTTTGTTCAGGAGCCGCAATGGATCGTCATTCTGTTCGTTTTATCGATATTTTTTATCTGGTGTTTGGCTCTATTCTTCTGGGTTTCAGTCTAGCAGCATTCACCATTCCCAATAAGATCGCCACCGGTGGGCTGAACGGTGTTGCAACCATTCTTTTTTACACTGTCGGAACTCCCGTTGGTCTCATTGTTTTTGGCGGGAACATAATTCTTATCTCTCTTCAGGCCTGGCTGATCGGGGTTAAATCTGCCTGGAAGACCCTTCTTTCAATCGTTGTCGTTTCTGCAACCATTGAAATATTGATGAATCTCCTGCAAATTCCCGCGCTGACCCGCGATCCAATTCTTGCTTGTCTGTATGGCGGAATTTTTTCAGGTATCGGGGTGGGCCTGGC
>JBMOKV010000361.1:0-1725 GCA_049325495.1 Candidatus Rifleibacteriota bacterium | reverse complement strand
TTTTTGTCGAGCACAGAGGGCAGCCCGAGTCTTTGAAAAAGGCACTTTCAACCATTCTTGTAGTTGCTTTCTGGTCAAGTTTGGCTTTCACGGTGTTTCTGATTTTTTTTGCCCCCGACTTCTGCCGCATGCTTACCCCTGGTTTTTCACAATCGATGCTTTCGTGCATGCACTGGATGTGGAGCATTATTGCTCTTTACATAGTTGCGGGGGTACTGAGCGGGGTAATAACTTCTTTTCTCAATGCCTGCAACATATTTGCAGCACCTGCAGTTGGGCCATTGATAGTAAACCTGACCATTATTGTCGGAACCATTCTCAATCAGGGCGGCCCGGTTGAAAATATAGTTATTGCCGTGGTTCTGGGAGCTTTTTTTCAGCAGCTGTGGTTAACCGCCCTTTTGTTCTATTACGGTTTTTGCAAAAGCGTTCTTGAGCTGTTTGCCGGAATCGATCTGCAGATTGCCGGCGTTTTTTTTCGCTCGGTTTTTCCGGTCGCGGCCTGGATTTCAGTTCTGCCCTTCATCCCGGTTTATGAGCGCTACCTTTTGTCTATGCAGCCATCGGGTTCGGTTGCTGCATTGAACTATATCGACAAGCTTTTCAATCTGCCGCTGGGGATTCTGTCTATTTCTCTGGCACAGGTTATTCTGCCTGAACTCAGCGAGCTGCAGGGAAAACAGCGTCGCGACTTTCTTTTCAAAACCGTGGGAATCTCGGCTCTGGTTTTTGTGCCGGTAATTCTGGTTTCACACTGGTTTGCCGAACCTATCGTCACCTTTGTCTTTCAACGCGGCCAGTTTTCGGCGGCCGATTCACTGGCTGCCGCCGGGCTTTTTCGCAGCTATGCCTACGCGCTGCTGCCAACCACACTGTGTTTGCTGCTCAATCGAGGTTTTTTTGCGTCTCGCCAGTATTTCGTGCCTTTTCTGGCCGGCCTTTCGGCGGCCGCAGCGCAATTCTGGCTCGGTCGCATTCTCGTGGCAGAATACGGCGTGAACGGAATAGGTTATGCCGCCGCTGCAGCCTTTACAGTGCAGTTTGTCGTTCTACTGATTGCAGAACTTCAGCAGTTTTCGCCCAAAAGAAGTTGAAGCCAGTTGTTGCAATACGGTCGCTGAGCTGCGTCGAAGCGACCAGACCGGCCCTTCGACAGGCTCAGGGACCATTTATTTGCAAAACTATGGTTTGCCTCAGCTCAGGTTTTTCTAATCACTAGAATTTCCGGCAGAACTTCGGTCAGTGCATAAACTCGCCTGAGGTGAGAATCTTCTGGGTTTTGACAAATTCATCCCGGTCGGTTTCAGGCAAAAAGACGGTTCCCTCAAAGCCTTCGATTTCTTTTAAGGTGTAAATCACTTCGCGCCCGGTTTTGCGGCTTTCCCACTTTTCTGCCATCGAGCTTACCATGACAAAATCAGAAGGAATGATCACTTCAAGCTCAACCTTTCCGAATTCGAGCGGAAAAACACCCCATTTTGAAGCCAGGGGGCCGACCAGAAAGCGTTTGCCGAATTTTTCCCGGTCAAAAAGCTTCATCAGTGAGCCCAGGTCGAATTTTCTGCCCGACTTCGGTTCGTCCTGATGTTCTTTGCGCAGTGCTTCGCGAACGCTGTCGATGCTGTAATTGATGTTGGTGTGTGCCGAAACCTGAAAGCTGATAATGCCGTTACTGTCGAGCTCGAAGGTGTGGCGGGGCGATGCTCTGTCGTATTTGATCGGCTT
>JBMOKV010000360.1:0-13322 GCA_049325495.1 Candidatus Rifleibacteriota bacterium | reverse complement strand
GTCGCCAGGATTGATTCGGGCTATGTTCGCTTTGTAAGCTTCCTGCTGTTCGGGCGGGATTACCAGGTCGATCAGCTTCGATTTTTCATTTATACAAAGATAACCGATGAATGCGGAAAAAATAAAAATCAGCATCGCTGCAATAATATAAGGCAATTTTTCCTTTACCAGTTTTGGGAAGCCGAAAAAGAAAAAGCTGATCAGATCGAGCAGACCCATGGATTTCGGCTGATAGATGGTTCCGTAGGCTCTTAAGGCCAGTTTGTTCACTCTCTGGCGTTCAACCGTGTTTTCAGGGATCTGATTCAGCTTGTTAAGATCTGAGATTAACTCCGTATAAAGCTGCCCAAGTCTGAGGATATCCTCGGATTCCTTTTGACCGTAGGAGCGCTCGAGGCGGTCGAGAAGAGTTTCCACTTCAATCCAGCGGCGCTCGCGATTGCTCAGAATCGTTTCCTGGTCAGTCATTGTTGCCCTCTACCGTTCCGTGTTCTTCGCATACGATCTGGCCATCGGAAGAAAGATTGTAACCACTGTAGCGGCATTTGGTTTCGGGTCTGCTAATCGGCGATTTCAGATATTTCCCCTGGATCAGAATACCATCTTCGCTGGTTGCATCACGGTCACGAAGATCGTTGATCATCGATGTGTGATCCATGTTGTACATTTCGACGGCCCCGAGAATGACCCGCATATTGGCATAGCAGGCTTTTTCTCTTCCATGTTCGCTCCTGTGACCCCTTCTTGAGCCGAAAGGAAGGATGATGGCGACGAACATCAGCAGAAAAAATGCCCCGACAAGGCCAAGACCAATGCGGGTGAGAGAAACACCAGTGTTGAAATGCTTTGGGTTCTCAGGAAGCACCAGAACCCTTTCGGGTTCGTCGCTGTCTTCATGGGTTCTGGTTCCACATTTGCGGCAGAAAAGAACATCTGTGCTGTTGGCAAAACCGCAGCTGTGACAGATAATTTCTTCAGTTGTCATCGTATATGTCCCTCACCGCATTGATTATATTTCATACTCAGCTGGGGGTCAATATCTTAGATCACGGCTAAGGGTGCTTTCCCCGGTCATTTCGACGAGCTCAATGACCGTTTATGGGTGCTTCCCCGGTCATTTCGACGAGCTCAATGACCGGGGAAAAAAGACGGTTGCTGAGCCGGATTAATCCGGTCGAAGCAACCGTTGTAACAACTAAATCAATTTTCTTTAAGCTTAACCCGATTCTCAGTATTTAACCGAGCAGCCGTAAGATCTGGTTATGGGAACCGAAACTGGCTTGCCGGCGCGGGCCTCATCGAGGGCGGCCTGAACGTGATTTTTTGCGGTTTTCACCTCTTCAAGATCTCGGCCTGATTTGTCGTCGATTGCACCCATGTAAAGCAGGTTTCCTTCCGGGTCGATCACGAACATTTCCGGAGTAGTGCGGGCCATATAAAGCTTTCCGACTTTTCCGTCCGGATCGAGCAGAATAGCGGTGGGGGCAGCTTTCTTTTCAACTGCAAGCTCTTTCCATTTTTCAGGAGCGAAGTTACCCTGTTTGCCTTCAGCCGAAGAATTTATCGACAACCAGATTACACCCTCGCTGATGTTTTTGCTCTGGAGGGCCTGCATATTGCCCGAATCATAGTGCTTTTTCACGAAAGGACACTCGTAGTTGGTCCATTCAAGAACCACGTATTTGCCTTTGAATGATGCCAGTTCAACATCTTTGCCTTCAATGCTTTTAAGTGTGAAATTTGGGGCCGGTTCACCAAGAGTCAGGCCAGCGGGGGGTGGTTCCATGGCACCAAGAATCCAAACGCCTCCAAGCATAATGACGAGAGAAGCAAGCAATGCGCGAATTTTCATAAATTCCTCCGTTAATTATTTGATTTAATCGAAAATTTAAAAAATCTTTGATCTACATCCCTGGCTACCGGCAAAACCAGAACTGCACCAAGCCTCTCCGGAAATGGCAACCCGGTTCTGACAAGAGAAAAAGAAATGGTGTTGTTGACCACTTTCATCTCGTTGTAACCATGGCGAAAAATGCCCTGATCTTCAGGATATAGGTATGCACCGGCCATGGTCGTGGTACTGATACCCGTGAAGCCTGAAACAGTGATTGTTGCAGTGCGTTTATCGTATTCAACTGAAGCTTCCAGCTTATGATCTTCAACCGGCGCCGTAGCCAGTGACTGGCTAATGATGGGTTGCGCCTGTGAAACCACTGCTTTTTCTCCCAGCGTTAAGCGCAGGCTTGCCGAGCCATCCTGCCCGATGCAGATTTCGTCGCAGACCAGCCATGAGGCGTCGAGACCGAGTTCCAGGGTGGTGCCGGTGGCTATGTCCAGTGGCGCTTTAACCCTCAACGGTAACACCAGATCAGGAGTATGACCATAAGTTCCAAATGGCGGTTTGATAAAATGCTGCGGAGCCGGCCATTCAGGCTCGGATACTGAAAACCCGGGGGGGAGTTTCCAGTTAATTTCCGGCTCGGTACCTGAATCGCCCGGGTTTTTCCAGTATATATGCCAGCCTGGCTCCATACTGAAATGGGCTGCCAGATAGAAATCCATACCTGGAGTGATAACGTCGTATTCGGAAATCAGCTGTAAATTAGACATTGGCTTATCAGCCCCCGGGGCCTCGGTTTTTTGCTCTGCCCGTGCTGATCCTGTGAGAATGCGATTCAGCTTCATCTTGAGGTCATCGGAACTGATGAATCCCGTCGTTCTTTCGCCGGTAATCTGATTTCCGTCGGAATCCAGGAAGATCATGGTGGGGACTCCCACGATCTGGTACTTGCTGCGGTAAGATCTGGATTCTTCTGAATCGAAACTGCTCAAATCAATTTTGTATCGTTTGAATGAAGACATGACGCCGGGTAAGTCGGGATCAGTAAGAGTCAGGCGATCGATTTCAAGGCACGGAATACACCAGCTTGCCGAGAAATACAATATGGCAGGCTTGCCGTCTGATCCGATGCTGCCAGGGTATTTATCCCAGGTGATGGTTTCAAGGCGCCCAAGACTCCAGCCGTAGATGGATAACGCTATAAACAGTATTCCAACCGCGTATCGTAAGAATCTGAAAGCACTGCCCGATCCGGGGACCGATTCTATGAATCCGCTGTAGAGACCGCCAATAAGAAGAATCAGCGGTATCAAAGTAAAACTGAGCTGTGGCGATGCGGCAAGGGCGGCATAAAAGGCTGCCAGTGCTATTAGAACAATTCCCATCAACTTTTTGATCCAGATCATCCAGTGACCGGAACGGGGAAGGTTCTGCATCAGACCGCTGAATGTGCCAAGAATCAGATATGGCAGACCAAGCCCAAGACTCAGGGTGAAAAATACCGCAAAACCATATAACGCATCGCCCCTTTGCCCCACCATGGTCAATAAAGCAATCACGGGGGGACCAACGCAGGGGGCAGCGAAAACCCCCACGAAAAGCCCTGAAACAAAAAGCCCGGCCAGTGATCCCGAACGGTTCGTGCCGATGCGGTTAAGCACCGAGGCCGGCAATTGAAGTTCATAGAGGCCGAACGTACTTAGCGCCAGCAGCAAAAACATGAGGCTGATCAGCAGCAACACCACCGGTGATTGCAGTATACTGCCGAATAAACCGCCAGTCAGCGCTGCTGAAACTCCCAGGGCACTGTACATGGTGCTCATTCCGAGCACATAAACCAGCGATCGGGTAAAAGCCTGCGCCGATTTTTCCCCACCGGGCCGGCTTAAAAGGCTCACGGTTATCGCGAGCATTGGATAGACGCAGGGAGTAAGATTCAGCATCAGTCCTACGAAGAATATCCCCAGAAAGCCCAGGACACTGTCGTGGGTTGGCGCAACTGCCTCAGCAGCTGACAAAACGCCGGGTATTGATGACAGACCCAGGCTCAACAATGGTAGGCGGTAATTTTGTCTGCTCATCTTATTGCCTTTATCCTTATCTGAGAAAAATATCTTTAAAATTAGTTTAATGTCAAATTATCTGTTTTTACAGGTTAAGCTCATTCATTTATTCCGGTTTCTGAGCCTGCCTAAGGGCCGGTTTGGTTGAATTTGCAATGAAATTTGGAATGCCAGAAACAGTCGACGGTTGTGATTATTCAAAACGCGTCAGTGAAAGTGCAGATTTGATTTGCCTGGTTGTTGATAAACCGATATCCTTGAGGTTGAAAAGCGGGTTGGAAGGTCAAATTCAGGGCGGAGCAGATTTTGGAAAAAAATAGCAAAAGTTCGTGCCTGCAAGTTTTTGCGGCGGTGTTAGTGGTTTTTTCTGCGGTTTTTATTCTCTATCTTGGTCAACATCGCCAGAAAAGCCTGGTTGAGTCTGAGTCTGCCATGCCTTTTGTTCCGCCTGTCCAAAAAAAGGAACAGTCTGCGCTGCCTGTTTCTGAGCCTGTGATCGATTTTCAGTTCAGTGGTGATAGCGACCGTTTCGATGAACAAGGAGATCTGCTGCCCGCAGAAGCCATGTGGAGGTTTGGAACTGTAAGATTGAGGCATGGTGGGCAGGTTTCATCCATGGTTTTTACCCCCGACGGCAATCATCTGCTTACTACGGGCATCGATCGTACCCTTTCATGGTGGGATTCTTCATCAGGAGCTGAAATTAAGAGAATCAACGTTGCTGGTTACCTCTCAAGACTTTGGAGAATGCCTGACAACTGTTCATTCATGCATTACGATCATAACCGTCAGATTTTTGCCCGACGTGATTTAACTGATGGAAAGATTCTCAACCGATTTATCGGGGAAAGTGATTACAATCTTGCAATTCTGGCCGCATCAGATAATGGTCGTTGGCTTGCAGCCGGAAGCGCGGGAAATTACATCAATATCTGGAATGTGGATTCGGGGGACCATGTCGCCAGGCTTGTTCCGCCTGTAGGAACCTATACCAGACTGTTTTTTGCAGCTGACAGCAAAATTTTAACTGCTTTGTCTGAGACTGGGAAATATCGAAGCTGGGCGACTGAAGATTGGCAGGTGGAATCGGAGGGAACCACCGAAATCAGGTGGGAATACTGGTGTGAAATTTCCGGTAGAACAATGGTTACGGTTTTTAAAGGCATCGTCAATGTCTTTAACCTTGAAGGTTTTCGACTGTTGAACCGTTTTCCCATTGGTTCTGGGCCGATTGCAGTGTCAGCTGATGGTAAAACCGTCGCTTCAATGATGTCAGGCATCGTGAGAGTTTTTCGCGTTGTTGATGGGCTGAAGATTTTTTCAACGTTGGAACCTGATTACAAAATCAACGCTCTGAGTCTATCTGATGATGGCAGCAGGCTTGCAACCGGTGACTACAATGGGCGAATTCAGATATTTAGAACAAATCTCAAGGCAGAGGCCGATGGTTTGCCTGGCGAAAGCGGAGATTCGGATAATCTTGCATCCGGAAATCTCTCACAGGGCGGCCTGATCAATTCGCTTGGCTTTTCTCCTGATGGCCGTCGGCTGATCAGCGCCTACCGGGGTGGAACTATTGCATTCTGGGACCTGGAATCAGGCAGAGAATTTAAGACCATTGCGGTTGGTTCAGAGCCGATGTTGATCAGGCCATTGCCTGAAGACCGTCTGTTGGTCATGTTTCCAGGTCGATATCAGTTGATGGATCTGACAACCGGTGAAATTTTGTCTTCACAGGGGAGACCTTTCGATGCCGGCTACCCATGTGTCTTTCCGGTCGCGGCAAGCCATGATGGGGCCAGAGTTGCCATTATTACGTCATCTTTCCGGCCAAACAGTGTTTCTGAAATCCAGGTGTGGGAAGTTGCGACTAATCGCCAGATTGGGTGTTTTGACCATCCCGGAGATCTTGGAGGAATAGCTCTGTCAGCTGATGGCAGGCGTCTGGCGATGACAACCCGGGGAAAAACTCAGCGACTGCTTGGCTATCGCGTCGATGAAAGTCGCCTGGACGTTGATATTATGATTCCGACGAAGATGTCGTATATTTCTGCTCCGGTATTCTGGCCCGATGGCAGGCTGATGATTGCCGGCGGTTCTTATGAAAAACGTGCAGAAGTCGTCAAAGAGAAAGACGGCAACTGGGGAATTCTTTTTGCCGACTGTCTCGGGCTTTTCGAGAAACAGATGGCGATTTCTGCAGATGGAAAAGCTCTTGCCCGGCCAAACTGGATGAATCGTGATATGGTTCAGACAACCCGGCTTCCCTGGGGCGACAGCCCGGTGCGCAGCTTTTCCGGGCATCGCGGCCGGGTTACGGCGGCGACCTTTTCGCCCGGCGGCCGATATCTTGCGACGGGGGGAGATGATGGAACCATCCTTCTCTGGGACCTGCATCGAGCCGAAGCTGGCGGAATTGAAAAGACGGGCCTCGCAGAGCAGGAGACTGCGCCGGCCGAGCTTCCCATTTTTTCTGTGCCGGTTCTTTCTCTGGATTTTGAAGGAGAAATCTCGGCGGAAAAAATCGGCCGGAACTTCATCGCCACCGGAAGCAGTGCCCATGCATTCGAGGCTGGAATTGACGGGCGGTGCCTGGCTCTTTCTTCGATTGACCGGCGATTGATCGAGGCTGACGTTGAGCCCCCCATTGCCCTGGAAAGTGGCTGGACCCTGCAGTTCTGGTTCAAATCCCGGGCTCTGCCTGAGGATGACCGAATGCCGTCTTATGAATTTTTTGACTCGGATCTTGTTGCGCTGAGGTTCAATTCGAATCGGCAGATAATTCTTTTTTACCGATTTGCCAATCGTGGCGGTCACGGCAGTACGAAGCTATTTTCTCAACAAAGGTTTGAGTCGGACAACTGGTATCATTTTGCTGCCTCATGGCCAGGCGGATCGGGGCAATTGAAGGTTTTTATAGATGGCCAACAGGTTTGGAATTCTGGTTCGCAAAAGCTTGCAGACAAAATGGGGAAGCTCAGTTTCGGGCAGCACTGGTCGGCGGGCGTTGGCAGAAGGTTCATGATCGATCGTTTCAGGCTGCATAATTATGCGCTCAGTCACGAAGAGATCAGAAAATTTGCCACACCTGACGCATTTTGACTTCGTTGTCGCAGCAGGCAACGCGAATCGGTCGGGTTTTTATCTATTTAAGCGAAATTTTAAACTGGCATGCCGATTGCTTTAAAAATTTGTCTTCAATTTCGCAGACAGGGGGAGGCTTATGTCACGTCGCATTCTATTGATTTTATTTGTTTTATCATTTTTAAATGTTTCTTTGACCGCCCAAACTCAGCAAAATAGATGGGAGCTGGTGGGGTTGATCAATTCACCTCTCGATGTTTTTGAATCATTGGTTTCAATTGAAGAATTAAAACCGGTTTATGAAGTCTGGCAGAAAAATTCTTCTTCTTTTCCCCTTCCCGAAGATTTTGTTTTTCCAGACCGGGAAGAAGTGAAAAATACCTGGTATTTCGCTGCCGGCGGTGATTCGTCCGGCTATTCGATGCGAACCCATGTCTGGCAGAAAAATTCTGCTGGTGAGATACAGTATCTGGGAGAGGATCGAAACCTCATTTTCTTTATCGAAAGACTGTTTCGTAAAAAAAATGATATGAATGATAAGAAAAATGCGCAATTGGCACCTGAATTGCCCCGTCTTTGTCGCGATCTTGACCATAACAGCCTTTTTCATGGGAGATTTATTGGTGAGCATGCGGCCGAAATTTTTTTGAAGGCACTTGAAGATGATGCTATGGCAGATCTGAAACAGCAGGAGCGCATATGTCATGAAAATCTGCGTAAAATGCAGCGTCAGCTGAAAAAGGGCAAAATTTCGGGATTACCAACCGAGCTGCCGGTTTGTCCGCTGAGTGGCAGTTATCAGTTTGATGGTGAAAATCGCCGGTTCGTCTGCAGTCATCAGTTTCCGAGGCCTGATTTTGAGAAAATGAAGCTCAGCGATATTCAGAAAAAAGCCTATGAGATGGTGAAGTTTTTGCAGAAACTTTCAGTTCTTGAGGTCAAAGTGCCGAAAAGCGCAGAAAATCTGGTAGTAAATCTGGAACTTTCGTCTGGCGACTTTGAGCAAATTGGCCAGATTATGCCGTTCCCGGTCAAGCTTGGCTGGAGTGGCGACTATTCAGCCTTCAACCGGCTTTCGCCTTCAGCCAGCCTGCATGTAATCGCCTTTCCTGAATTCAAAAGTTTGATTGAAAACATGCGCACCGGCGACGAAGAATTTTACGGACCGGATTTCGGGGGGCTCAAGCCTGCTGAATTCATGCCGGAAGGGGCGTTTCAGATCTCGGTTTTTGGCGATCTTGAACCGATGTTTGGAGAAATGCCCAAGATAATGGTCAATGCCGGGCTGGCAAAAAACCGGCTTGAGGCTTTGAAAAATGCAGCAACTTCCATGGGTGTTCAATTGAAGATGAGCAGCGATGAAATAATGGGGCGTGAGGTTGAGCTGGCCGAAATTCCCAGTTCAAGAAGGCGGTTTGGCAATGAAATCGAGAGAACTGATAAAATTTATGTGATGCCTGTTGCAGATAACAGAACAGCGCTCTGTGTCGGAGAAGAGGCAGCGAATGAGCAAATTGCAATCGACTGCGGGGAAAAACCCGGGCAATCATTGTGGGATGACCTGAATGGTGAAATGAAACTGCTTCTGGCCTATCGGGCAGAAGGCATTGGCCGGGCGGTTCTGAGCTTTGTTAATATTCTGGCTTTTGAAAACGAATGCAGGCAATGCAATAATAAGCTCTGGGAGTGGCAGGAGAAAAATCGCACGCTGGTTGAGAAGCTGAAAGCTGAAGATGAAGTGCCTGCGGAAGCGGCGGCTTTGTGTTCACGAGGAGGAATTTTCATCAATAATGGGTATGATCGCCTTGAATGCTCGGTTCACAGTTTCCGGAACCGGTCAAAAATAGAAACCCAGTTTTTTGCTGCCGGGATTCCGGGGGGCAGGTGGCTTCGCTTTAGAGTAGAAAAGACCGAAGCGGGCAGTCGCATGGTAATTGATTTCAAAAAAGCCGTGGAGGTCAGATAAAATGAAATTTTTAAAAATAATTTTACCGGCTTTGCTTATTGTCTCCTCGTGCCTGTTTGCCAATGGTGATATGAGTCTGACTACCAGGTGGTCAACAGGGTTGCCAGTCAGGCTCGATCAGCGCACCGTTACCCTGAATGCGCAAAATGGTCTCGCATTCATGGAAGTTGAAGACATTTTTCAGAATTTGAGCGGAGCGGTCTGCGAAGGCATTTACCGGTTTCGTCTTCCAGAAGGTGGGTTTGCCGCAGGTTTCTCGATCAACACCGATGAAAAAGAGTGGAAAAAGGGTGAGATTCGCGAAATCACCCAGGCTCGGGAAATTTATAAAACGATAACCAGTCGTCTGGTAGACCCGGGAATTCTTGAACAGAAAGATGGGGAATTGACCATAAAAGTCTTTCCGGTCGAACGAAATAAAAAAGTTGGGGTAAGATTTCGCTGCTATTTTCCTGCTTCGATTGCCAATGAAAAAATGGTTTTCATTTTACCCACGGGCTTCGATGGGCCGGGAAATCCTTTGGCTATGCAGAATGAAGAAACCTCGATGAAGGTGAAATTCAAGCTGGCCGCCTCTATTCATGAGAGTGGCGGGCTTTCAGAGGTTTTGTGCAGCGAATCTTCTCTCAAGATGAAAATGGATGGGGGGAGTGCTGACATCAATGGCTCGATCGAGGCTGAAAGAATGGAAAACATTGTCATTTCATTTAAGCAGCCGGAAATAAAAGGAATATCCCATTCTGCTTACCAGGTTCCTTCGGGTAAAAAGTTCTCTCTTTTCCGGGTTGATGGCAGTAATTTTGCTGATTCAGAGCGCCCGGTAAATGTTTCGGTGATTATTGACGGCAGCGGGTCGATGGGTGGTAAAAACCGCGAGAGGGTGTTGAACTTCTGCCGATTGCTTGAAAAAAATGATAATGTTTCAATTAAAAAATTTGTTTTAAAAGAAACTGGAATTTCTGCTGCAGACGATCTTGAGTCGGTCAGGTTCTACGGCCCGACAGACTGGGCCGGCCTTTCTGAATTCACGCCATCAGGCAAAGATGCAGTCATTATTTTAAGTGACGCGGCTGGGCTTCGCCAGGTTTTTCTGCGCGGTCTTTACAAAAAAACGGAAGGGGTACCGGTATGGCTGGTAGCGATCGGTTCTGATTATCGCGACAGTCTGGCCGCTATGGTCAGTGGATTTGGCGGTTACACGCATGTCTCAAGAAAAGACGATCAGGCACAAACTGAGGCAAAGGTCAGGGCGTTAGTCGAGCAGATCAGGGTTGCCCCCGCATTTCTGGATGAAAACGGCGCAGCATGCATGCCGCTTTTTGGGTCACTTGACCGGTTAGCTTATTTCGTTCTGCCTTTCAAAGCCGGAAATTTTCAGGTCAAAAACAAAGAAGGGAAAATTCTTCTCGATCATCAGGTCAAAGATGAGCCTTCCGGAGTTGAAACCGCGCCATGGTTCGTCAGTATGGCGGTTCGTCAGCATATTAAAACTCTGGAGTCGGTTGAACAGACCGAGGAGATAATTAAAAAAATCACCGATCTGGGTCTTAAATATGGTCAGGCAACCGATTATACGGCTTTTCTCGCTGTTCCTGAGCAAATTGCCCAGGCAAACAAGGATGTGATGAACCCGGCTTATCTGGCAATGTTCGCCGCGCCAAACTTCCGAAAAGCGAGAGAACAGGCGCGGCAGAAGGCCTGTTTTGCCAATCAGCGCGTTCTGCTCGGCGCCATCGAGATGTATCTGATGGACAACACTGATGCATCAGGCTTGAAGCATGATCCCGAAACAGGGAGACTGGATCGCGAAGCTTTGATCAAAGGAAAATATCTTAAGAGTGATATTATTCCCGCTGAACGTGATTGTGATTATCGAATCATTGGCGACCTGATGGGCAATTCCCTGATTTTCTGCGTGGTGCATGGTTCTCCTGAGGGTGAAGACTCGATGATGCCCGTAGAAGAGCTGGTAAAAAAATTCTGTGCCGATAACAATCTTGATCCCGATGATTTTGATGTTCCCTACCAGGCTTACCGCGGTGGTGGTAATATCATTGACCTTTGGGCTCTGATGTATCGCTATGAAAGCCTGATGATGCTTCTATCGCTGTTGATGTAAAGCCTGATGAAACAATAAATCTCTTGATGTTCTGAATTACCTTCTATCGGTCGCGAGCCCGCTAAGCGGGTCAAAGCGCGGAAGAACACTGACTGTCATGCAGCTCTGCCAGAATCTGCTGCAGCCTCGGCTGTGGCAGATTTTTTATGGCTCTTTCCCCATCAAGCCAGTTTTCTACAATATTGTTCGGTGCGTTTTTAATGTATTGAGTCAGCCCGCGCCAGTGGCAGAGCCAGTTTTTATCGGCGGCCGGAGTGTTGAGGGCACTGACCAGGTGTGGTCTGATAAAATATTTGAAGACTTCTCTGGCTTTGGCGTAATCAAGGTTTCTAATCGCCTGAATAACCGGAAGGTGGTCGAGGTAATCGTTTTTTTCGAGCCAGATCAGATGCTCGACATAGTCTTTCTGGCGGTAGTATTTCAGTCGGTCGTCGAACCACATCATGCGGAATCTTGGCTCAGGTTTGTAATCGCGGCAGATCGAGGGTTGCCGGTCATCGTGAATGGAGCACAACGCGTGTTTCCCCTGGTAAAAAAGGTGCTGGCAGCGTTTAAATGCCGGCTTATGCAGCTTTTCGTCGTCGATGGTATAGGCAATGCAGCAGAATCCACACATTATACAGCCATCTTTACAGGGTACCGGCATATTCTTGCTCCTTTAAGAATGATCGATTTTAGCATTGCTTTTCGAAAAAAGATATCAGCAAGTTTCTGTGTGATTGAAACTGCCCGGGCAAAATTTTCGGCAATCTGTTATCATAAACATTCGGATTGCATTAGCCTTTTGTCTTTTATTTGGCCCGCCTGATGAGGTCTAACAGAGATATATTTGTAGGGGTCGGCCCACGTGCCGACCCGCTCAAAATGTTAATATTACAACCGAGTCAAATGTGATTGGTATAATGAAGCTATGAAATTGTGTTCCCGTTGTGTCGCACCAGAAACGGCGTTGAATCTGTCTTTTGATCACGCCGGGGTCTGCAGTTTGTGCCGAACCTACGATCGTATTGACCCGAAAATCCTGGCCCCGGAAATGCTCAGACCCTTGCTCGAGGAGAGATTCGAGCGCTTTCGCGGCCGGTCTGGTTACGATGCCATGGTTGGTCTCAGTGGCGGTAAGGATAGCTCTTACGTCGCCCTGCGCCTGGTCAAGGACTACGGTCTGCGGGTTCTGCTGTTTACCTACGATAACGGCTATTTAACGGATTATGCGCGCCATAATATCAGCCTGGTGGTTGAAAAACTTGGCCAGGATCATATTTTTCTTGGCCCTGATTCAGATGTCCAAAGGTGTATTGCACGGTCGAGTGTGCGCAGGGTGGGGGTGCCCTGTATTGGCTGCACCTTTCCCGGGTTTGTCATGGTCATGAAAACCGCGATCGAGCGAGGAATCCCTTTCATAGTGCACGGTCGCTCGCCGGCTCAGATGTTCAAAGAGATTGCTCCCGGTTCAGTTGATCCGTTTCTGCCATTTATCAAAGGAAACCTGCAACCCCGTGACGATCAACAGGTGCGGGAGTTTGTTCTGAAAAGTTCGCGCAAGCTGATGAAACGGCTTCGATGGTTGGTTGGAGCTGATTTGAACGGCGATATTGCCGGAAAAATCCAGAATTCCTACTGCCCCGACTGGGCCAAAGCCAAAAGTTCGGCGGTGGTTCCCGAGTTTCTCGCCTTTTATCTTTTCGAACCCTATGATGAAAATCATATAAAACAAACACTTGAAACTCGGCTGCAGTGGGTGCGTCCCGAAGATAATCGTTTCATGGGGCATGAAGATTGCACCGTTCACCCCGTTTCTGTTTATCTTTACACCAGCATTTACGGTCACCCGATTCTGCAACCCGAGCTGGCTACTCTGGTGAGGCAGGGCAGGTTAAGCAGAGAAGAAGCGCTGGCCCGGCTCACGGCAGAAAAAGAAAAAGACGCCTGCAACGAGGTTTCCCTGCAGCATCTGCAAAATGTAACCGGCATGAGTCGCGATGAAATTTTTGCTTTGAACCATCGTGCGCGTTCGCGCCTGACCCTGATGCGAACTTCCCTCAAACTTCTGTCCCCCGCCATGATTCCCTGGCTCAACCGCCTGCTACCTGCCCAGTTTGCCATCGAAACCTGCGACTGGCTCTGGCGGTAGAGCGCTTTTTCCGCCAGAGCTGGTCTGAAACAGGCATGAGCCTGACTAATTTCAAAACATCTGCAGCGCCTGACGGGTGTTTTCCGCAAAGCTGAATAAATTCTGCAATCCGGTCAAGC
>JBMOKV010000359.1:0-1747 GCA_049325495.1 Candidatus Rifleibacteriota bacterium | reverse complement strand
GTATTCAGCAACTGGTCAGCAGATGCTGCTGTTTCATCGCAGGCAAAAGAATATTTACGCAAAGCCAGGGTGTTTTTCAGCCGTGGAAGCTTGATAGAAGCCAGAGATTATTACCTCAGGGCCCAGAAAATTGAGCCGGATAGTGCCGATATTCAACAGGCCGGGCAGGAAATTGAAACGGCGATAAAAAAGAAAACCGATGAACTTCAGCGTCAGGCAGAATTTTTTCTTAACGCCAAAAATGTTCCCGAAGCCGAAAAAATTCTTAAGCAGCTGCTTGTTTTATCTCCTGAAAATGGCTTCGGCAAAGAAAAGCTGGCCGAAGTCAGAAAAATAAACGAACAGATCGATGACTACCTGAACAAAGGTATTGTGGTAGACCCAAGCAGTGGGCGTTCCCACGATATTGACCTTTATTCAGCAATTTCACTGCTGAACCGAGCCCGTGGTTTCTACGACAATGGTGACCGGGTTAAAGCCCTTGAACTGGTTGAGCAGGTTCTTAAACGTGAGCCCGGTTATAAAATTGCACTGGACCTGAAAGACAAAATTCTTCACGTTAATCGCATTCAGGAATTCATCGATTCGGCAGAAACCGCTTTTCAACAAGGGAAAATGCGAGATTGCATCGATTCTCTCAACCGCCTGATCCAGGAATCACCTGACCGGCATGAATTCCTGCTGTTGCGGGCCAGAGCCCATCTGAAGCTGAATCAGCACCAGGAAGCCAGGCGGGATTTCTGGGCATATTTTGCCATCTACCCTGATCAGAAAAATGTTCTTTTTCCGTATTTTTCTGAGCTTTATTACGACATGAGCCGTTATGATCTGGCAATGGGCTTTGCCAAAGACGGCCAGACCGGAGAAAATTACCAGACCCTGAGTTTTCAATACCGCAGCATGTTCAGATTTTATGCGGTTGAGTACATAGTTCTGGTAGTAGTAGTTCTGATAGTCCCTGGTTTGATTTATATTGCTTACCGCCGGTTCGATCATCTGGTAACCCGCTTTCCACCAGGTAAATTCGATCTTGGCACTCAGTTATTGGTGTCGATGCTGATTTCAGGGCCGGAAAAGTATCTTCCTTTACTGATCGAAGTCGCCCGTGGTCTTAACACTCCGTGGCTGAACTATTATGCCGGAATCTGTCTGTTTCGTGCTGGTCAATTTGAAGGGGCTCAGCGATTTCTTGCCTATAGTTTTTCAAACAGTTATCTCGCCGGCCGTGCTTATTATTTCTTTGGCCTTACCAGAAAATTGCTGGGGCAGGAAAACTCAGAGCATGATTTTGATGCTTCAATCGTAGCTTCGATGGCTAAAAATACCCGAGGCTGGCATCCGGAATTCATGAAAAGGATTGAACGGGAAATTCTTTCGGGCTATAGTAAAGTACAGGATCTGGAAACTTATGAGGGAATGGCGTGGCATCTGGTAGCCGCCCAGGTAGGAGAAAATTCATGAAGATCATCAGGTTGTTTTTCGTTGTTCTGAGCTTTTTTCTGATTCTGGCCGGAAATGCAAACGCTGATCCTTTGTCAATGCGAATAATCAACAGCTGTGGGTTTACGAGTGATTTCGGCAACCCGATCATGTCTTACGAAGATGTGGATTTAATCACCAACATCGGCCCGAGACTTAGCGGTTCAGGGCCAACTATCACACACCATGACATAAATGCTTTCAACGTTCCGGTAAAAGACGACGTTGGTAATGCTTTGATCAGCAAGATTAACTCAACCGACGGGCG
>JBMOKV010000358.1:0-13442 GCA_049325495.1 Candidatus Rifleibacteriota bacterium | reverse complement strand
ATTATCAAAGTGGTACTGCTGACATGAATCTGAGTCAGATTGCCCTTTATTACGGTGGGGTTTCAACCCTTTTGAAATCTGATGGAATAGACAAAGCTATACAGAAAGCCGGAGATGTGATAAACTCGCTCTGTCGAAAAGGAATGGACCCATCGGTTACCTGCCATATCCTTGCCGGAAGCAAACAGGAAATTGACAAGATCAAGTTTTTCTGGCTCGAAATTCCGGTTGGTGAATTTGCCGATGCCAGCGATGGAATTCTGTTTCTCAAGAGTGCGACCTATGAGCAGGGCTTAACCGCAAGGGGCGCTAAGGTAAAATCCAAAAAGGTGCTTAAGACCCACCATGTAGGGGTTACCGTTCTGCCAGAAGCTCTCGAATACATTTCCGAGGTTTTCAGTGAAAGAGATTCTGATAAAGAAATACGATAATCGACGACTTTATTGTGTCGAAGAAGCCCGTTATGTTTCCCTGACCGAAATTCGCGATTTTTTGCAGCGCGGCGACAAGGTCAAGGTTGTTGAGAAAACAACCGGCAAAGATATTACCAAATACATTTTGATGCAGGTTCTGCTTGAAGAACGATACGAACTGCTGCCAACCTATTTTTATCAGATGGTGCTGCAGTCTCCCAAGGAAGTGGTTGATAATTTTTTCAAACAGTTCTTCCCCTGGATGATGGATATGTATAACAAGCAGATGACCGGGCAGAATTCTTTTCCGTCAATGGGTTTCCAGAACCCATGGATGAACGCCAATCCGTTCCAGTTCCCCAATCCTTTCATGCCCGCTGCCAAAACAGAAGAAAAGCCCGCAAAGGCGAAAGAAACGAAAGATTCCGGCCAGGATGCCGATAAAATGGCGGAAATACTCAAACGCTTGCGTGAGCTTGAAGAAAAGCTTTCTGAATAGCCCGGTTCGCAAAATTTTGCGTTGCGAAAAAGCGGTTGCAGCAAAGCCCCAGCGGAAAGCATTGGCTGATTAAGTCTCCGCATCTGTTCATAAGCAGATTAGCCCAGGTTGTCTTTCGCCTCTCCATGATTCTGGTGTAAAAAATCAATCAATTTTTCAGAAATCTTTGGTTGAAAAGTGCTCTCAAAGGCGCAAAGCAGGCAAGCAATTTCAAGAAGAAGACAAAATTCGTGGCCTGGTGAGCGATTTGCAAAAATCGATGGTGAAAGACGTCACTGCTGATGCTTTCTCAACTGATACTCGCAAAAAAATAACCTGGTGTGCAATTGCAAACTCGGCAAAGATGCGATCTGAGTGCCGTTTTCAATGCTAAAAATAAAAAAACAAAAAAAAGCCTTGACACTTTGCAGCAAAAAGACGATAATAATCTTGCAACGCAGCAAGAGTTTTAAAACTCGCAAATCGTAAAAAGTCAAAAGGAGTTTCAAAATGAACAAGTGGATGGAATTTTCAAACGAATACGCTCAGCTGATGAAAGACAATTTTCAGGTTATCAACAAGTTCTGGAAAGCTTCAATGGACCAGACCAACGGTTACACCAAAAAAAGCATGGAACTTTTTTTCGACCACATGAGCCGCAATGTAGAATTCATGCACGAAACCTGGACCAACACTGCCAGCACCAACGAAGAACTGCGCAATCTGTATCGGGAAAATATTGAAAAATTCAATACCCGCTATCAGAAGGTTTTTGAAGAAACCATCAAGGCTTTTCAGCCCAAAGAAAAAACTGCCTGATTGAATTGAACGTTTGTTTGGCGCCAGAAGGCGATGACCAGCTAAAAAATTAACAATGCCGGCAGTAATCGAAAAGGGTTACTGCCGGCAAAATACAGGAGAATGATATGAACAGAATGAATGGAAAAGTAGCACTCATAACCGGCGGGGCCGCAGGTATCGGTCTTAAGGCCTCCAAGCTGTTTGCTGAAGAAGGCGCGATCGTTTATGCTCTGGATATCAGCGATAAAGCTCTCGAAAACCTTAAAAATGAAAAGCTTTCAGATGGCTGCCCGGGAAAAATGATAGGCAAAAAACTCGATGTGTCATCAGCAGCTGATGTAGAAAAAGCGATTGAAGAAATTTATGCTGCCCATGGCAGAATTGACTGTCTGGTCAATAATGCCGGCATCACTTCCGATGCTCAGCTGATCAAAATGACTGAAGAAGCATTTGATCGGGTTATCAAGGTCAATCTCAAAGGCGTTTTTCTTATGAGCCAGGCTGTCGCCAGAAAAATGGTCGAGCAGAAGTTTGGTTCAATTGTAAATACAACTTCGATCGTTGGCGTTCAGGGCAATTTTGGCCAGACCAACTATTCTGCTGCAAAAGCAGGGGTAATTGGCATGACCTACACCTGGATGCGCGAACTGGGCCGCAAAGGCGTCAGAGTAAATGCCGTGGCTCCCGGTTATACCATGACTGAAATGCTTGCCACCGTACCCGAAAAGGTTATCAAGATGCTCGAAGAAAAAACTCCGATGCAGAGACTTGGTCAGCCCGAAGAAGTTGCCCAGCTTTACCTGTTTCTGTGCAGCGATGAAAGCTCTTACATTACCGGTCAGGTTATCGGTATCGATGGTGGATTGAAACTCTAATTCGGACTGGAGGTCGGAAAGAATGATCGGAAGCCTGGATACACTTGTGCAGCACATGGATGCAGTAACGGAACATTTTATGCGGAAAACCGCAGAAAACTGGGGCGATTACCCTCGTGGCGTAACGCCTCGCGAAGAAGTCTGGAATGCCGGCAATGTCACACTACTAAAATTTGAAAGCCCGGAAAACGTGCAGGGAACCCCGCTTTTGATTATTCCTTCGCTGATCAACCGTTGGTATATTCTCGACGTTACCGAAGAAACCTCATTTGTAAGGGAATTTGCCGCCCGCCGCCCGACTTTTCTTATCGACTGGGGTTATCCCGGTACTGAAGTTGGTCACCTGCCACTTAGCCATTATTATCACAAGACAATCATGCGTGCGATTCGCCAGATTCGCAAAATGACAGGCTGTGAAAAGGTCGATATGCTTGGATACTGTATTGGCGGAACCATGGCATATGCGTTCAGCTGCCTGGAACCTGATCTTGTCGATCATCTCGTGCTTCTGACCGCACCATTGAACTTCAAAGAAGCCGGTGTTCTGGCAAATTATGCAAATACATTTCCGGTTGAAGAATTTTCTGCTAGTATGGAAAAAATGCCGGGCTGGATGCTCGCGTTTTCGTTTCAGTTCATTCAGCCAATGGGAGTTTATCAGAAGACCAAGATGTTTCATCAGAAATGCGACAACGAAGGTTTTAAAAAACTGTTTAATGCCATGGAACGATGGATTGCCGATCCTGTAGATTTTCCTGCCAAGGCATATTACGAACTGCTTACCGATCTTTATCAGGATGATCTGCTCAGTCAGGGGAGACTTGAAACGGCAGAAGGCAAACTGGTAGACCCGGCCAGACGCTGTGCCAGAACCCTCATTCTCAACGCAGCAAAAGACCATATTGCACCGTTGCCGACCACCGAATTGCCGGCGGGCGACCAAGGCCCGGTCAGTCAGGTAACCATTCCTTCGGGGCATATCGGCATTACCACTGGCAAAAACGGCAAGGATGCCTGTAAAAAAGCAATCGAATTTCTCATGAATTGAAAGGAACAGACCAAATGTTTAATATGGGCGATGATTTGATGAAGCAATGGACCGAAAACTGGGAAAAACTCATGGGTGAACATCTTGAAAAGCTGGTTCACAACGAAAAATTCATTAATGAAATGTCGAAATCTATTGCCGCCACCATGACTGGCAAGGCAATGTATTCGAAACTGATTGATGAACAGATGGCGGCTCTGAACCTGCCTTCACGCACTGAAATGGTCAAGGTTCTTCAGAAACTGACCGATATCGAAGAAAGACTGATCGACCTTAGTGAACGTTTCGAAGACTATGTTGAAGCCCAGAGCAGAAAAGCTGCCGCCCCTGAAAAGAAAGAGCAGACTGAAAAGCCTGCCAAAGCCAAACCGGGAAAAAAGTAAAGCGTTTGTTTTAAATAAATAATAAAGGAAAAGGAACAATCGTGAAAGAAGTTAAGGAACTTCCTGAAGGATACCGGGAAATGCTGTCGAAATCGGTAATGAAAAAATATACCGAAGCCGACCGGAAACGCCTTGGAATGGAGCCCGTTGAGAAAACTGCGGTTTTCAGTCAGGCATCATGGACTCTTTATCGTTGTCAGCCCGCCGGCGGTTCGAAGCATCTGCCGGTTGTCATGATTCCATCTCTGATCAACCGGAATTACATCATGGATCTTCTGCCAGGTCATTCATTGATGGAATCAATGAAAAGCGCAGGCCTCGATGTTTTCCTGATTGACTGGGGTATGCCCGATCCAGGCATGGGCAATTGCGGCTATGATCATTACGTCAGTAAGTGGGTCAAAAGAGCAATTCGCCAGGTCAAAAAGGTTACCGGCGCCAGCCAGGTTCAATTGGCCGGTCAGTGCCTTGGCGGCCTGATGGCTGCTTTGTATGCGGCTCATCCTGAGTTGAAAAAAGACGTTGCCCGCCTTTTCCTGTTGACCGCTCCCGTTGACCTTGAAGATTCCGGTCTGCTGGCACAATGGACTTCCGTTGAAGGTTTTGATGTCGAAAAGCTGACCGCACCATTTCAGGGGATTGTTCCCGCAGAATTCTTTCACGCTTCGTTTCCTCTTCTAGACGTAAAAAATCAATTGGGTAAATATAGAAGACTGCTCGAAAATTTCGAAATGCCTGGTTTTAAAGAAATCTGGGAATCCCTGGATATCTGGGCCAGCGACAATGTTTGCTTTGCAAAAAGAGCCTTTCTCGAACTGATAAAAGATTTTTATCAGGAAAACCGTTTCTATCGTGGAAACTTCATCATCGATGGAACACCGGTGTCGGTAAAGAATATTGACATGCCGACTCTCAGCCTGGTTGCCCGGGATGATCATGTCTTTAACGAGCGGGCTGCAAGGGCGATTCACGAAGCCAAATGTGCTGAAAAGGGTTGTCTTGAATATCATGTCATTCCCGCTGGTCACGTTTCGGTCATCGCCGCACATCCAGCCAGAATTGAAAGCTATCGCATCATCAACGAATTTTTGACCAGAAAAAATTAAGGAGATAATAGAAATGACTGAAGTTTATATTCTTGGCGCTGCCAGAACTGCAATTGGTGGATTGATGGGAACTCTGAAATCAGTTCCTGCTCACAAACTGGGCAGCATTGCCATAAAAGAAGCTCTCAATCGCGCAGGCGTCAAACCTGAGCAGGTAGAAGAAGTTATCATGGGTTGTATTCTGCAGGCTGGTCAGGGGCAGGGCCCCGGACGTCAGGCCGCTCTGGGCGCTGGCATTCCCGAATCCATTCCCGCCTGGTCGATAAATCAGCTTTGCGGATCTGGTTTGAAAACCATCGCCCTCGGCGTTGATGCCATTAGAGCCGGAACCGCCGATTGCATCGTTGCCGGTGGAATGGAAAGCATGAGCCAGGCTCCGCATCTGGTCGATATGCGCAACGGCACCGCCCTCGGTCATATTTCTATGCGCGATTCGATGCTTGTTGATGGCCTTACCGATGTTTTTTCGGGTGAGCATATGGGTATGACCGCTGAATGGCTGGCTGATGAATTCAAAATTACCCGCGCCGAAATGGATGCCTTCGCCGCTGAAAGCTGCAAGAGAGCCGAAGAAGCCTGGGCCAAAGGCAATTTCGATAAAGAAATCGTTCCGGTTGAAATTCCTCAGCGCAAAGGCGACCCCATTGTTTTCAAAAAAGACGAACATTTCCGCCCGGGAACAACGGTCGAAACTCTTGCAAAACTCAAACCGGCATTTAAAAAAGACGGTTCGGTAACTGCCGGTAACGCATCCGGAATCAACGATGGTGCTGCCGCTCTGGTTATCGCCTCTGCCGAATTCGTCAAGAAAAACAATTTGAAACCTCTCGCGAAAATTGTTGCCCATGCAACTACCGCTCTAAACCCAGGTAGAATGGGTGTCGGCCCCGTATCAGCCACCAAAAAGGCCGTTGAAAAAGCGGGCTGGAAAATTGCTGATCTCGACCGCGTCGAAGCCAATGAAGCTTTTGCGGTTCAGTCTCTGGCCGTAATTCGCGAACTTGGGTTAGACCCAGCAAAGACCAACGTCAACGGTGGTGCGATTGCGCTCGGACATCCTATCGGAGCCTCCGGAGCCCGCATTCTCGTAACACTGTTGTATGAATTGATGCGTTCTGACTGTAAAAAAGGCCTTGCCACCCTCTGCGTAGGCGGCGGAATGGGCGTTGCCATGGCAGTCGAGCGCATCTAGGCTTGATTCCTTTCCTTGCCTCTGCGGGGCTGTGGTAGCCTCGCAGACCTTCCGGGCCCCGGGGTTTAAACCCTTGTGGGCTTATCTTTTTTTAGAAAGAATCAAGAAGCTTGCCCGGACCTTCTTCATTGCCAGAAGTCGCAGAAGATGGAATCGAAACCGGAGGTGATGATGGAAAGGAATTTTCTGGTGCCGCAGTGCCCGGAAAATTGCTGGAAAAAACTCCCTTATCATCCACATAAAGAATTCCCGGTTCGGTCATCATTCTATTTACACCAGTCTTGCCGGCAATCTGGATTTTACCTTCTTTTAACTGTATTCTGGTTACGTTTTTCCCCGCTTCTACATCCAATTCGGTACCAAGCGGGGTGATCGTTGCGCAGGGAGTTCTTATGGTAAGCCCCTCATGCGGCGATTGCAGAGAAAAAGCCGCTGCCCCTTTTGCCATCTTTATTTCTTTTCGATTCAAACTGAAAACTGCACTCTCGCTGAATCTTATTTTTTGATTGCCTGATTTTACGAGAATCAGGGCATCCGGGGGCAAGGAAACCGGCTGGTTTGAAGGTATGGAAGACAGTTTTTCGACTGGTTGGCCATTCAACATGATTTGGCCTGATCCCTGAAGAATTGTTTCAATCTGATTATTTTCAAGATCAAAGGATGATTGCAAAATCTTTGTCGATTTTTCAACGTTTACACTGGAGAAAAATAGAACAATCAACGCCAGTGCCGAAGCCGAAGCCAGAAGCCATTTAAAGTAACTGAAACCTGAGATATCTTTTTTGCTGCTGCTTTTTCGTTCAGAAGCAGAAGAAATGTGAGACATCAAAATATTCATGCGATTGTTTGAAATTTTTGGTTCAAGCTGACTGGCGGCATACTCTTTTGAAAGATCAAAAATTTTCTGATACGCAGCCAGCTCTTTCTGGCATGTCTGGCAATGGCTCAAGTGGTCATTTAAAATCTTGCGCTCCTGAGCATGCAGATTGCCATCAAGCAACTGCTGTATCTGCTCGTTGTTCAAACAGTTCTTATTCATTTAACTGCTTTCCTTCAAATAATTCTTCGGCCACCAGAGAGTCGGTCTGCTTTGACAGGGATTGCTTCAAAAGGCTTCTGATTCGGAAAAGAAGGCCTTTAACCGTGCCGGTCGGCAGATCAAGAACGTGGGCAATATCTTCATAAGAAAATTCCAGGCCATGCCTGAGAATGAAGATTATCTTCATTTCTGCCGACAATTTTTCGAGACATTCATCAAAAAGGGCCTTTTGATCAAACACCTGTTCAGGAGAAAAGCGCTGACACTGAAGAAGATCCAGGTCAAAATCCGTGGTTGGTGACCGCTTTTCGCGACGAAGATGCTCAAGAGCTTTATTGGCGGCGATTCGGGCCAGCCATGGAGAAAAATTGAATTCGTGCCGGTATTGTCCAAGTTTGTTGTAGGCTACGAGGAATGATTCCTGGACAAGGTCTTCAACCGTTTCTGACTCTTTCACGTATTTTTTTATGATCGAGTATACCAGCCCCCAGTATTTTTCGATCATGGGGCGAAAAGAGGCAGAATTACCGGTCAGGGTTTCAGCAATGAGTTGCTGCTCCCTATTTTTTTCGAAATCATTCAAGTTCGCACCTGCAGAGATCTTGAGAAATGCGGCTGTCTCACAGTCTATAAGCCCGTGAGACAGCCCTGATTTTTATCAGAATGAATTCATCAGATTGGCAGGTTTGTCCTGATTGTCGATGTTTTCTTCGATAACTTCGGTCGGGGTAGCGAGCTGGTTCGGCTCACGTTCGTAAGGTTCATCGGGAAGCTGGGGAGCGGTGACATAGGTGAAAGAAATTCTTGGATATCTGAGCCACCATTTTTCGCCGATCATTTTGTCGGTTGTTGCGTCATCGCCTTTGAGATTAGGCTCAATAAGGGTTACGACTTCGCCGGCAAATTTTACTTCAAGTTTGTTTACCTGGTATCTGGTGGGCAGATTGACCGGGTAGAACACCTTGTCACCAAAGCGCAGCAGCCAGATGTTGCCTTCAAGAATAATGTAACCTTCGCCGCTGATCTGTTCAACCGGCTCTGGTTTCGGGGTTGGGCCTGGTTCCGGTTTGGGGTCATCGATTACGATCGGGGCATCGAAAATCTTCTTGTAGAGATCTTCGAGTGAAGGTTTGAGATTGTCAAATTCACGATCTCTTGACCAGACATCGCGGAAAAGTTTTACGAATTCGAGTTTTTCCTGAAGGGTGAGCTTGCTGAAGGTTTTTGCATCAACGAAAGCGTCTTCAACCTTACCCATGAAATCTTCAGCTTTGTCGATCAGCTTTTCAAGCTGATTGCGCACAGCCTTGGCAGCGGCATAATCTTCTTCGGTTAAAGGAGCTTTGCCAGCCAGGAAGTCGAGACGTTTGCGCAGGCTCCAGATTTCTTCCTGCAGTTTGGCAAGCTGTTCGAAATTTCCGCGCAGGTCTTTCCAGGTGATTTCTGAATTTTCAGAAATGTCACTGAGATGTCTGGCAATGGCTTTGTGCAGTTTGTAGTTTTCATAACGAACGGCATAGCGCTTCATGACCAGCGGTTGCAGCTTTTTCTGCTGTTCTTTGTTGAGAACAATGTCTTTTTTGCTGAACCGGTCACGTTTAACCATGAATTTGCGGTTGACTTCTTCAATGGTTTTGTTGATTTTATGCAGTTTTTCATTTACTGCTTTGAGCTCAGTCTGAAGTTTTTTGATCTGCTCATCAGTCAAACGCATTTTTGAATTCAGACGGTTGAGGATGGCGAGTTTTTCTTTGAGCATCGGCTGCTTGGTTTCAAGCAGTTTGGTGATTTCTCTTTCGTGCTGCTGTCTGATATCGAACCATTCTTTCTGCAGTCCGACTTTTTCCTGGGTGTTGAGCAGAAGTTTTACATCGCTTTTTATTTCATTATATTTGATCGCAGTTCTGACAGCATTGGCCGCTTTCATATATTCACCCTGCATGCTGTGAAGTTTTACTACTTCATTGCGGTGCAGGTCAGCAAACATATTGCTGTAATCTTTGCGGTCGAGCTTTTTCATTTCGGTTTTAATTGTTTCAACCAGCTTTTCAGCCTGGTCAAATTTTCTCTGTCTGGTGAGCTTCTGCAGTTCGGCGCGCATTTCTTTAATGCGTCCGTAGATGGGATTAGGCATGCCAATAGGCTTGCTGATTGTATCGCCAGGGTTGGGGGGAGATACTTTGGGCAGATCATTTGTAACATCATC
The DNA here is from genome assembly GCA_049325495.1 of Candidatus Rifleibacteriota bacterium. Taxonomy (GTDB): domain Bacteria; phylum Muiribacteriota; class Ozemobacteria; order Ozemobacterales; family Ozemobacteraceae; genus DYKG01. Next base: position 3,901 of record JBMOKV010000358.1, on the reverse strand, counting down.
AGGGGCAGAAACTTTGGGAAGTTCATTGGTTACGTCAGGGTCAGAAACTTGTGGCAGATCATTGGTTTTGCCATCGTCAGAAATGGCAGTTGTCTGCTGATCATCGGTCTGGGCAAAACCTGAGATCGGCGCAATCAAAAGAAGCGCGAGAACAAAACACAAACACCAGTAACTTTTCCTCATAGATAACTCCTTGGTCTTATTTATTTCTGATCTTGACTACTTTTACCTTCATCCAGCCATGCATCGGATGATGGCATTTCGTCAAACGCAGATAAATCACTTTTTTCACCGTCGGTATTTTTGGGTACCATAATCGTGGTGGCAAAATCTTTTATCTTCTTGCCCCTTTTTCCGACAACTTTCTTCTTTGGGGCAGGAAATTTGGGCGGAGAATACATTTCCATTTCTTTGAGCTCATTTTCCTTGTCGCGGTAAATGATTTTTCTTCGTTTCAATTTCAGCAGTTGTTCAGGTTTTTTATTGCCGGTGGTTTCGCCACGCACCTTTTTCTCTTCAAGCTCTTTGCCTGCAGAATCAATTGCCCCGAAAAGATTGTTTTTGGTTGGTTTGGCAGGTTTTTGGGGATTATCCTGCGGCTTTTCCTCTTCCTTTTTTTCTTCTTTGGTAAAAACTTTCCCGTCAACCAGAACCATTTTCTGATATTTTTCAAGTTCGCTGCGTTTGATCAATTCCGCTCTGATAAGGCGCAACAGCGATTCCTGATCGATCTGTCGGATTGGGGTTTCGGGTGGGCAATACTGCTGATTAAAAGTAGAAACCGCCTTTTCAAGGCTGCGGGTTTCATCGTTTTGAGTCAGGCCGGCTTCCGGAGCTCCAGGGGTTTCAGCCTTGGTGCTGGAAAGAGAGGCTTTATCAAGCTCCTGTGACTCTGTTGCAACCGGAGGCTTGTCTCCAGGGTTTCCCTGGGCATAAAGGTTCACGGTTACGAGGCTGGCAAAAATAACCGAAGCCAGAACAGATCTGAGCAAACCCTGCATATCTTTTTCCTCACTTTTCCATCTAATTTCATTTATGAAAAAACTGAAACAAAAGTTACAAATTTTTTAAAAATCAAGATAATTCCAGTCGCTGTCAGTCAGACGCTCGGAAAAGAAAATAGAATTCAGATTCAATTCTTTAGTGGCAAACCTTTCATCTTCAGAATCTATGGTCAGTTTAACCATAAGCTGTCCAACATTCTTTATCATTGAATTAATCTTGTTTGGGATTCGAACATACATTACGCCAAAATCTTTCATTCTCGGAACCCCGAATAATTTGCGCTGAGGCACTGGAAACGAAGGACTTTGCAGAGTTCTTTCAACAAAACTTTTGCCGCCACTGGTTACAAGGGAGTAGGTAATAACTTCATCGGGTTTTTTCAGTCGTAAGATCTTCGAGTAGGTAGCGGTTGCCGGAATTTCAGTTGAACCCATTGGAATGACTGAAAGTGCCCCTTGGGTTGATAATGATCTGAAAGTAAGCATGTCACGCCTCAGGCTCGAAAAAATCTGGCTTGCCGCTCTTATTGAATCCAGGTTGTCCTGACCTTTAATCGTTGAACGGACGGCATGGGAAAAAAAAGATTGTATTGCAATCATCAGGGAGCAGGCGATTACCGTGACAATAAGCGCTTCAACAAAGGTAAATGCCGATTTTTTCCGGAAAAAAAACATCATCTGCTTAACCTTCCTTGATTACAATCGACATGTTAACGTGCCTTGGCTCATTGCGCCCGGAATTGCGGTCGACCCAGGAAAGCTCGATCTGAACTTTCCAGAATTTATCAGTTTTTAAAGTTGAATTTGCTGAAGTGTCAAGAACTGTGGCCTTGATCCTTCTTCGGGTGAACGCCTTTTCCAGTGGAGAAACCAGCAGGCGCAGCGGCAGTTCATTGCCATTTATCTGCAGTGGAATGGCAGTGGTTGTGGTTCCATGAGTTTCAAGAATGGTCTGAAAACCAGTGTCATTTAGTATGCTGCCCAGGTTGATCGACGTATCACCAGTCAATGATTGAGCGTCAGCAACCACATCTGAAAAATGCGGACTAAGGCTCAAAAGCTGGTCGGCCAGTTCGCGGGCATAGTGAACTGCTGTCTCTTCAAAGATCGAAGCATTGCTCATTTTGTTCGATGAACTTAAAACTCCGATCAACGGCCCTACCGCAAGGCCGATTATCACAACCGCAACCATTATCTCGACCATCGATAAACCATGATTCAGTCTCATGATCCGGCCCCCTCGATCGAGAATTGCCCTGCAGTATCTTCAATTACAAAAACCCTTGAATTGGCATAAGCAGTACCTGATGGGTTGAAACGCGGGTTGTAGTTGATTTCTCCACCATTGATAAAGTGCAGCATCGTTGTTCCCAGATAGTTTTTGGGGTCACTCATCGGGTCTTCATAAAGACCGATTTCGGTCAGAGCCAGCCCACCGTGTATTTCAAAACTTTGTGGCCCGCCTGGAGTGGGCGATTTAAGAAGGCGCCCTGCATCATTGGCAAGTGAAATGAGATAGGCGTGAATTTTTCTGCTTGCTCCTGAGCCTTGAATGAAAAAATGCCCCTTCACCAGAGCAACGGAAAACAGTACATCGGGCGCTCCGTGACTGACCGGCGAGGTAACATCCGATTCAAAAATTATGCTGCCCCGGTTCAAAATCACAATCTGGGGTTTTACCAGGCTTAATGGCAGCGAAGAAATCTTCAAAGCATCGCTGTGCCCTTCGGTGACCGAATTTCTTCTTTTGATCAGAAAAATTCCGGTTTTGTCGGTTTCATTGCACGCTGAAGGCCCGCTGCCGACTTTTCGATAAAGAAATTTTTCAAAAGCCGTCTGTTCTTCAGCCAGATTTGCACAGGAACTCAGATCGACTTTGTGGGTGATACGATTTGAAAAAAGATTTGAATCAAAAACTGTTAATGCACTTAAATCGCCGTAGAAATAACAGTTGTCTGGGCTTGAGTTGGGATCATACTGTCCATTTTCCTGAAGAAAAATTCCGGTTTCATCATAGGGATGTATCCCCTTAATGGCACAAGTTCTCATTTCCTGAGCCTGCGGCACCAGAAATTTTTCGGCATCGTATGACATGGCGCATATACTGGGTGCTTCAAGAATTTTAGGATACTGTGACCGCTGATACTTCATAAAATCAAATATCAGATTGAAAGAAATTCCATTTGTCGGAATGGTGGCAGAAGGGTCTGGTAAGCTGTTATAAGGCATCAGCTTTGCGAAACTGTCATATCCATTTTTGAAAAAATCGGAGGCGGGAATCGGTGGATCGATGGTGCCGTCATAAAGGCCGGTAAAACTTTCTATGCCATGGTTTGCGGCAATCTTTGAATCGTAGAGTGATTCTGACATTCCGGTCCACATGCCCTTATAAGCATCTCCTGTGCTGGTATTTTTGCCACGGTAGAAAAAGGCTTTCAGAAAACCGGCCAGGACCGGCCCAAAAACCAGGGTTCGCGATTCCCGGGAGCGATTGCCAAAGGGATACAACCAGGTCGATGTGGATCTGATATGATCTGACGGAACAAAAGAAGCCCCGGCGGCCAGACCGGGCCATAGATTCTGTCCCCCCGCACCAAATGGATTCCCGTCTTCCCATGTGTAAAAACCCTGAAATTTTGCGCCCAGATCATACTCATGGTTGGTAAAATCTGATTCGGGAGCAAAATTGGTGGTGTCGGTTATGGTTTCTGGTGAAAGAACAGGCATTGCAGATAATGAAGGCCAACCCATCATGAAATGGCCGCCAGTAAGATTGTTGAACCCTGATGGAATCTTGATGAATACCGCTTCATCTGCTGCAGATCCTGATGGGCCAATAAAAATCCAGCCTCTTGAACGAAGGTGATCTTTATCTACCATATCTGTTCTTTCTGTAA
>JBMOKV010000357.1:0-1755 GCA_049325495.1 Candidatus Rifleibacteriota bacterium | reverse complement strand
AACACGGTGAAGAAATATTCGGGCTGATCTTCATATTTTTCACGGGGGAAATTGGGAACGCGGAACAGATAGCCATCGCCATCCTTTTCCACTTCTTTGCCATCGGCGTATTCAATTCTGGCAACGGCAAGACCGGCAGAAGCGCGTTTGTTACCATTGTCAGTAGCCATAGCGGCGAAAATGAACGGAACATTGCGGCGGACAAACACACCGGAAAGGTTTTTGCCCGGGCCACCAGCAACAGTTACATCGTTTTTATAGTCTTTTTTGTCGATTTTAGCAGGAAGAACGCCGCTTTCAAATTTCGGGGCACCCAGTTCGTTGAACAGGTTGCCGGCGATTGACAGGCGAGCGGTTTTTTCCCAGGGAATGCTGTTTCTTTCATCTTCTTCGCCTTCATCGACGAACAGGAAGCTGGCATCCTGGTAATCATCAGCATTGGTTGAGAAAGGTCGGCCAAGATTGGCTACCATTTTTTCAGCCATTTTGGCTTTGAGTTCTTCTTCGGTTTCAGCCATATCAACTTTTCCGGCGCCTTCCTGGAAAGCAACCCAGAGATCGGGGGAAGTGCAGTCGTGAACCTTGATTCCAACCACCTGCTGAGCGGTTACAGTCTTGGTTTCGCCAGATCCTTCTTTGCCTTCTTCGGTAGAACCGGTGGTTCCAGATTCAGATCCGCCGCCAGATTCTCCGCCTTCGGTTGTGGTGCTTGAACCATCTTCTACGGCGCCACCTGCATCAGACACCTGTCTGGAACCGCCATTATGAACTTCATAATAACCGGGATTGGTAATATTGCAGGGCGCAGAAGCCACATTCGAGTTATCAGTGCTCTGAGTCTGCATGTTACCGCTGCTGTCTTCTTCTTTAACTTCCCAGGTTATGTTAGGGGGGCCTTCAAATTTGGCATTTTCTGCGATAGCAGCCGCGTCTGTATTGTACAGACCAGAGTTTTCAGCCATGAGATAACCCACATCTTCCAGCCAGTGAATGTCACCTGTATCGGCTTCAGTGCCCCTGAAACCCTCTGGCATCACGAATTCTTGATCGACAACACCAAGCGTCATATCAGTTGAGTCTGGAATTGTGGATTTCTCTTCGGTGGCCGCAGAAGTTTCAGCTTCAGCGCCAGAAACGGTATAAATTCCACCACAGGCCAGCAACACCGCCAGAATCAAAACAAAACGATTAACTATTCTCATATTTTCCTCCTGGAAACTGCATACTCCGTACAAACGAGCTTCTCATCTATTATACGATTTTATATCACCAGGTGTTTCAAAAATTTTTTTTCAAAATCCAATCGCTGCCTTCATCGTTTGATAAATCAACAAAAACAAAAATCCGGAGGGAAAAAAATGAAAAGATTCATCAGCATAGTAATCTTCAGTCTGTTTGTAACAGTTCCATGGCAGTTACTCGCCGATCAGATCAACGAACTTTCAACAACTGAAATCGAAAAGGTCGAAATGCTTTCCGAATCAGAATCAGGAAGCCAGTTCACTACCGACCCATTCAAGCCATTGATCAGAAAAAAAGAAACAATTATTAAGAAGATAAAAGAAGATAAGCCCAGCGAAATAAAGATCGAAAAAAAAGAAGAAAAGCCATTCCGCCTTCCAGAAATCATCATCACCGGAATCTGCGGTAACGATAAACTTCGCCAGGCAATCATGCTGGTCGACAAAAATGAAATCTGCGTCAGCAAAGACCAGATAGTCAATGGAATCTTCAAGGTCATGGAAATCGAAAATG
>JBMOKV010000356.1:0-1762 GCA_049325495.1 Candidatus Rifleibacteriota bacterium | reverse complement strand
TAATTAGGAGAAATTTCATGAAATTAAGAGCCCTGTTTGCAGTTACTGGCATATTGATGCTCAGCCTTTTTTGTGGCATCTCCGGCGTTTTTGCCCAGGCACCAAGTCTGGCCGCCAATGACCAGTATGTCGTTTCCATAGAAACAGAAAACGGTGAAGAAGCTTTCACCCTTATTCGCGATGGTCGCATCGGTGAACAATTTTATTATGTTCCCATAAAACCCACCATTGCCGTTGAAAAGAAAGATGGCAAGCCATCACCGGTATTTCAGCTGCTCAGCTATCAGACCAAAGAAGGCGACGGCGGCATTCTGCAGATGTCGATGGTTACCGGGATCAGTAAAGAAGCTGTCGAAAAGCTGAAATCTAAGCTTTTCAGCCTGAAACTCCCTCCTGGAAAAGCTCCGCGACTGTCTCCACTTCCGATTAAGAGTGCCGAACTGACGCTTTACGATCTCGGCGGTCAGATGCTCGATCAGGCTGCCCCAAAATCTGGTATCGCGCCGATTTTCGGAACCCAGCATTACCCATTCATGCTTAGACTCAAAAGCCTTGGTACCGACATCATGAAAGCCCTGACCACCAAGCAGGGTGGTCTGCCGGTTCTGATCACTTACACTTTCCAGGGCATGACCCCGAAAGCCGGCTTCGAAGTTGAAGTTAACTGGGATGCATGTTACGAACATTTCAGCACCAACACCGAAGTCGCTGCAGAAGTCGCCAAGAATGCAGTCAGCGGTGGTCTTGGTCTTGACATTGCAACTTTGCGCGAAAGTTTTGTCAGCGAAGGTCTGATCAAAATTAACCAGCTTACCAGTGAAGAAGTTGACGCCAAATTGCTCGACGATCTGATGGTTCCCGTTCTCGACTTGATCACTAAAGAACTGTTCGAACAAATCCATCCCCCAACCTCAATTCCACCCGCAGAAGCTGAAAAGCTCAAAGAAGATGAACAGAGTTCTGAAATCGGCAGCGCAATCAAGACCGCTTCTGAAGCTGCAATGAAAATGGCCGGACGCTTTTTCAAGGTTGGCGTGAAAGTTGACTTTGCACTTAAAGACGTGAAAATCGTTAAAAAAGGCAAATTCACCTATAAATTCGACCGCCAGGCCATTGTTGAAAGAACTACCTCTTATGGTGGACTTCTCGGAATTGGTCAATATTCCAAAGACATCCAGGACAAATGTTTCAGCACCATGCCAGCCGGCAACTGGGAAAGAGCTTTTTACGTTCTGCCCGCAGTCGGCGACCCCGTATCTCTTGGAATTGACAATCTTAATATCGTTGTGAGACTTGAAGAAAATCTCGGCAATAACAAATGGGAACAGGTAAGCGGTTATCCCCAGCAGGCCGCCGATTTCAACAAGAATAAAAAGGCATACTGGGCCAACGCCAAAGGTGAAGAAGTGTTCGAATTCGAATTTGCGATTAAAGCTTTGTTTGATAAAGAAGGCTTCAAGCGCGAAAATTACCGGTTCAACATTATTACCACAATAAAACCGCTGTCACCGGCCAAATCAATGCAGATTTCAAATACTGCACCATTGTTCGATGGTGATCTGGCAATTGCACCCCCAACCGACCTGGTTGACGTTCTTACCATCGACGCCTCGTGTCTTACATACGGTGAAGATGCAGGCCAGGTATTCAAGGCCCCCGGCGTACTTAAAGCCGGCACCTACTCATGGCAATTCGTGCTCGATGGCAACAACATGATCAAAAACTTCATGGTTCCGACTGAAGAAAAAGTCATAACTGTAGC
>JBMOKV010000355.1:0-1762 GCA_049325495.1 Candidatus Rifleibacteriota bacterium | reverse complement strand
GCAGGAAACCATCTGAGTTTTACGGCAAAAACGTAAAGAAAGATCAAGCCCGAGAGAAAAACCGGAACACTGATACCGGTTACCGAAAAAACGGTGCAGAGGCGGTCGAGCCAGCGTCCTTGAGTAATTGCGCCAATGATTCCGGTCAAAATACCAACTACGATGGAAATAAGCATCGCGATCAGCGCCAGCTTGATGGTATAGGGGAACTTTTCGGCAATCGATTCGAGAACCGGCTTACCGGACACCACGGATGTGCCGAGGTTACCGCGACAAACCCTGGCAGCATAGCCGAAGAAACGCTGATGCACCGGCTGATCGAGGCCCATTTCCCGGCTGATACGGGCAATCGTTTCCTGATCTGCGCGGGGGCCGGCAACTGTCTGGGCCGGGTCACCGGGAATCAGGTAGAGAACCGCAAATGCAACCAGAAGAATACCGGCCAGCACCGGAATGGTGGCCAGTATTCTTCTGATCGTGAATTCGAGCATATTTTGCCTGCTATTTTGTGTTTAACATAAGAGCTGATTGCAGTTTTACATTTTTATCTGGTCGCTTCGACCCCGTTTAACGGGGCTCAGCGACCGGATCTGGAACCATTGTTTTATCAGGGTTTTATGCTGAGAGTCAAGCCCTTGTCGCAGAAAAACAGCGGTGAAAAATCGATGTTACCGACTCTTTCGCTGGTAAGATAGCTTTCGCTGCAGTGCCAGAGGTAGATCCAGGGGGCCTGGTCATAGATTCGGGCGTTGATACGCTCATAAGCCTGGGCCCGCATATCCGCATCCTGAATCTTAACCGCTTCCTCGATCATGCTGTCGACTTCGGGGTTTTTGAAACGGGCACGATTGCCACCTGAGCCCCAGTTTTTCGAATGAAACAGCGGGTAGAGAAAGTTTTCACCATCGGGGTAATCGCCAAACCAGCTCAAATAAAAGGCCGGGGCTTCACCTTTGTTGATCGAATCTTTCAGGGCGCTCCATTCCATGGGCTTGAGAGTAACCTGAACTCCGTGTTTTTTCAATTCACCCTGAATAAGCCGGGTGATTTCGAAAGCAGCCTGAGCGGATTTCTGGTAAATCTCAAAACTCAAAGGTTTCTTGCGGCTGTACCCGGCTTCTTTCAGAAGGCGCATGCCTTCTTCGGGGTTATATTCGTAACCGGCAGTACTGCCGTTGAACCCGAGAATTCCGGGGGGAATGCTGCCATGGGCGGCCACAGCGCGACCCTGGTAAACCGCCTGAATGATTTTGTTGCGGTCGACCAGATAATTGAGGGCTTTGCGCACTCTAACGTCGTCGAAGGGGGGCATCTGGTTATTGAAACCGATATAGAATACGTTCATGGCCGGCACATCGTAAATTCTCGCCTGATGAGTCGGGTCAGCACGAAATCTCTGATAATTCGAAGGATAAAGCTGCAGCAGATCGAGGTTACCACTTTCGAATTCCATTTCTGCTTTCATATTTTCGGGAATAATGCGCAGTTCAATTTCAGCCAGCCGGGGTTTAACTCCGGGATAGCGATCAAAAGCGGCAAGTCTTATATAGCTGTCTCTCACACGGTCGATTATTTTGAAGGGGCCGGTTCCCGCAGGCTTTTCGAAGAAAGTGCGGTCTTTAATGGCGGTAGCGCTGCCACTGGGCAGAATATAGCAGGCCGGCATGGTCAGAAGGCTCATAAATGGGGCAAAAGGTTCTTTAAGACGAATTGAAACGTTGTATTCATCGACCTGTGTAATTCCGGCAACTTTTTCAGCGCT
>JBMOKV010000354.1:0-1770 GCA_049325495.1 Candidatus Rifleibacteriota bacterium | reverse complement strand
CGGGGGAATTCCGATGCCGGTGTCGGAAACATCGAATTTCACCTGGATTTCATCAGTTGTTGATGAAATGGGCGTGGCAGTGATTGCAATTTCACCTCTTTCAGTGAATTTTACCGAATTTCCTGCAAGATTGAGCAAGACCTGCCGCAGGCGGTTGGGGTCGCCAATAACTGAAGATGCCATTTCCGGGGCAATGCGGCAGACAAATTCGATTTTTTTCTCCTGGGCTTTTATGGCAAGAGTTTCAGCGACATCTTCAATAACTGAACGGATGTCAAAACAAATGGCTTCGAGCTGCATTTTCTGGGCTTCTATTTTGGAAAAGTCAAGCACGTCGTTGATTATTGCAAGAAGATTTGCGCTGCTCATTTTAATAATTTGAACGTATTTGAGTTGTTCGGAATTCAACTCGGTTTCCTGCAGGACGCTGATCATTCCAGTGATTCCATTCATCGGGGTTCTGATTTCATGGCTCATTGCTGCAAGAAATCTTGATTTTGCCGCATTGGCTGTTTCAGCCTGTTCTTTTGCGTCTTTCAGCTGTCTGGTTCTTTCATCGACAATGCATTCAAGCTCTTCGTGATAATTGAGCAGGCGTTCATCGCGTTCCTGAATTTCTTCAAGCATTTTATTAAAAGAATCAGCCACTCTTCCAATCTCATCTTCACCGCTTTTGTCGACTCTGATAGAAAAATTCTGTTCATCGGTTACTTTCAGGGCGGCTTCTTCAAGGGCATTTATCGGGGCTATGATCGCGCTTTTCAATCTCAGCCCATAAAAAATGGCTCCGGCAACCGCAAAAAGAGAAAGCAGAATGATGGTCAGAAGATGTTTTAACACCTGGTTCCAGGAAGAAACTATATTGCCTCTGATTTCAATGGTTCCCAGGGTTTCGTCTTCAAGTCTGATGTCTTCTGAAACCAGTAATTCTGCAGGCAAAATTGCGGGAACCAGGTAAATCAGTTTTTCAAAAAAAGATTTTGTCTGAGCCTCGCTCTGGAAGTATTCGGCCAGCGATTCGTTCTTTCGGTTCTGCACTTTGGCCATGGTTACCAGCGGACTTGCACGCAGGGCAGACAATGTTTCTCTGGCACTTGTCTGATCGTTGAAGGCCATCGCTGCCGATAAATTGCCTGCAGTAATGCGAGCGATCATTCTAAGTTGGCGCTCTTCATTTTTGTAGTTGTAAAACAGCAAGCCGGCAACAAAAATAGCTGAAGTAAGCAGAAATGCCAGGGTTGAGCTTGAAATCAGGGCCAATGAAATTTTTCCTGCCAGATCAAGGTTACGAAAATTCATCGAAAAACCTCTACTGCTAGCTTGAGCAATTGACTGCTAATTTTCAAACCTGCTTTTTCAGCAGCAGCGAGATTGATTTCAAAACGAACTTTGCCTTTAACCACTTTCAGGCCGATTATTCCACCTGACCTTGCAAAATCGGGGCAGTCACCAATCGTTAGAATCGGTTTCTTTTCACAGGATCTCAGGTATTCAACAGCTTCTTTTCGTTCGATTTCTCCAAAAATGATGGCCATACATTCCTGTTCGGCAACGGCTTTTTCTCCGTCGCAAACGATGATCTGGCGGTGATTGGCTTCTCTGCCATCAATCAACCTGATTTTGGTGTTTAGTTCTGATTTCCCGATGGTAAGCAGGCGCAGAGTATCTCTTTCTTTAAGCTCAGGCCAATTAACGAACTTCAGGAAATTGAACACAAAAGCTGCTTTAATTTCGCTTTCCTCTGCAATCTCAGCGGCATGGCATCTGGTG
>JBMOKV010000353.1:0-1778 GCA_049325495.1 Candidatus Rifleibacteriota bacterium | reverse complement strand
GGCGTCTCACCGTTTTCGGGCTTCGACCACGCGTTACTGCTCTGATCGTCGCCATTTCCACCGGCATTCTCATTACCGTTCTGACTCTCGCAGTTGCGGCAACCCTGTCTGAGGACGTTAAAATCGCCCTGTTTTCGGTTAACCAGCTTAAAGAAGAAAAACAGAAACTCGAAAATGAAACGGCGGTTTTGAAGGTCGAAAAAACCGCCCTGCAGCAGGAAAAACAGATTCTCGCAGAAGACGTCGAAAGATTGAAAACCATCGTGAGAATCAAAGAGACTGAAAGCGTCGTTTTTCGCAAAGATGAGCCGCTTGCAGCCATTGTCATCAAGACCGGAAACCCCGAAAAAGAAGTGATGAAATCACTTACCGATCTGATTATTTCGCTTTCTGACCGGGCCCGCAAAAGAGGCGTTAAAGTCCAGGATGAAATCAATTTCTTTACCGAAAACAAAGAACAGCTGGCCCGCATGGCCCAATATATCGCCTCCACCACAGAAGATCTGGTGGTCGGTGCGGTAGCCGCCGAAAACGTCAATGCCGGCGAAAACCTGGGCAACGTGCGCTTCATGATTCTGCCAAACAACCTGATTTTCCGCAAGAATCAGGAAATCGCGTCGATCGAGATTGACGGGCGCAGCGACCGCAGCAGCATTGCCCGCACTCTCAAGGAATTCATGGACGAGATCAACCTTGAAGTAACCCGCCTGGGCATGATCGCGAATCCGCTTACCAAAAGGTTCGGCGACCTTTCATCCGAATCCATGCTGTCTTTTTATGACATGGTTAACCGCATAAAAAGCCTTGAAAGAAACATCATTCTGATTGCCGTTGTTCCTGAAGACACCTATGCCATCGGTCCGCTCAACGTTTCCTTCAGATTTGAGGAATCGGGCGAAAGTCTGTATACTACCGATATCAAACCTGAAAACACCATTGCCACTCAAACCAGCGCAGGCGACGACTGAGAAAGGAACCGATCATGAAAACCGGCAGATACCAGATCGACATTCTTCATGAAGGTACGATGAGCGTCGATGGCGGCATCGCCTTTGCCGGTCTGCCGAAATCAGAGTGGCAGCAGCTCGTGACACCCGACAGCGAAAACCGCATCAAGCTTGGCCTCAATCAATTATTGATCAGAGGTAACGGTATCAATATGCTCGTAGATGCGGGACTTGGCACCAAAATGCGCCCGCGCCGAAAACAGCTGATGGGAATAATTCAGCATTCCGACATCGAAGATCAGCTGGCAACCTTCAATCTCAAACCCGAAGACATCACTCATGTAGTTTTCACCCATCTTCATTACGACCACTGTGGCGGTGCGACCCGCCTGGCAAATGAAGAATCGGTGCCGGTTTTCAAAAATGCCGTTCATATCATCCAGAAAAATGAATGGAAAGCAGCCTGTAATCCCGATGAAATTTCCCGCACCAGCTATTATCCCCACGACTTTCTGCCTTTGAGCCAGAGCGGGCAGTTACAGCTGATCAACGGCGATTTTGAAGTGGCTGAAGGAATTTTTCTTGAACTGACCGGCGGTCACACCGCAGCCCATCAGCTTCTGCGCGTCGAAGATGAAAAATGTCAGGTGGTTTTTCCCGGCGATATCTGCCCGACACCCTGGCATCTCAACCCTGAAAGCCGCGAAGCTTTCGACCTGTTTCCCTGCGAAACTCTGCAGATTCGCAAAAACCTTATTTTCAAAGGCCTGAAACAGAACCTGCTCTTTGTTTTTTCCCATGGTCTGCAGCCGTTTTTTTTGACGATCTACG
>JBMOKV010000352.1:0-13627 GCA_049325495.1 Candidatus Rifleibacteriota bacterium | reverse complement strand
TTGTACCCCGAGGTGATTTTTGCCAATATTAGCACCCCGGCCAGTTCAAAGCAACTTCAAAATCGACAGTTCAGAGTTCAAATGGCGAACAACGCTAAAACAGCCAAACCCCGCCTCAATAATTTTGTGCTGCGTATACAGAATCAGGCAAAAAGCAGGCGACGTCCCTTGGGCTCTGGAATTGGATCATCAAATTCTTCTGCAGTCTTAAGCCAGAGTCGCATGGCTTCTCTCAGATTTTCAAGAGCCTGCTCCTGCGTAATACCATGGGCAGAGCAACCCGGCAACTCCGGAGCTTCGGCGACAAAAACCTGGTCTTCTTCACTCCAGAAAATTATAACCTCGTATTTTTCAATCATATCTCGCCCCCAAGCCTGTTTTTAAGTATTACATCGCGAACCTGTTTAACCTGATAAGCTTTAGCCTTATCTCCATCCCGCTGTATATTGATTTTATCGTAAACATCCCCTCGCCGAAAAATATGGTGACTGCCACTCGTTCTTTCCTCAAATCCGAGCTTCAACAACAAATAACGCAGATCCTCAAAGCTGATATTTGCATCACTGAGGCCACGTAGAACTTTGAAAAGAATTTTCGCTGCCTTGCTCAATTGCTGCCACCTTCATTAATTCTAATTCCATTAAAATTTAAAGTCAATTTGCTCAATGGCCATGCTTGAAAAATTGGAACGAATGCATTATAGTTGCCACAAAAGCACAGGAAGGCAGCCATGAAAGCAGTCATTCTCGCCGGGGGCCTGGGCACCCGACTCAGCGAAGAAACCGTAATCAAACCCAAACCGATGGTCGAGATCGGCGGACGCCCGATTCTCTGGCACATCATGAAGATCTATTCGGCCTACGGCATCGATGATTTCATCATCTGCCTGGGCTATAAGGGCTACATCATCAAAGAGTATTTCGCTAACTACTTTCTTCACAACTCCGATGTCACTTTCGACCTGAAAAACAACCAGATGAAAGTGCACGCCAACAAGGCCGAAGCCTGGACCGTAACCCTGGTCGATACAGGCGATGAAAGCATGACCGGCGGACGCCTGAAACGGGTAAAAAAGTTTCTCGACGATGAAACCTTCTGCTTTACCTACGGCGACGGGGTTGCTGACGTCAACATAAAAGACCAGCTCGAATTCCATAAAAAGCATGGGAAAAAGGCAACGATGACCGTAGTTCAGCCGCCCGGGCGCTTTGGTGCCGTGTTGCTCGACCAGACCAGGGTTGCCAGCTTTTCTGAAAAACCCAAGGGAGATAATACCTGGATCAACGGCGGATTCTTCATTCTTGAACCATCGGTAATCGATCTGATAAAAAACGACGACAGCATCTGGGAGCGCTACCCCCTCGAAAGACTGGCAGAGCAAGACCAGCTGCAGGCCTATTGTCATGATGGCTTCTGGCGCCCCATGGATACCCTGCGCGACAAAACCTACCTGGAAAATCTCTGGGCCGAAAACAAAGCCCCCTGGAAAGTCTGGTAAAATGCCAATAAATCGCAATTTCTGGCACAATCGCCGGGTTCTTGTTACTGGAGTCACCGGATTCAAGGGTGCATGGCTGTCTTTGCTGCTGCAGACTCTCGGGGCCAAAGTAACCGGCATTGCCGATCGTGTGCCGACCGAACCGTCATTGTTCGAACTGGCCTCAATTAAAGATTTGATTGAATTTCATCAGGCCGATGTGCGTGATCTTGCCGCCATGCGAAAAATCGTCGCAGATTTCCGGCCTGAAATCGTGCTGCATCTTGCCGCCCAGGCACTGGTCAGGCCTTCTTATACAGACCCGGTGACTACTTTCTCAACGAATATCATGGGAACAGTTAACCTTCTCGAAGCGGTCAGACTCGATGGCCAGGTCAAAGCCGTGGTAAACGTCACTACCGACAAATGCTATGAAAACCATGAATGGGCCTGGGGTTACCGGGAAATCGACAGGCTCGGCGGCCATGATCCCTACTCGAACAGCAAAGCCTGCAGCGAGCTGGTGACCGCATCTTACCGCCAGTCTTTTTTCTCGGAGCCGACCAAAACCGCAATTGCCACTGCCCGAGCCGGAAACGTCATTGGCGGCGGCGACTGGGCTGCCGAGCGCCTGATTCCTGACATTTTCAGGGCCTGGCTGGCCAATGAACCGGCCATCATTCGCAACCCCGCATCGATCAGGCCATGGCAGCACGTTCTCGAAGCCCTGCACGGCTATCTGCTGCTGGCCGAAAAGCTGTTAGAAAGCCCGAGCGAATTCGCGCAAGCCTGGAATTTCGGACCCGGTGAATCTGATGCCCGAAACGTCGGCTGGATAGCACAGCATCTGCAGCAGCGCCTGCCTGACCTGAAACTGCAGATTGGGTCGGTCGCTGGCCCCCATGAAGCCGCATATCTCAGGCTCGACTGCGCCAAGGCCCGCAATCTTTTGAACTGGCACCCCACCTTGAGTCTTGAGCAGGCTCTAGATCTGATTATTGAATGGTATCAGGCCTGCCGGCAAAAACATAACCTTCGCCTGGCTACACAAAAACAAATCAACGATTTTCTGGATGCGATAAACCAATGAAAAAACCCGTCTGCCGTTTCTGTAAAACCGAACTGCAACACACTTTCGCCGATCTGGGCATGTCACCATTTTCAAATTCTTACGTTCAGCCCCGGCATTACAACTGCGCCGAAGCCTATTACCCGCTGCACACCTATGTCTGCCACAACTGCTTTCTGGTACAGCTCGAAGAATTCAAAAGCCCCGATCAGATTTTCTCTGATTATGCCTATTTTTCTTCATATTCGAAGAGCTGGCTCGAACATTGCAAAAAATATGTGGATATGATGATCGAGCGTTTTCATTTCAACGAAAGCAGTTTTGTCACCGAAATCGCCAGCAACGATGGTTACCTGCTGCAGTATTTCGTCGAGCGTGGCATACCGGTGCTTGGTGTCGAACCGGCGGCCAACGTTGCCGAAGTGGCAATCAGCAAAGGAATCAGAACGGTTGTCGAATTTTTCTCGCGGGTAACCGCCCGCAGTCTGGTCGTAAACTTTTCCCACAAAGCCGATCTGATTCTGGGCAATAACGTGTTGGCCCACGTGCCCGACATCAATGACTTCGTGGCCGGTCTAAAGATTTTTCTGACCGACAATGGGGTAATAACTTTTGAATTCCCGCATCTGCTGCAGCTTATTCAGCATTCACAATTCGACACCATTTATCATGAGCATTTTTCTTACTTGTCGCTGCTCAGTGTCGAAAAGATTTTCGCCGCCCAGGGCCTCGAACTTTTCGATGTGCAGCAACTGCCCACCCACGGCGGCTCGATTCGCATTTTCGCCCAGCACGCCGGTGGCCCACAGGCTTTGAACCAGAGACTTATTGACCTGCGCCAGTCTGAAGCCAATGCAGGACTCGATCGACTCGAAACCTATACCAGCTTTGCCCAAAAAATTGTAAAGATCAAGTCTGATCTGCTTGAATTTATGATCGGGCAGCAGCGTGACGGTAAAAAAGTGGTCGGCTACGGCGCGCCGGCCAAGGGCAACACACTATTGAACTACTGCGGCATTGGCCCCGAGTATCTACCGTTTACCGTCGATTTGAGCCCGCACAAACAGGGCACCCTGTTGCCGGGCAGCCGCATACCGGTTTTCGCACCGGGAAAAATTACGGAAGCCAGACCCGACTATGTGCTGATTCTGCCCTGGAACCTGCGCGATGAAATTATGGCCCAGATGGCACATATCAAATCCTGGGGTGGACGATTCGTCGTGCCGATTCCACAACTGGAGATCATCGGGTGAAATTCATTGAAACGGGCTTGAATGGAGCCTGGCTCATTGAGCCTGAGCAACGTCATGACGAACGGGGCTTTTTCGCCCGATCGTTCTGCGCCCGGGAATTTGCAGAACGTAATCTGCCCGAGAGCTTTCCGCAGTGCAACATCTCTTTCAACCACAAAAAGGGAACCCTGCGCGGAATGCATTTTCAAAAAGAGCCCCATCAGGAAGCCAAGCTGGTGCGCTGCACCATGGGCGCCATTCACGATATCATCGTCGATATGCGCCGCAATTCGCCAACCTTTCTGAAACATTTCGCCGTTGAACTTAATGCCGAAAATCGCCGTCTGCTCTTTGTGCCCAAAGGTTTTGCCCATGGATTTCAGACTCTTTGCGACAATACCGAAATTTTTTACCAGATGGCGGGTTTTTTCGTTGATGGCTTTGCCGATGGGTTACGTTACGATGACCCGGCTCTGGGTCTGCACTGGCCACTGCCGGTCAGTGTGATTGCGGCCAGAGATCTGGCTCTGCCGGTGCTGTAATGAAAAAAATACTGATTACCGGAGCCGCCGGTTTCGTGGGCCGCCACAGCCTGTTGCCACTTCTTGAGGCAGGCATGGAGATTCACGCCCTCGATCTTAAAGACATGGCCTGCGATTTTCCCGAAGTTTTCTGGCACCGCTGCGACCTGAATGATCACAAAAGAATGGGCGAAATAGTCTCTGAAATCAAAGCCGAAGCGCTGTTACACTTCGCATGGTTCACCCGACACGGCGAGTACTGGTCATCAAATGAGAATTTTAAATCTTTGTTAAATTCTTATGCCCTGATCGAAGCATTTGCCGATGCTGGCGGCAAAAGAATAGTAATGTCAGGAACTTGCGCCGAATATGCCTGGAACGGCCAGACGTGCAGTGAAGCAACAAGTCTTACTGCTCCCGCAACCGTTTATGGGCAATGCAAACTGGCCATGTTCAATATTCTGCAGGCTTTTGCCCTGACCAGAAAACTGAGCTGGGCATGGGGTCGATTGTTCTTTCTCTTCGGCCCCTTCGAATTTGAGAAAAGACTGGTTGCGTCACTTATTGGTAACCTGATCTCGGGCCCCGAAGCCCCATGCAGCCATGGAAACCAGATCAGAGACTTCATGTCATCAGTAGATGCTGGAGCGGCTTTCGCTGCACTGCTGAATTCTCAGGTCGAGGGTGCGGTTAACATCGCCTCGGGCATCCCAATGACCATTAAAGAACTGGCTTTGCTGCTCGAGAAACTTACCGACCGGCCTGGTCTGGTTAAGTTCGGCCAGTTGCCCACTTCGCCGGATGAGCCTGCGAGCATTACCGCCGATATAAGCCGATTGAAAAATGAGGTCGGCTGGCAGCCCAGGGAAAACACAGAACAGAGACTGCATGAAACAATTGAATGGTGGAAGCAGCATGGGCGTTAAAAAGAATTGTCCGGTCTGCGAATCGGGAAATATCCTGATTTTTCTGCAAAGGCTTCAGGTGCCGGTTCAGCAGAATAATTTCTACGCTACCGCTGAAGAAGCGAAAAATTGTCAACGGGGCGATCTGCGCATGGCTTTCTGCGAAAATTGTGGTTTTGTTTTCAATGCCGCCTTTGATGATGAACTGATGCGCTACAGCTCAAGCTACAACAATGTCCAGGAAACCTCGGCACATTTTGTCGATCACCTGGAAAAAATGAGAAAGCGCATTACCGACACTATTCCAGCAAACGCCAGAATCGTTGAAGTTGGCTGTGGCAAAGGATTCTTTTTTAAGTCGCTGATCGCTGACGAAAAAATGCACTATCAGGGTATCGGCATGGATGCTGCGTATGAAGGCGAAGAAACCATGTTCGGCGGGCGTCTGCGTTTTTTCAAACGTTATTTTGACCACGAATGTGTCGACATGAAACCAGACGCAGTGGTCTGCCGGCATGTCATCGAGCATGTTGCCGACCCGCGAACGTTTTTGCATGAAATCAAACTCGCCTTGAAAGAAGCGCCCGATTGTCGCCTGTTTTTTGAAACCCCCTGCATAAACTGGATCTTCAGAACCGCCACGATCTGGGATTTCTTTTACGAACACTGCTCGATTTTTTCACCCGATTCGCTCAAATTTCTGTTTGAATCATGCGGATTCAAAGTTAACAGAGTCGATCAGGTGTTCTCAGGCCAGTATCTCTGGCTTGAAGGTCAGAACAAATGCGAAACCATTGCCGTCGAACCAACGTCCACCCCCACCCTGCTGCATCATTTCATCAAGGAGGAACAGCGGCAGAGCATGGCATGGCAAAGCATTCTGCAGCAGAAAAACCGCAATGGAAAAGTTGCGGTCTGGGGTGCTGGTGCCAAGGGCGTAACTTTTGCGAACCTTTTTGACCCGCAACAGAATCTTGTTGACTGCCTTATCGACGTTAACCCAGCCAAACAGGGGCTTTTCGTTCCGGCAACCGCGCATCGGGTCTGCGGCCCCGAGCGTCTGCTTCAGGATAAATTTGCCGCAGTTATCGTCATGAACCCAAATTATCTTGGTGAAATTGCCCGTAAGATCGAGAAGATGGGCATTGTCACCGAACTCATTACAGAACCAGGTGAACACCCATGAAAATTACCATTGACACTGAAAAACAGACCCTGACAGCCTTCGATGCCAACGGCACCAAAGAATTGCCGCTTTATTCCAAACAGGCATTTGAAATTATCTCACACCAGTGGGTAAAAGTTGGCTGGAACCAGAAATACCAGTATTCTTTCAGCTGGTTTGGCCGGCCGGTCATTCAGTTGCCTGAAGACATGATCAGAATGCAGGAGGTCATCTACCACCTCAAGCCCGACGTCATTCTCGAAACGGGAATCGCCCACGGCGGATCGCTGATTTTTTATGCGAGCCTGTGCAAAGCAATGGGCAAGGGCCGGGTAATCGGCATCGATATCGAAATTCGCCCCCACAACCGCAAAGCCATCGAGGCCCACGAACTGTTTTCCTTCATAACCATGATAGAGGGCAGTTCGACGGCCCCTGAAATCGTGCAGAAAGCCAAAGATCTCATCAAACCAGGCGAAACCGTGCTGGTCATTCTCGATTCGAACCACTGCTACCAGCATGTTCTCGACGAACTCAACGCCTATGCCGGCATGGTTACCCCGGGCTCCTACATCGTCGCCACCGACGGTATCATGAAAGATCTGCACGATGTGCCCCGCGCCGGTGAAAACTGGCAGACCGACAACCCGACCTGCGCCGCCATCGACTTCGCATCTGCCAACCCGAATTTTGTCATCGAGCAGCCGGCCTGGCCGTTCAACGAGAGCGACCTCGAACACAATATCACCCACTGGCCTTCGGCATGGCTGAAACGCATAAAATGACGCTCGCCAGTCTCGACCTCTGGAAAAACAGCCCCGCGGCCAGACTGCTGGCCTGGAGCCTGCTGCTATTTGCCATTGTCGGCAATTTTTCCATAAGTCTGAGTCAGATTTCTCTGGGCCTCGCCCTGATCAGCACAGTGATTCTTCATCGCCGGGGCGAGCTTGAGCTGCGCCCGGCACCTCTGGCGGCGCCTTTCATGTTTATTGCACTGGCAGGACTTCTTTCGGTTTTTGTTGCGGGCGAAAAAATGCGGGCCCTGACCGAAATGAAGAAGTTTTTCGTTATCCTGGTTTTTTATCTCGCGTGGTGGCCCCCTATTTCAGCGGATTTCAAGAAAAAGCTGCTGACCGGATTCGTGATTACCGCGACACTGACATCTATTCTTGCGCTGCATAACGTCGCCATGGGAAAAATGCTCAACGACCGGGCCCGCGGCTTTTTCTCGACCTCGATCACTTTCGGCGAGTGCCAGGCCATGGTCGCCATCGTCATCATAACCTGGTTGCTGGCCGGCACCGCCACCCGTAAAGGAGCAGTCGGCCTCGCCGTATCCGGGCTGCTGGTCATCGCCTCGATGATTTCTACCATGTCACGAGGGGCCTGGCTAGGATTTGCCGCTGGGCTGCTGGTACTTATGATCCGCTTCCCCCGTCGCATGCTGCCGATTATGTTTGCCGTTGCACTTGTGTCTGCGCCGGTAATATGGTTTACACCTGCCCTTCGCAGTCGTATTGAAGCATTTGATATCCGCAAGAACCTTGAGGCCATGAGTCGCCCAATGACCAAAGAAGATTCTGCAGCAATGGTTTCAAATTACCTGCGAATGAATATCTGGCAACAGGGGTTCAGGATGACAGAAAATCGTTCTGTCTTTGGCGTTGGCCTAAACAACGTAAAAAAGGAATTTTACGAACTGGCCTCTGACTACGAGAAACAGCACGATTTTCTTATTTTCGGTCATCAACACAGCAATTTCATGCAATTCTATGCAATGACCGGTTTACTGGGACTGTGTGCGTTTTTCATTTTTCTTGTAACAGTTTTCAAATTTTTGCTTAATTTTTTTCCGGCAGATAACTGGAACACAAGAATGGCTATGGGTTCAGTTGCAGTTTTCACCGCCTTCATTCTGACCGGTCTTACCGAATACAGCTGGGGCGACGAAGAGGTGGCAATGATGGCTTTCTTTATTGTCGGCATTCTTTCAAACCAGAACGATTCCCAGCCAGAAAATTAAAAATCCCGTGTTAATTTTCTGGAAAAAAGGACTTCAGGGAAAGATAACAGATTGGCAAGCCACAAAAAAAAGCCAGACAGCTCAATAAAACAGAATTGAACAATGCCAGCTCAAACCCTGGGAAAAACTGGCGCAAACAAACAGCATAAAGTATGATAAAACTTGCCGAAACAGCGATTCCCTGCCGGACTGATGGCTCAATTTTCTGCAACAAAAAACCGCCCGCAAGCATACTCACTGAAAAAACTGCTAAAAATGGAGTCATCCAATCTTTTAACCAGAAGCCTGTCGCGGGGTGCAAAGACAGCAGCCACAAATAAGGCAACGCAAGGAGAAAAACATCAGGAATAATTGGCAGAGCCATTTTCCTTTTACTGCGCCAGAAGAATAAAGCAACGATTAAAAGCTGTTGCAGAACCTGAAACAGATTAATAACAGAGCCCTGCCGGAAAATTGTATAAATGGCAAAAACCAGCAAAAAAACACGCCCCGACCAGATTCCAATTTTCTCGAAAGTTGCTCTGATCATTTTTTCCCGCCCCATTGCCCAGCCCATTCACTAAACAATTCTACCATCTGCTTCTGGACGATTTCCTGAGAATATAGATCAATCGCCATCCTGCGGGCATTTTCACCCATCTGACGCCGCAAATCCGGGTTATGATAGAGTTCGGCGATGGCTTCTGCCAGTTTTTCAGAGTTGCGAACCGGAACGATCAGACCAGTTTTACCATGAATAACCGCTTCACGACAACCAGCCACATCTGTGGTCACACAGGGAAGACCAGATGCAGAAGCTTCAATAATGCATGTTGGCATACCCTCACGATATGATGGCAGAACCAGAGCATGGGATCGGTTCAAAAAACCAGGCACATCCATAATGTGGCCATGATATTCACATAAGCCCTGACGCTGCCATTCCAGAATAACTTCCTCTTTAACCGAAGCGGGATTCGAGGGGTCAGGCTCCCCGGCAAGCATAAGCTTCAATGTAATTTTCCGCTGCTGCAGAATTTTTACTGCATCGATCAGCTCGTAAATGCCTTTGTCTTTAAGCATTCTGCCAACATAAGCGAGAGTAAAAATTCCTTCGGGCTCAGGAACTACCTTGAATCGGTCGAGATCAACGCCAATTCCAGGCAATGTTCGAATTTCGCCTTTTCTGACATGTAAATTTTCTTCAGCCCATATAACGTCTTCAGAATTGAGAACCAGTAATCGACTAAGCGGACTGGCAAAAGTAAATTCAAGCATTCCGCGGATAAATGGCTTTACCAGAGCTGCTTTTAAACTGTCTGAGGTAAAAACATAACCCAGACCCGTCATCATCGACAGTAATGGAATACCAAACCATCGCGAAATTAGACCGCTTATCATAATTGGCTTGATCGCTACCGAAAAAATGATATCCGGCCGCCATTCTTTTACAAAGTTGAAGATTTTGCGAAAGGTTTTCAAATCATTCAGGGGAGATATGGCCGAACGGGAAAGGCGAACCGGTACGAATCTCAATCCCGAATCAAGAATCTGGTCGATGGCATGAGTGCCCTTTTGACCGGTATTACATATCAGAGTAACGTCCCAGCCTTCTTTTCTGGCATACATTGCAATATGCAGAAAATGCATGGAAAGATACCAGTCTTCGGTTACAACAAAAAGCAGGCGGCCTTTGCTCATCGATTAAGCTATCCTTGAATTTATGGCTGTCAGCATACCATGAATTTATTTAGAAATAAACCCGAAGGCTCCCTTGAATGGTTTTCAACTCGAATTTGCCTGAAATGCAAATTCATATTGTGATATAATGCCCGGCAATGAACAGCATGCCAAAAGTTTCATTTATTCTTCCGGTATTCAATGGTGCCGCATTTCTTGCCCAAACCATCGATTCAATAATTTCACAGACATTTAAAGACTGGGAATTGATTGCGATAAATGATGGGTCGACAGACGGCAGTGAAAAAATTCTACGCGAGTATGCCGCTCAAAACCCAAGAGTAAGAATTATCAGCCGGGAAAACCGTGGCCTTATTTACACCCTGAATGAAGCTGTTCAGTCGGCAAGGGGAATCTGGCTTGCTCGAATAGACGCCGATGACATTTGTTTACCAGACCGCATTGATAAACAGCTTGCCTGGGCCGAAAAGGAAAATGCTGATCTTTGCGGCGGTATAATTGAAAGAATCGGACAGGGACCAGGACACTCATGGGTTTTCCCTTCCTCCACCACAGGAATTTACACATGGCTACTTTTTCGATCTGCATTTGCCCACCCCACAATCATTATAAAACGTGATCTGGCTCTGAAATTTCCCTACTCACAGGAATTCATGCATGCTGAAGATTATGAATTATGGACCAGGCTTGCTCTTGCCAATGTTCCAATGACAAACATTCCAGAAAAAGTTTTGCTTTATCGAGTCCATAATGAACAGGTATCGACGTCCAAAAAAGATGCTCAGACCGACACCAGGGTGCGAATTACCAAAAAATACTGGGAAAACTCACCACTGACTCGTGGAATGAGTTTGATTCCATGCCTGGTCGATGAACGTAAACCAATCAGCCGAAAGGATTTTTGTCAGGTAATCCATCAATTGCAAATTCTGATTGAACAAACCCGGGATTGTCAGGCAAAAGCAGCAATCATGCAGCATCTGACCTGGTTTTTATATCGCTCGATGCATCTCGATTGCAAAACCGTGTTTTCGGTTATGAAGCCACTACCACTTTCGAGCACGAAAAAGGCTGTCATTACTCTTTTAACCATTCTTAAAGCCGGTTTCATCATAGATTACTGCCGCAATGCCGCCTGGATCAGATGGTTTCCGCTGAAATGGTTCTTCTGAAATGCCTGCAACAGATGGTATGAAGATTGTTTTTCTTAGTGGCGGCCTTGGCAATCAGATGTTTCAGTTCGCCGCAGCAAAATCACTTTCTCTAATATATGGGCATAAATTAAAGATTGACCCCACATATTACGACATGTATGTACAAAACCGGGTTTTCGAACTGGAGCGGGTTTTTGATTGCCAATTTGAAATTGCCAGTGATAAAGACCTAAAAGCGATCCTTGGCTGGAAAAAGAAAATTCACCAAAGTCCATTCTGGCGACGGCTTTACCGCAAACTCCCAGGTCAAAGAAACTGGATAGTTGAGCCTCATTATCATTTCTGGCCAGAATTCCTGAATTTATCAAACAATTGTTTAATTGAAGGAGACTGGCAGTCTTATAAATATTTCTCTGATTTTTCAACACAGATTAAGGACTGTTTCAAATTCAAGCAGGATGATTTTGCAGATCATGAATTGTTGCAGAGGCTTCAAAGCTGTAACTCCGTGGCTATTCACCTTCGCCGGGCTGATTATGTCAGCAACACCCATACTCTTTCCTGGCACGGAGTATGTGAAGCGGATTATTACCAGGCTGCGGTTCAAAAATTAAGACAGGCTCAATCAAACCCGGAATTTTTCGTTTTTTCCGACGATCCAATCGCAGCCCGTGAAATTCTATCAGGAATTTCGGGGTTGAATTTTGTCGAAGACCCGGGAAAACGCAAGAATCAATTTGACATGATGCTGATGAGCAGGTGCAGACATAATATTATTGCCAATTCAACTTTCAGCTGGTGGGCCGCCTGGATCAACGAAAACCCACAAAAAATGGTTATTGCGCCAAAACGCTGGTTTGCTCAAGACAAGCTCTGCGACAGCGATCTTATCCCACCTGACTGGCAACGATTGTAATCGATCAGGCCTGAAAAACCAGTTTCAGCCTTCCCATATATCTTTTTTCACGAAAATACTGTTTACATGTGTGTCGGCGTAAACAAAATAACCGTGCTGCAGTAGAAAATCTATAATTGCCTGATCTTTCACACCCTTTCCGGAAGTTGAAAATGATATGGTCTCGCAACAGATAACTTTCGGTGAAGGCCCTTTCCAGTCATGACTGCCAAGAATTTGTAATTCGAAGCCTTCAACGTCAATACTCATGAAATCCCAGAATTGCCCAGGGGAGTATTTATCAATCAAGGATTTCAAAGTTACAACCGGTATCTTTTTCTCTTCGACAATCGGAACCCCTTGATCGTTCTGATACTCATAAGCCTTTTCTCGAGAAAAAGTATTCAGCGTGCGGTTTTTCATAACAAAAAATTCCAGCTCGCCGGCCTGATCGGCAATTCCTGCGTTCAAGTTCAAATCACCGGGGCGAGCAGCTGGAAAAGCGGAAAAGAGCGATGGATCGGGCTCGATATTTATCCCACGGGAACCACTGACGTGAAAAAGTGCTGTATTACTGTGAAGATACGGGTGATGGGCCCCAATGTCGATATAGGTCGGGTAAACGATGCCAATTGCCTCGAAAATATGCTTGACGATAAGATCTTCACCGCACTGTGAAAATGACTTGCGACAGCTGGGGTTGAAAAAAAGCTTCACATTTCCCCATGAGGAATCCTTCAAAAATTTTAATTTGCGTTTGACTTTGGTTATCCAGGAATTTCTCATACAAAAGCACTTTCTTAACAAGTTTGTGCTGCTATTATCGTTCACTGTGATTAAATATTCAACCGCTTTTCGCTTTCATTGTGGTTTTTTGCCTTGGGCTGTAGTATCCTGCTACCCTTATGCGTGAAAACGCCAAATCATGCCGTATGGTCTTGCCTAAATGTCATTAAAAAAGAATGTAATCGCCAATTATTTTGGCAGTGGCTGGGTTTCAGTCATGAACATAGTTTTTGTGCCCTATTACATTAAATACCTGGGCATGGAATCTTATGGTTTGATCGGTTTTTATGCCATGCTTCAGGCTTGCCTCAACCTTCTGGATTTTGGTATGACAACCACCCTTAGTCGCGAAATGGCCCGGTTTACCGGCGGTGAGCACACCAACACCTCGATTAGAGACCTTCTTCGTTCACTGGAAACTCTTTGCTTTTCAATTGCCGGAATCTATCTTTTTGGAATATGGATCAGTTCCAGCCTGGTTGCCGAGCGTTGGCTTCAGGCAAATCAGATACCTGCAGTTACCGTAGCTCAGGCTTTCGCTATCATGGGTGTGGTAACTGCCCTGCGCTTCATTGAAGGACCATATAAAGGCGCGATAATCGGTCTGCAAAAACAGGTGGTATATAACCTGGCAAACGCACTTATGGCAACCCTGAGAGGACTGGGAGCAGTAATCGTGCTTGCCTGGGTACAACCAAGCATTCAGGCCTATTTCGTGTG
>JBMOKV010000351.1:0-13635 GCA_049325495.1 Candidatus Rifleibacteriota bacterium | reverse complement strand
TTTTAAGAGCCATTTCTTCATTCAGAACAATGATGAACTGTCCTTTGTAGTCTCCGGTAATACCAAGAATAGTCGCAATTCCAGCGCTGATTTTCGTACCCTTGGGAAAGTATTCCAGCCCTGTTTTTTTCAGAGTCACGTTTCCAACTTTTTTAAAAATAGTGATAGCTGCAATAATGAACTGATTAGCTAATTTTGAATCCATGACGGTAACTCCTCAAGGTCTGACTATTTCGGGGCAAACTCAGAAAAACAGAAACTTTCGGGCAACAACAAAAATACCAGATTATCACCAATTAAACAATTCAATGAAATATATTTGTCGGTCAAATCTTGAATTTTGCCTTCTCCAACGACCGGCAGGCCAAGCTTGAACGTACAATTTTCAGGAAGCAGGAGAGCCATAATTCTTCCACACATGGTGTTCATCAGCTCGCCAAGATTATCAAGCACCTGCGCTTCTTCTGGCATCTGGTCTTCGATCATGCCAAAAATAGCTTCGGTATATCTGACCATCAAATCTTTTCGAACCACCAGAACGAAACAGGTTTTAAAGGGTTCCAGGACGTCGATGCGCACCCACCAGCTTTCAGGAAATTCAGAATCGTTATCCAGCCAAGAAGATCCGTGGAGAACGACATCTTCAAAGAAAAGATTTTCAAAAGTTTCAGTTAGAGCTTGAAGAAAAATTGGCTGCAGCTTTTCAAGTGAACTCATTTTTCTCGAAAATCCTTTCCTAAAGTGGCTTCTAGAGCTTCAAGAAGCTTAGGTGGCGAAACGGGCTTGTAAATCAGACGGTCGACCCCGAACTGCATCATCTCCTGTTCCATGGCCGGGTTGGCAAGAGAAGAAATAACAAAAACGGGAATATGATTCAATTTTGGGCTGACTTTTATTCTCTTCAACAAAGCTCTTCCATCCATAACCGGCATGACAATGTCGGTAATAATCAGATCGACCTGTTGTTTCATCACGATTTCAAGAGCTGCTACCCCATCGGCGGCATGCAGAAATTCGCATTTATCCCAGCCAAGAACTTCGATGCAGCGCTGAATGATCATTCTTGCGGTGGCCGAATCATCGGTTATTAACAACTTAGCCATTTCAAATCCTCCTGGGGTCAAGCCCCGGGGTAGTGACAAGAACTTCAGAATTTCCAACTTCTATCGACACTGTACGACTTATACTGCCGCCAATTTCTTCCGATGCCGGAAAAAGCTTGTAAGCCCAGAGAACCTTTTTAACTGCAAGATAATTTCTCTTACCGATGTTGAATGTTCCAGCCGGATCCATTACCTGACCACCGCCGGCAATTTTTACCGTTAAATCTGCCGGTCGATAGCCAAACCTGGCGAATTCTTCGAGCAGCAGCGGAATACCGGTATCAGCAAAAACCCCTGGACGACGCGCAGCCAGATCAAGATTAACTGAACTTAAAGGCAGTTGCACATGCAGCATGCCAGCCAATTTCAAGTCTTTCGAAAAAACCATGACCCCGATGCATGGCCCAAGAGCCATAGTTTTAATGATGGTCCCCGGCTGGCCGGAAACAAAGAATTCGCCGATGCCGACGTATTCAGTCATTAAGGCCCCCAATCGAATTGTGGCGCCAAACCAAAACAGCATTCCGGAGCACGAAAATATTCATCAGCCCAACCCTTGAGACCCAAAATTCAATATCACTTTGTACAACTTTTTTTACATTCCATTCTGATAATAATCTAAATATCCCTTATGTGTCCAGAAAATAGCATCAGGAAAACCGGTACGAATCAATAGCGTTCAAGAATGAATCGTATCTGCAGGCACATACTTTTCCAAAAAGCGCACCTGAAGACGCAAAACATGCAAAAGCATTACCAGAAAAACCAATCCTGCGGGCTGGGGATCCTAATAAACTGTCCTTAAACGTCACCCTGCCACAACTACTCAATCGCGGCTGAGTTTGTAGTGATCTGAAGCCCCCCAAAAAAATCAGTGCAAAAGCGAAAAACCAGACTTTTTTAACCCTTTTTTTGTTAATATCAATATTTTTTTGTTTTTATTAATCATTTTATAATAGTTTTTCATGTTTTTGTCGGCAAAGAAAATCATTTTTTTCAATTCAGAATGGCTTTAGCATCAAATATGCAATATTTCAGCAATGAAAGAGAAATTTCTTGGCTCAGCCACAATTTATTGGGTGCCGAAACGCTTTTTCAGAATGGGGATGGCTTTTTTCAAGCCAAAGTTGACGCGAACCAGCAGGCAATCATCAATTCAAACCCCGCTTTTAAGCCCGCGAAAAAGCCTTGTCGACGTGTTAGGCCGCTCAGCACAGTGCGAAAATAAACAGAATGATCGAATCAACCGAAAACATTGAAACCATCATTTGCTTCGGAGAAACTCGCTCTCCGGTAGAAGAAATCCTGTTTCGGTGATCAGGCGAAACTTTCTGCCGCAAGCAGGCTTAGCGCTTTTCTTTCGGCATCTGGAAGCGCAGCAACAGCTCTTTCAAGCCTGGGACCGGCCTTTTTGCCAAGAAATGCCCGTAACAGTGCCAGGCAATTTTCTCTTTTTATGGAGCTGCTTGCGGTTTTGTGATAATCAATCAAAGACTGAATATC
This sequence comes from Candidatus Rifleibacteriota bacterium, assembly GCA_049325495.1. Taxonomy (GTDB): domain Bacteria; phylum Muiribacteriota; class Ozemobacteria; order Ozemobacterales; family Ozemobacteraceae; genus DYKG01. Next base: position 11,029 of record JBMOKV010000351.1, on the reverse strand, counting down.
TTCTGGATCAGAAATCTCCAGCAGGTAATATTGGAGCTCGGCAGCCCGCTCACTGTTTAAACCTGAAAAAACTGATAAAAGCTCGGCAAAACCGTCAGATTTAGGCTTAAGCAAGGCTGCCAGCCCCATGGAGTTGAGAGCGATTTTAGCATCCGGCTCTCGAGACAATCGTTCGAGTGCTGGGAGGTTTTTCTGTGAATACAGGGCATACAGGGCGTTCATTCTTGCGCCAACAGTTTCACCTGGCTTTTGAACAAGGGATTCCAGCAGTTGCCCTGTCTGTTCGACCGAATACCCTCCCAGAGAAGAAACTGCCATCAGTCGAACCTCGGGCGAATCATCGGAAAGCATGCGCTGCAGCATCTCGGGATCAAGGGCAGAACTGGCCTTTTCCATGGAAGCTGCTGCTGCCTGACGAACCCACTTATCCTCATGAGTCATGCCCTCTTGAATCATTGCGATAAACGGCAGATTAAAATCGGAGAGATCGACAATTTTGAGAGCTATCTGGGCAAAGTCAGTACCAGCGGCCTGTAGAAGCTTCAAAACTCCTGACTGAATGTCATTATCCTGGTCGCGCCACTCAAACCGAAATTGCTTGATAACATTATCAGAATTTGGATTAATCAACAATTTCAAAACCGACTCGCCACCCATTCTTTTCAGCACCAAAAGACAGTTTTCAAAAAATTGATAACCAGAAAAACCAGAAACCAACTCAATCGATAATATCATATTTTTGATAACACAGAGAATTGTTTCTTTTCTTTGGTGCTGTCCGATAATTTCAAGCGCTTTAGATTTTCTTGGATAATCGCAACCGGAATCCAAAACCTTCAAAGCTGTCGGCAGCAAATCCGCAAACTCCACTTTTCGAGCATTGCGGGGAATAACGTCGACCAGAATCGACAGCAACTGGGACAGACATTCCTCGCACACCTTTTCGCAGGCCTTCTTCAGCCGTCCGATCAGCTTTCGCCCTCTATCAGGGTAAAAATAGAAATAATCCTCGATTTTCTGAGCGATTACTTTCTGCCGGGCCGGTGAAAATTCAGGCAGACGGCGAAGAAGAACCGCGATGGACGAACCCTTCAGATCGATAATATCGCAGGTGGCATCTCCAAGCTTCTTTAGCGGCAGTTTTTTTAACAACCCAACTTTTTTGATCAGGGTTTTGAGATCGTTTTCCTGGTTTTTCATTGCTTTTTCCATTACAGGCACTGCAGAAGACGAACCAGTCTGGCCCGATCAACATCCTGAAGTTTGCCTATCTCGAGTATCTTTCTTGTTTCAGATTTTAGTCTTTCTTTCTGGGAAAAATTCAGGCTGTTGCGCAGAACAATCGCTGGAATGACTGCATAAAGAGAATCATTATCAATAGCCTGAAGCCAGTAGTTCCAGAATTTGGTTGCCTTGTTGCGTATAAGTGAGTTCATTGCCGACATGGCCAGCGCCTCAGCATTTCTTGCCTCGTATTTAAGCACCAGATCAAATTCACGCTGGGCCGAAGAAAAATCGCCGGCAAAGAAAAACGCCTTACCAAAAAGCAGATGATCTTCAATAAACCTTGGATGATAATCACCGATGCGCTGCAAATACCTGATAATTCCCTTGCTGTCGCCAGAAGACAGAGTGAGTTCGATCCGGGAAATAATTTCAACCATGCTGTTGATGCCGTCATCAAACTTTTTCCAGGCTTCCAGAGCTTTTCCAGGATCATTCTGCAACAACGCCAGCCGCGAAAACCACAGAACCGTCTCTTCATCCTCCGGGTTCTTTTCCAGCAAACGCCTGAAAGTACGATCGGCGGTATCGAGCTCATTAAGGCGCAACGCCGTATAAGCGTAAAGAAACAAAGCATGAGGCTCGTCGGGATATTCATTTAAAACCATATCGAGACGGCCCGCGGCCCTGGCAAATTCTTTTTCGAAAAGATCAAGCTCAACCAGTGCAATTGCCAGCTCTGGAGTATGGCCCAGATCGCGGACAGCATCTTTTAAAACAGCGCGGGCTGCCTCAGCATCGCCTTTCATTGCCAGAGATTTGGCAAGCTCAACCCGGTAAAGAGTATCGGAAGGAACGCTCAGCAGCGCTTCAGAATATATTTCAGCAGCCTGGTCGAAATTTCGCCCCTGAAAATGCAGATTGGCCAGCTCTCTGGCGATGAAAAGGTCTGCCGGGTCACGGCGGCGCAGTTTTTCGAGCTCGATGACCGCGACGTCAAGTGTTATCTTGCCATCGTAAAGATGATCGAGAACATCATAAACATCAGCTTCATAAGGACTCTGTCGAACTTTCAACGCTGAATCGGCTTTTTTTCGCAAAATTGGCAGACGCCGGGTGAGCTCGTTATACTTTTCTCTGACGGTAATCGGATTCTCGATGCTTTCAATGCCCTTTTTGAGAATTTCGGCCGCCTCCTGGATCTTCCCGTCTTCCAGCAGGTGATCAACCATCATAACAATGAAATTCTGATTTTCCGGCTCTACCATCATCGCACGCTTAAGGCTGGTAATGGCCTTTTCCCGGTTCCCGAGAGCAAGCTGTGCCCGATAAATGCCGACCAGGGGAATCGTGCTGCTACAGGCCACAGCCGCGGCCTTGCGATAGACATCCAGAGCCTGCTCATAGCTTTCAAGACTCAGAAGCACTTCGCCCAGACGCATTAGGAAATCGGAATCTTTTATCATTTTTTCGACAATAGATAGACCAAGTTCTACAGATTCCTCAACCCTTTTTAGATCGACCAGACAAATAAATATCATTTTTTTGATATCCAGGTCTTCTGGTAAAATTTTCTCGGCCCTCTGAAAGGCAGCCAGAGCATCGGGCACTTCGTCGCGGTAGTAAAAAGCCTTGCCGATATTGTAATATGCCGCGCTGTTTTGAGGGTCGCGGTCAAGAACCTTGACCAGCAGTTTTACCGCCCGGTCAGCGAGCCCTTTTTGCAGACAGGCCGCTCCAAGATTAACCAGAACATCAGCGTTATCCGGTTCGATGTTCAAGGCTTTTTCATACTCTTCGATAGCATGATCGAAAAGACCACGCTGCTGCAGGTCGATGCCTTTTTCAAAATAGTCCCGGGCAGTATTCATCAGAATTCCTCTGGCCTGGACGGGCGTTTCGGCCCATTTGGACTGCCGCCACCCTGTTCCTTGAATTTTTCTAGATTTTCAATCATTGCGGTATAGTTTTCCACTTCCTGGGGCGCGCATTCTTTGAACCGGGAAAAGGTTTCGAAAAACCTGAAAAAGATGCGCGAGTTGATACTTCCCATTTTATTTTTGGCGATCAGGGCCTCAGAAATTGGAATCATGAAACTGTCTTCTTTACCCCATTCCCATTCGAGAAACGGAGTGTCGAAATTATTCAGATAATCACTGTAGAGGAAAAAAACCGCGTAAGGATCATAGAGCAATCCCATGATTTCTTCGAGATCTTCTTTAACCGGCCGGCGACTGCTGATTGCCTTCGGCAAACCGGCGGTTGCAATCAAAGTCACACCCTCAACCGCGCTCAGACTTTTGAGTTCAGCTGCGAGAAAGTTGCATTTTTCACTGAAGCTCATTTTGTGCTGATTGCGGATCTGAATCTTGAAAAGCGGATCGATGATTACCGCCACATCGCCACCTCTTTCAAGTCTGGTGCGCTTAACGTATTTCTTAATATCATCGAGAAAAACCCGGCCCGATGATTCATCGACAAGAAACAGCCGATTGCTCATCTCTGCCACCATCTGCAAACCTTTTTTTCTTTTTTCTTCCAGGTCGAGACGGGTAACGTATGGGTTTTTCACATAATCGATGGGAACTTCTGCAGCGTGGGCAACAATTTTTGCCGTAGCATCGATGCGGTTCAAATCGAGGCTGAAATAAATTACCGTTAGTTCAGGGTTCATGGCTGTGAGATCCCAGGCCATCTGGGTTGCAAAAGTCGATTTCCCCATGCCCACCCCACCGGTTATCAGGTAAAATTCTTTCTGAAACCCGCTCAAACGCTCCATCAAAATCGGGAAATTAGTATTCAACCCGAGATAGCTGCGCTTTTGTGCCCGGTTAGCATCGACCATTTCCCGCATTTCTTCGATATGCGCTTCGATGCCGCGCAGATAACCAGCACTCCCATGCAGAAACAGGGTGCGCAGTTCCTGGATGCAATTGCTTATCGTTTCATAGGCATCCTTGTCATCGCTCATAATTCTTTCTGAATACATGATCATGTTGCGATGGGCGACCGACCTGATATTGCGATCGCGGATCCGTTCGATCAGGGGCTCAACGTCTTCAAGCATCGAAACGCCAGGAACCATGAACGGGGACAGGAAAAGATTCTTTATACGTTCGATGCCGCCCACAAGTTCAACCCCGTCACGATTACCCTGACGGGTGTAGCGAAGCTTGTCGATCAGGCTTGGAAGATTCAAGGTGGCATTGTCCTCAAGCAGCTCCAGCATGGCTCCAAGAAGAATACGATTGGCTTCGACGCCCTGAAAATCTGCAACGCAGAAATGGTTTTCCCGCAGCTGACGCCCGATAATTACGGGATCAAAGGTCAGATTGGCGAGAACTCTTTCTTCATCGAGGGCAATCTGATGCAGGTATTCTTCAAGCTCAGTTTTGAGCCTATGCAAATTATTCTCCGAAGAGGTTTTTGCCACTTCGGTACGTCTGGCTTTCGGTTGTTTTTCTGGTCTTCTTTTTTTCGTCGGCACCTTTTCCTCCGTTGTCTGAACTGCCATTCTAATTCAGTGCGGTACAACTGTCAATCAGGGTTGAAAAGGAAAAGCGATTGCCGGTTAAGGGGTGAATTCTTCTTCGCCGGTTAAAATCAGCCATTTTGGCGGATATTGGTTTGGCATTTTATAATAAATCGCATTTGTCCGATTTTTTGCCAAGACTCTCTCACCAAGGCGCAAAGACACAAGGCTCACAAAGGATTTTGAGAAAAAGGGTGGCGGCGAGCCGCATCGAACCATTGAAGCGCGAAAAAACAAAGGCAATATGAGCGCCTTTTCTGCAATTGGTAAAAGCAGCCTTGGTGATTGACGGTAAAATTGCTGTGAAGCCCGGTTATTAAAAAGGCTGAAAAACCTTTTTCAGCAGCTCAGATCGCTGCTTATCCTGCGCCTCAATTTTCGGCCAGTCGGGGCTGATATTGAAGTTTTTTTCAAGGTCTGTGCGAATGGCGGGATTCTTCACGGCAGCCCGTAGAAAAATCGCCTTCATTACCGATGCCACCACCATCATTGTATCTATCATTCCCACAGGCTCAAGATTTGCCGCGCTGATGCCCGTTTCTTTCAAAGCCGTTTCAGGAAATGCAAAGCACTCAGCCCCTGGCGGTATAAGAGTTGAAATCAATGGGAATTCGAGAATCGGCTGTGAGCTTCCTTCGACAAACATCTGCAATGAGTGCAGGGGAAAAGACTGCTGCGTTAAAAAGCTGGCAATACAACTGCTTTTTCTTTCGGTTTCGCCGCGAAAAAGCAATTCATCTTCGCTGACTTTTTCCAGCGTGCAATTTTTGGTAATTTTCGAGAAAATTGTTTTGAAATCAAGATTTACCCTGTTTTTAACCGCCCCATCAGTGGGAAGATTGAACGCAAAGTTGGCATTCAGATCTTCACCCTGGTGGCTCAAATCAAAAGCGACCCCCGCTGAGGCAATCAGTGAAATGGCTTCGGCCAGCGGATCATTGATCATGGCGCGGGTGCCGCGAATAATCATCATCGGCGTCAGGTCCGAGCCGTCAAAAACATTGAGAGAATAATGGACTGGAGCCTGGTAACGCAGCTGCACCATGACAGTCATCGGCAAGGGCAGGTTCATTCGCATGTCGAGAATCAGCGATTCAATAGCGTCGCCGGGCAGGGCGACATTCTGCAGCATCTTTTCAACCTCGGCAGTCGGGCTTTCTTCGGTCTGGGCCATTGCAGCCAGATTGAGAAATATAAAAAGGGGGAGTATCAGCAGAAAAATTTTATTCATCACGGTCTCCAGACTTAGAATTTTCGGCCGGCTCAATCAGAGAGGCAGCATCCTGAGGGTTAACAAAAATCGTTTTCTGATGGGTGTATGAAACGCGTCCTGGCCCACCACCGGGAATCTTTTTAACCCACGCAACTTCAGTGGTGTCTACGGCCACTTTCGAACTTTCGCGGGCAAAGCTGAACCACGCAGCCAGCAGTGCTCCGCGCAGCAGGTCGGTTTCAGATATTTCACCTTCCGCTTTGCGAAGAATAACGTGAGCACCCGGCACATCGTTGGCGTGAAACCACCGGTCTTTTTTCGTCGCCAGCTGAAAAGTGAGCAGGTCGTTCTGTTTTCCGTTTTTGCCGACGTAATAGCGACAGCTGTCGATTTCAAGCAATGGTTTGAAATCGGGTCGGCGTTTTCGTCCGGAATTTTTTTCGGCAGCCACTTTTGCCTGACGAGCGGTAACCCGACCGGAGATTTCCGGCAGATCTGCTTCAGACAAAGCATTTTCAGTCAGCCAGATTTGTTCATTCAGCCAGCTGATTTCCGAATTGAGTTCGGCAATACGGCGTGCAACTTCAACTGCGCCACGCTGGGCTTTTCGAAACCGCTGGAAATATTTCTGGGCCTGGACTTGAACCGGTTTTGCCGGGTCAAGAGAGATTTCGATCATTTCGCCCGTTTCCCAGTCTTCGAGTTGAATTTTGCCTGAACCGGCAGGAATGCGGTACAGATTGGCGATCAACAGATTTCCGATTTTTTTCAGAGATTCAGCATTGGCGTATTCGGCCTGAAGATTTTTCTGGCCGGCGAGAATTTTTTGACAACTCTGCAGTTCGCGGCGAAAATGGTTGATTGCCTGTTCGCGGCCCTGATTCAATCTTCGGGCACCGACGATTTTTTCTTCGGCATAGGCCAGTGCTTCGCTAATTGTGGTGAAGGTCAGTATTTGACCGGCTTTTGTTGCCGGTTCGAAGGTACACAGGGATTTCAAACGTTCATTTTCAAGGGTAAGAAAGGCCGATTTCGAAGCCAGTGAATTTTCAATCAGTTTTTTAAATTCCTCGGCCAGGGCCTGTGGGTTCTTTTTCTCGCGCGTTCTGTCTGCAAGAGCGCGGGCAACCGGCGGCGAAAAGGCTGCAATTTTGTGCGGCCAGGTTTCCATTGGCGATGATGAAAAAACATTGATCAATTCTTGAGTTTCGCAGAAGAAAGGATTGACCTGGCAGGCGGAATCGGGCAGGCAATACTGGTTGCCAACTGCGTTGTTTGAAGTGCGGGCAAATCTTTCGATGATTTTTAACTGCTGGTCGCAGAGAAAGATATCGGCAACCCTGCCAGTGAATTCGCAGACGAGATAAAAATCGGTACGCCCGCCAAAAAAGCTGTCAGCAACGGCAATCTGAAATTTCACCACCCGGTCGAACTGCATTTTTTCTTCTGATCCGGCCAGACCGACCGAAACAATGCGGCCGTTGATCAGTAAGCGCTGCATCTGCCTGATCAACGAACTGTTTTTTTCGATTTCAACCGCGCGGTTGGTAAGCCAGCACCCCTGAATTGCCGGGTCGAGCTGAAATACCAGATCGACGAAGCCGTCTTTATGTTTCATGCGCCAGGCGAAGCCGCGGCCGGGAATGGCAAAAATTCGCGCCAGTAACGGACGGCTGCTTAAGGCATCAGAAAGCTCTGAACAGTGCTTTCTGAGGGTAAGGTAATCCATTCAGGGTTTGAGCAGAGTCGGGTAAATCACCGCTCCATCAAACTGCAACTTCTGCGCGGCTGCACTGATCTGACCTTTTTTGAAATGAAGCCGGTTGACTCCATCATCGTCAGTTACCCCGTAGATCCAGGTTTGATCTGCAATCAACAGTGGACCGAAAAAGTCCGGGTCGCCCAGCTCGATGCTACCCTTGCCAGAACCGGTAAGTGAAAGCTGCATCGGCTCCCGCTCGATATTGCCTCTCACTGCGGCAAAAACGAGATAGCGCAGTTTGTCGGATTCATTGACCAGAGTCGGCATGGTTGCTTTAAACCCCATGTTGCGGCCGGTATCGGTGAAATAGCTTTCGCCGCCGCCCATGCGGATATGTTTGTTATTTTTTCGGTCGAACATATAAAGGGTCGAGCGGGTCGTACGGCCTGAAACGTCGTCAGCAAGTTCTGAAAGCACATAAACGATCATGTCTTCCGCGACCCAGACTGGCCAGTCGACCACCTTGAGGGTTTCTGAGTTTTCAGGGACAGCAAGTTTTTCGCTGTCGATCAGTATTTCCTGCTGTTTTTTCTGTAAATCGAGAATGATTATTTTAGTTTTAGCAAATGGCAGTTCCGGATCAGGAGCATATTTTGCCAGGATTCTGGTGCTGTCGGGGGCAAAAACCGGGTTGGCGTAGGCTCCGATGGCAGGGCTGATGTTTTCTGCCTTATCAATTTCGTCAACAGAGGCAAGATAGAGAGAATTAGCGCCCTGACGGTCAGAAACAAAAGCAATTTTAGCACGGTCGGGCGACAGGCAGGCCATGAGTTCGTCGGCAGCGGGCGTACTGGTAAGCTGCGTGATTGCACCATCTTCGAGATTGGCTTTATATAGGTCGAACTGATTGTCTTTCTGCCCGGAAAAAACTATTTCTGCGGCAAATCCGGCAATGGGAAAAAGCAGTCCAGCAATTGCCAGTATGATTGTCGATTTTTTCATAACTCCTCCTGACCCTGTTGATCGGATTGTTTAAATATACCACGTAACCACATCGAAGGTTTATACAAATTGAAATTCAGGAATTATTGCGGTAATCCGGCGGCGTAATGCATCCGGCCAGGCCGCTTTGACTGGTAAGCCGGCGCCGGCGAAGCAACCTGATCAGAAATTCCCAGAAATTGCGGCTTTTAAAACGCCACTTGTAGAGCAGGCGATCTTTCATCGATACCTGCAGGTTCAATTCGGCAATGATTTTACGGTTTTCCTGCATGCCGGGAGCTCCCGCTTCCTGGCTGAGCTGGCGTGAATGGAGGCGGAAAGCACCGACGGTCGGGTGAGGAATCTTGTAGAGTCGGTATTTGAATAAAGCAGCCCGCAGCAGAAAATCAAAATCGGCGGAATAGCGGTATCTGGTATCGAATCCATTGAGTTTGTGCCAGAGGTCTTTTTTAAAAATGGTACCTATCGGGGAAATGGCGCAAATGTAAGAAGCAGCGAGGGGCACGATGAATTCAGGCCCGGGAAACTCGTAGCTGTGCAGAAACCTGCCGTTGAAATCGATGAAATCAACGTCTCCGTAGAACATGTCGGTTTCAGGGTCGATAGAGTTCAGGGTGCTGCTGATGATATCAGGGTAAATGACATCATCGGCGTTGAGATAGGAAACCCAGGTGGTCTGAGCAGCTTCGATGCCCATGTTTATCGCGGCGTACATGTTGCCTTTCGGGCATTGCAGCACCTCATCAACGTAACCTTCGGCCATTTTCAGGGTTCGGTCTTCGGAGAAGCTGTCAACCATGATAATCCGGGCACCGGCTTCTTTCAGCGGCAGCAGCGATTCAAGGGTAAGCCTGATGGTTTTTTCGACGTTGAGGGTGGGAATAACCACAGTCAGGTTTCTTTCACTCATGGGGTCTTACCTGGCTTTCGGTGACTTCTTTTCTGGTTTCGACGAACCAGTTGAGCAGACGGGGATTCGCTTTAACTCTACTCCAGAGTTTTTTTAGAATGAATTTCGGGTCTGAAAGCAGGCGCCGCAGGTTGAGCCGAATCACCTTCTTCTTCAGGAGGCTGAAGGCGCGTTTCTGCAGATGGGCAAGCATGTTTTCCCATTGCTGTTGCGGATAATCGGAAAAATTCATATTGTAGCTGCCCTGGTGAAACTGGCTCCAGTCGATTTTTTCGGGGTTTAACCGGCCACTGGCGGTCAATTCGTGAAAAAGTGCGGTACCGGGCAACGGAGTGGCGATATTGATTTGAAAGGAATCGAGGGGCAGTCTTTTGATGAGATCGACGGTCGCTTTCATGTCGGCGAAGGTTTCCCAGTGGAAACCGATGATGAAAAACCCCATTGCCGGGATGTTGTAGCGCTTGAAAAGGTTCAGCGCCGTTTCAACCTGTTCGAGGCTGATTTTTTTGCGAATTCGTTCGAGGGTTTTGGCAGAACCGGTCTCGATGCCAAGAAAAACCTGGGTGCACCCGCTTTTCTGCATGATCTGAACAAGCTCTTCGGTCAGAGTGTCAACCCGGGTAACGCATGACCATTTCACATTCTCGGCGGCGAGGGCGGCGCACAGCTGTTTCAGGCGGTCGGCACGCAGTGAAAAGGTATCGTCCTCAAAGCAGAAATGGGTGATTCCGTAGCGGTTTTTCATCAGCCTGATTTCCTGCATGACATTTTCGATGCTGCGGAATCTGACCTGGTGTTCGGTGGCGCAGTAAACGCATTGAAACGGGCAGCCCCGGGCACTGAGAACCGACCAGGTAAAGAATTCAGATTTGCTTCGATCTTCAAAGCCGTAGCACTGCAGTTTCGATTCAAAAACCGGCAGCGGATAATCATCGATGGCAATTTTTCTTACGCGGGGCGGGTTGATTATACATTTGCCATTTTCGTCTGAATAAGCGATTCCGGTTACCTTCTCAGGATTGTCGAGGTTTTCCAGAAGATCACAAAAAGTTTCTTCGCCATCTCCGACCACGACGAAATCTGCCTGCGACGCTTTCAGCGAAAGTTCTGGTAATGCGGTGGGATGTCTGCCGCCCAGCGCGGTAACGATCTGCGGGTTAACCTCTCTGGCAATTTTGAGAATCTGCACTGCCGAAGGAAAGCTGGCGGTCATGGCACTCACCCCGACCAGGTCTGGCGCATAATCAATGATCTGCTGTCTGACTTCGAGCCAGACCGGGTCATTTAGGTCGTGCAGTCGCGCCCGGTACCTTTCATGCCCGGAGGTAAAAAGGTCGTTGGCCATTGGCGGCACGAGATCGGGTGCAAAATCGGCGTTGTAAATCTCGATTTCCATTTCCGGCAGGCACTCTCTGACCGACGCGGCGATATAATCCAGGGGCAACG
>JBMOKV010000350.1:0-1780 GCA_049325495.1 Candidatus Rifleibacteriota bacterium | reverse complement strand
CTGGAATCAGGAAAATTCAAGGGCGGCATGATCGTTTTTTTCGAAAATAAGCAGATACCAAAAGATTTTGCTCTGCAACGACTGATAACCGATTCCTATTTTCAGGCTGAAGGAAAGGCGATTTTCGCTTTGGTCGACCTTGAAAATGCTTCGGGGAATTTTAATCTATTGCGTTTTCTGGCCGGGTCAGGGCTTGATATTGCCGCATTGAAAAGGGCTTTGCAGGAATTTGAAGCTGATTTTGTCTATGAAAAAACTCTGACACAGGGAATTTTGAGCGCTTTGCCCATTGAGTCCGGTCGCTTCATTCTGGCATTTCGCCCGTTTTCCGGTTTTGCTTCGGCTTACTATAATTTTTTCCTGAAGATTTTCTGGCTGACGGTGCTGTTGATTTTTGCAGGGAAAGTCTTTCATTCACCCGAGCTGGCCGATAAGGCACTTTCGGGCAGGCTTGGTTCGATGCAATACCTGCTCATTGGCTCCTGTGTTCCTTTGGCAGGTCTGTTGATTCTGGGTTCTTACGCGGTTTTCCTGAATGCCCGTGCCGGTCAGCAGGAATTGTCGCAAAATCTGGTAAACACAATCAGGGCGGTTGACGAGCATTATGGTGCCGCTGTCACCGCTCTCGAAAAGAAATATTTCCATCTCGCTGCCCAAATAGGTCGCTCTGGCGCAGAAGGCGCGATTAGTAAGCTTGAAGAGGCCTGTAAAAACCATGAGTTGAAAAAGTTTTTTGTTATTTCCCGAGATGGGGCCGTCAGATTCAGTTATCCAGACTCTGGAAAGGCCGGGGGCATTCTTGGGAAATTGTTGCCTGCCATGAGTCAGCGCTTGTTTTCTCTTCGATTTGCCAGCTCAGGCAGCTGGAAAGGCCGAATCAGCGATATGATGTTCGATGCCATGTCTGAAAATCTTGGGGAATTTATCGGCGACGCCGAAAGCCGGGCCAGTTTCATGAAAATTTTCGAGAGTAATGACCGGATAATTGAATTGCCACTGGCAAATCAGAAATTTTATCTATACAGCACCTTCGTAGAATCTGATGAAAAGAAAGAACCGGTGCTGCTGGTTTTCTGGAACGAAGCACTGGGGCATTCTGAGGCTTTTTTGAAGCAGCAGGTTCTGATGCGTATGCATGCTCGGATACGCAATGATGGAATTCAACTGGCAATGAAATCAAGACTTGCAGAAAGAATGCCTTTTCCAGGAGAGATGGCAAAGTATTCGTTTTCCGGGGAAATGTTTGAGAAGGTTCTGGCAACCGAAAACCTTCAGAGTCGCATTGTTGAAAAAGATGGCGGAAGATTTATGGTGGTTGCATCGCCAATGAAAAAGATTCCTGGGTTCATTCTTTTTGCCATGCAGGCAACCAGAAAAAATGAAGCGGAATTTTATGCTGTTCTGACTCTTCTGATCACTTTGATTTTATCTTCTCTTGCAATTTTAAAAGTATTTTCCCCGAAAAATGAAAATTAAATAAAATTGGTTGACTCCTGTTCGAAATTGAATTAGCATTAGCAGTTCAACTCGTGGTTTACGATATGTTTTAACAGGAGTACCGCTTGGGCATTATTTCAAACGAAATAATAGCAGAGATCCGGGAAAGAACCGATATCGTTCAGATTATCGGTGAACATGTACGCCTGATTCCTTCTGGCCATAATTACAAGGCTTTATGCCCGCTCCATAAGGAAAAAACCCCGAGCTTCAATGTAGTTACCGATAAGCAGATTTATCATTGTTTCGGTTGTGGAAAAGGTGGCGATGTTTTCTCGTTCCT
>JBMOKV010000349.1:0-1785 GCA_049325495.1 Candidatus Rifleibacteriota bacterium | reverse complement strand
TGAATTTTACCGCAGCTCCGATTTTTCTTCCAGAAAATACTCAGATCAATGGCGCAGAATGTCGATGTTTTTTCTGATCAATAAAAAATTAACTTTTTTCCCTAAAGCTTATTGTCGCTATTGCCGATAATTCGTTTAGGGGAAGGTAGATATTTTGGCAGAACGAATCCAGATAAGCGAACAAGATCGGGCCAGAGCGATTGAATTGCTCGGGCGCGAGCCGCGCACACCGTTTTCCATAAAAACCAGGTGTTGCGACGGTTCACCACAGGTTCTTCTTGCAGACCCGGTTTTCGTTGAAGACGAACGCTGGAAACCTTTTCCTACTTTTCTCTGGCTGGTATGCCCTGAATTGAAGCTGAAAGTGGCACATCTCGAAGAGAAAGGTCTGGTCAGGCAGTTCTCCGAAAAGCTGGTCAGCAACGAAAGCTTTCGTGAAAATTTCACCAGAGGTTGTCATGAAATCAGTGAGATCAGGGTAAGAATGGCAGAGGAAATAATGGCAGAAGAGGTGCCCGAATCGATTCTGACCATTCTATCAGAAACCACGATTGCCGGCAGTTTTGACATCAAAGGGGTCAAATGCCTGCATGCTCATCTCGCTCAGGAACTGGCTTTCGGCAACAACCCCATCGGGCGCGAAATTCTTGCAATGATCGGCATCTGCCGCCATGAAAGGAAAACCCAATGATCAGAGGCTTATACACTTCGTCTTCATCGATGCTGTGCGAAGTCATAAGGCAGGACATGGTAGCCAACAATCTGGCCAATGTCGATACTGCCGGTTACAAGCGTGATCAGGGCATTTTCAAAGAACTGCCTACCATGGTTCTGCGGCGCGTAAACGATGGCAAACTATACCCGCCCCGGCCCATATACAAGTTCCCCAAAATTGGTGAGCTGGGCACTGGCGTCATTCTCGATGAATCGTTCACCGATTTCAAAATGGGAAAAATGGAATACACGGGCAACGATCTCGATATCGCATTGGAAAACGAAAAAGCATTTCTTGTCGTGCAGGGACCAAACGGCCTGCGTTTTTCCCGGGACGGCATTCTGAACATCGACCATGAAGGTTATCTGACCAACATGAGCGGTGATTACATAATGGCAGAGCGCGAACCAATGAACGAAACGGAAGGCGAAGAGCTGATCGATGCCGATGGAAACCCGAAAGTAAATTTGATGCGTGTTCAGGTTAATGACCAGCAAAGGGTAATGATCGACGAAGACGGTAGAGTGCTCGTTGATGGTGAGCCCCAGTTCAGACTTTCGAGGGCCAAGGCGACTGACCGCAAAGCCTTGCGCAAAGAAGGCGCAAACAAATATGTGCAGGCTTATGGGGCAATGACCCGGGCGCTTGGCAATGTGAAACAGGGCTATGTAGAAAAGCCCAACTTCAGCCTGGTCGAGGAAATGGTGAAAATGATTGAAGTTTCAAGAGCATATGAAGCGAATTCAAAAGTTGTACAGTCACACGATGGCCTGTTGGATAAGGCCGTCAACTCAGTCGGCGCTACCAGACGGTAACGCTGACAGATCCGGAGGAATAAGTCTATGATGCGTTCATTATGGTCGGCAGCGACCGGCATGAAGGGTCAGGAAACAAACATCGCAGTTGTTTCAAACAACCTTTCGAACGTTACCACGACCGGGTTCAAGAAAAGCAGAGTTGACTTTCAGGATCTCATGTATCAGACCCTGGCAGAGCCGGGTGCTCCGGTTGCGACCGGTAACCAGTATCCGGTAGGCATTCAGCTTGGTCACGGCGTCAGACCTGTTGCG
>JBMOKV010000348.1:0-13683 GCA_049325495.1 Candidatus Rifleibacteriota bacterium | reverse complement strand
CGACCAAGGGGTTGGTCGAGCAAAGCACCAGGCTGGCCGAGATTTTCGCCCTTCCCGTCTTCTTTCCATTCGACAAAAAAGTTTTCGAGGGTGCCGGCAGTGCCGTAACGCAGGCCTTGAGTGTCATTACCTGCGAGAACCAATTGAACGGTTGAAAAGAAACCCTTATTGAAAATTTCTTCCTGGTTGGTTATGAGCTGTCGAACGCCTTCTGCAACCTCTACCGAACTACGTTTAAGTTCCAGCACCACTATGGCGATACCGTTGATATATAGAACAATATCGGGTCTGCGTTCAAATCCGCCCTTTAGCGTTACCTCTTCAGCCAGGGCAAAGTCGTTTCGTTCAGGGTGTTCCCAGTCTATCAGGTGAACATCTTCATTGGGTTTACCTGCCGCTACCTGAACCTTAACCGGATAACGCAACAATTCATAAGTTCGCATGTTGGCCTGGTATAGGGAAACGCCGGTCGAGTCTGCAGCTGTTTCGAGTTTCTGAAGAGCCGCGGCAATATGCGCATCTGAGTAGCCGCGTTTTTTTAAATTTGCTCGAAGCAGTTCAGTCTCTACGCATCTGTTATTCAGGCGATCGTGCCAGTTGCCCAGATACTGATAACCGAGGCAGTTTTCATGGGCGCTTTCGGTGAATAATGAAATTATCCTGTTCTGAGTTTTTCTTTCAGTTCTGGGCATCGCGGTCATATATTCTCTCCAAAAGAATCTTAAAAGATTAAATGATTATTTGTTTTCGCTCTGGCTTTCAGTGTGATCGTCAAGCAGGCGTTGGCGAGCATTTTGTATTGATTGATGTAATTTCGCCCGCAAAGTTTCTTTGGGCGGTAGAACCGTGAGATATTCGGCAACATGAATCCCGCTGCGGTCCAGCTCTAAAAGTTCTATCTGCTCTTCCTTTTTTCCTGAACACAGAATGATCCCCAGTGGTGGCTCTTCATCTGCTTCCTGCTCATATTTTTCCAGCCAGCGCAGATAAAGTTCCATCTGCCCCTTAAATTCAGCCTTGAATTCACCTATTTTCAGGTCTATGACTACCAACCGTTTCAATTTCCGATTGTAGAACAGAAGATCTATGTAGTAATCATCATTGTCGATCTGTATTCTTTTCTGTCGCGCAACAAAAGTAAAGCCAGCGCCAAGTTCGAGAAGAAACTGTTCAAGTTCGCGCAGAATTGCATCTTCAAGGTCGCGTTCAAGATAGTGGTCATTCAGGCCGAGAAAATCGAGCAAATAAGGGTCTTTTAACAGCAGTTCCGGTGAGGGGCGGTTTTGTTCGCGCAGAGCCTGAAGATCATGGCGGATTGTTTCTTCGGGCTTTTTTGAAATAGCCGACCGTTCAAAGAGCATCGACTGTATTCTTTCGTGTAACTGGCGAACGCTCCAGCCTTCGAGTCGGCAGAGCTCAATGTAAAAATCGCGTTTGATCTGGTCTTCAATGGCAGCAAGCATGCGCAGATGAGACCAGCTGAATTCGGCACACAGTGTGTGCACTATTTCGCGATCGGGAAAAGTGCGGGCAAAGCTTATGCAAAGGCGCAAATGCCTGAGACTCCAGCCGCGGCCATATTCGGCGGTAAGCTGTCGTGAAAGCTCAGAAACGATTTTTTCGCCATATTCGGCCCGCTGTTCACCGAGAATTTCACGATTGATTCTTTGCCCCACCTGCCAGTAAAGCAGGGTAAGTTCTGTATTGACCGCCGCAGCCGCCCGCCGCCGCGAAGAGTCGATCAGCTGCCGCAACTCTAAAAGCAATTCCGGGGTGTTAACTGTCGCAAAATTCATATCAATCTAGTTCTCCCGGTCAAAAGTTCCTGCATCATGCCTTGTTCCTCGTTATATTTTGTAGAAGTCTCTATACCAGTCGATCCAGTCTTTTAATTCTTTATCAGCAACCTTTTCTGCTGCGTTAACAAAGAGATCTGAAGACAACACACTGAACTGAATACTGTTATTGGTCAAACTCTGGTATTTTTTAATGGTTTTCCGTAATGACTTGTTGCCAGGGTGGTGAACTACCGAGAAATACATATGTTTGAACTTGCCGATGTCTTCAAGCGCCAGTGCAAGCAGGTGATTGCGCCAGAGTTGGTTCATACCACCTTTAAAAGGGCAGGAATCTAAACCTGAATGATTCGGAAATGTTCGCTGGTGTTTTTCTGTTATTTCCCAGTATTTATATTTTTTGGCGTTGTGATAGTAGCAGAGGTCTTTGTTTTTGAGGATTTCAGAAAAACTTTTCTGGCAGAGGTGTTTCTTCTTATTTCTGCCATCACTTTTATAACCGCCGCACTCTGTGAACTCTTTCTCGGTAAGCTTGTGCTCTATCAACCAAAGGCAGAGTTCGTTCTTATGATTGTAGTAAGCAATGGCGATGTCAGAATCTGTGCCTGTTCTGGCATTATGGTCGGCGAGAAGACCTTTGTCGTGCTTGTTGTTGCCAAAGTTTTTGCCCCAATATTCAATACAGTAGCCATTGTCGAGCTCTTCTCTGGCTAATGATGCAAAATCGTCTTTTACAGATCTCAAGATATCGTTTACAGCATTTGCACCAAGTAGAGGCAAAAACAAATTGATGTTGGCAGCCTGAGAGCTTACCATGTGATAAAAATGGGGGTGAATTCGAAAGGGATTTTTGTCATGGTGCTGCTTTAGCGCTTTTCGAACAGGCTCATATATATGTGGCGCTTTAGCAAGACTGTGGTATTCTTCTGGCAAAATCGCATCATATTTTATGAGCTCACCCTTATGTTTATTCGTGCCTGGATCCCTTATGCCTTCTGTCCACTTTTTATTAATCAGGTGAATGTATAACTCTCTTTGAAAGCGAGTTAATGAGTTGGGAAGTTTATATTCCTTTCCGTTTTCTGTGTAAGTAATCATACAAGTCTCGTTCTCCCGGTCAAAAGTTCCTGCATCATGCCTTGTTTGATGGCTTTTGTCTTCTCAAGCCTTTGTTCCAAGGTTATCAGTGACAAATCAATTTTTGATAGAACGGTTGCAATTGCATTTTGCTCTTGAGCGGTGGGCGGCATCGGTATGGCAGTATTTTTTATCAAACCTGTATTAAGATTCATCTGCGAACCTGTTTGACCGTGCTTCGACCAATCAGGCTCTATGAATTGCAGAGCATAGTAGAGAAAAAACTTGTCAGCATTGAGATTATCAAACACGACAAATCCGTCGTGAATACACGTTTTCATGGCGGTAATGATTGGTCGACCGACAGTGGCACAAATGCTCATGATGAGACTCCCAATATTAACTGGGCGACTTTTGGCAATTCCTTGTGGAGATAAGCGTTGGTTCGTTTCTTTCAAAAAAATTCCAGATTTTGTGACATCGGAGATTCGGACCCAACCTACGTCAGAATTCTGATCAAACCAAATTGGGCTGTCTATAGGTCTTGGTGATGCACCACGTTGAATATTCCCGACCGCCCCCAACGTCTTCCTGATCCAATCATCTTTGTAACCAGGCAGGCGGGTTTTGCCGGTGAGGAGCTGCTGCATGGTGGCCTGTTTCAGGTCACGTTTTTTGGCGATGAGGCGGTCGAGGCTATCGATAAGGGCATCAACGTCGCTAAGGGCTTCTGCAATGGCTTTTTGTTCTTCTTTTCGCTTGGGATAAGGTATTATTGCACTATAAATACTTTTGTTTGAAGTATGTCTTACTGTACTACCAAAAGCCTGCTCTTTAATATGTTTGAGGTAAGTTTTGGATAAAAGTGAATAAAATAGAAATCTTATGTCTGTTGATTTTTCTACCAGCACAACTTTTCCTATTCGTTGATTATGAAGAATTACCTCATCTGAATCAACAAAAGCTGGTTTACCAAGTAAATTGCATTCTGGTGTTAGATCAGTCATGACTATCAGCAAATCATTTTTTTTAAATACCATTTCGGGCGAAAAATCGCCTGAAAATCTTTTGGTATTTCGATCTTCGAAGTATAGGCCGCCCTCGAGTTTGAAATTGCCAGGAGTAAGGACTATTGGACCGGTTTTGGAAAAGAACTTGCTACTAAAAGCAAACCCTTGTTTCAGTTTGAAAATCTTAGCAAGAGACTTTTCTTCCCAATCAATTGGTATTGGTCCAAGTTCCGTATTCTGAGACCCTTTTGTCAGTTCCATACTGCCCCCATTTTGCAAAGGTGCTCTTTAACCTTTGCTGAAAGCAGTCCAACTTCGTTTTCAAGTTCAGGTAATGGGGTGGCATATCTCTCTGCCAGCAGACGGATACGGCTGGTAATGGTCTGGGATACTCTTTCCAATTCGGCTTTGACATCTGATTCAACTTTGGTTAACCACTTATCGTCAATTACGATAGATTTGATTTCATCGACACTGAGCTCGGGGTATTTGTCATGGGCTTTCTGGTCGAGTTCTTTTTCAGCATCTTTAAGGCTGCTTTTTATGCCGCCCTGCTTTTCAAGCAGGCCAAGGTATTTTATGGTTACGGCCAGATCTGTCAGAGATTCGGCAACAGGCTTTTTTTTCAGCTGTTCGAGAAATTTCTTTTCGATCTTTTCAAACAGGGATTTGGCTTCTTTTGCTTTTTCTTTCTGCGTTGCATCCGCTGCAATGTAATTGTTCAAGACTTCTGTTTCAGCTGGTACAGAAGCTTTGTTGAGCTGATCTTTCACTGATTTCAGTGCCAGTTTGCCTTTTGCGTTCTTCAATACAGATATGTAATGATGATCTGTAAGTGTTTTCAACTGCGCACCTGCTTCATCTGCTTCGCTGTTCAGGCAGTTATATTTATCGTAATCAGCCTTGTTGTCTTCTGCCCATAAAGCCAGAATTGCATCAGTATAAGCCTGCTGCGCATCAGACTTATTAAAAACATCTTTCAATGGGCCTTCTTCGCCGCCGTTTTCTTCGGCCAGTTCGGTAAGTTCTGTGGTAACTGAATCTAACTCAGCCTGAAGATCGTCTATTGCTGACTGTTCGGCCTGAAAGTAGCGGTTAACAATATATTGTTTCGGTATAAGGTCACAGGTCCAGCCTTTGTCTTTTTCGTTACCCTGTTTGTCGGTTTCGGTAATGCGATAAGTTTTTGCTACCCAGCCATCGGCTGCGATCAGATAGGCATCGTCCTGCATGGTTTCAACCCAGTAATCCATCAGGTGCTGATAGACATCGTATGCGTCAACAAGGGGCACAGGCTTGAAATCACCGAGGATTTTTTCTGAAATGTTTTCGATAAACTCCTTGGGCTGGCCATCTTTATCAAAACCATTCATTACTGGCCTGACCTCTTTTTGCCATTTCTCAAATACGGCAATAATTGAGTCTTTAAAACCTTTAAATTCTGAATGTTCCAGAATTGCCTTTTTCACTTCAGAAATTTCCAGCTTCAGGCTCGAATAGTTCGGTCTTCCGGCAGATTTGAACAGGGCTGCCCTGAGACTCGGCATAACTTTCCAGTATTCATGCATGGTTTCAAGATCATTTTCAGGAATTCCGCCGCGAAGATGTCCGTCGATATCCTGAATATCTTCAGCCTCAGTGCTGTCTATATAACGCGGAATGTTCAAGTTGTAATCGTTTCTGGCATCTGAAATCTCTTCGAATGGCACCAGACGTGAAAAGCCGGGCGTTTCAGTCTGCTTGATGAATGTATCTACGATTTTGTGAATATCCTGCTCGCGTAGCCGGTTTTTGTTACCGTCTTTAATGAATCCTTTAGAAGCATCGATCATGAATATTCCAGTTCTGTTTCTGGTGTTTTCTTTGTCGAGCACAAGAATGCAGGCTGGAATACCGGTGCCATAAAAAAGGTTAGCGGGTAGCCCGATGATTCCCTTCAGAAAACCGGAAGTGATTAGGTTTTTTCTGATAGCGGCTTCGGCGTTACCTCTGAACAGAACTCCATGAGGAAGAATGCAGGCACCTTTTCCGGTGCTTTTCATTGAACGGATGATATGAAGTAGATAGGCGTAATCGCCCTGCTTTGCCGGTGGCTCGCCCCATGCGAATCTCTGATAAGGATCAATAGCCGGAGTAAGCCCGGTGCTCCATGATTTATCGGAAAATGGTGGATTGGCAACGACATAATCATAAGTTCTGAGTCTTTCGCCATCTTTGAATTTTGGGTTGGACAGGGTATTGCCATTGAGAATATTGGCTGTCGGAAAATCATGGAGAATCATATTCATACGGGCAAGACCGGCGGTTGTAACGTCCTTTTCCTGTCCTTCAAGAGTAATTGGTTTGCGTGCTTCAGCTGCTACTTTGAGAAGAAGCGACCCGGAGCCACAGGTCGGGTCATACGCCGTAGTCGAGGCTACAGCATTCTGAGGTGAAATGCCGACAACCTTTGCGATTACCCGACTCACTTCTGATGGTGTGTAAAATTGCCCTTTGCTTTTGCCGCTTTCCTGGGCAAAATGACGCATCAGATATTCGTAGGCATCGCCGAGAATATCGTCGTGATCGGCCCGGTTTTTTGAAAAATCGAGGGCAGGCTTCTGGAAAATACTGATCAGGTTGGTAAGCCTGTCAACCATTGCCTTACCTTCCCCAAGCTTGTTCGGGTCATTAAAATCAGGAAAATCACTTCTGGCCAGTCTGGAATTGCTGTTGATCAACGGAGTAATTATCTGGGTATTTATTTTCTCGCCGATATCGCTTTTGCCCTTGAGCTTGATCATATCTTTGAAGCTTGAGCCTGCTGGAATTGTTACTGGCGGTTCAAAGCCGTCATAGTCGGCATACTTATCGGAAACATATTTAATAAAAAGCATGAACAGCACATAGTCTTTATACTGACTGGCATCCATACCACCGCGCAGCTGGTCGCAACCTTCCCACAGCGATGAATACAATTCCGATTTTTTTATGGCCATTGTTTAACTTCCCCGATTTTTCAATCTTTAATACATCTATTTTGCCGCATATCGTTTCAGGGAATATAATACCTCCTCAATTCAGATCAGACAAGCAAAAGAACTGAAACCTGCAGAAACACGCAGCTATTTTTTTTCTGCGGGTTTCTTTCGGTTTCTGATCAATGAAATGAGGCTATTTTTCAACAATAATTTAATTCCTGCGGGGCATTTTTGATTGTGGCTGCGGCTTTTTCAGAAAGATTTGTCGATTCGCTTGTCCACCAAATCCAAGCATGAGTGTCCAGAATTATCATTGCTCAGCATCCCATGTTTCATCAACAGGACTAATGATATCTTTTTCAAAGACAATACTGTTTTTCAAAGGATTTTCCTTAAAAGAAGCTGATGTCACCGAGCCAATTTTGGCCTCTGATTTCAACGCTAAGATTATTCTATGAAGAGTTGCGAGGTAATCATAACTGATTTCATCAATCTCTTTTTTGATTTGCTCTCTTTTGGTCATAAAGTTTCTCCTGAATATTGAATAATTTTAAATGATAAAGAAAATCTGTCAC
Organism: Candidatus Rifleibacteriota bacterium; assembly: GCA_049325495.1. Lineage (GTDB taxonomy): Bacteria > Muiribacteriota > Ozemobacteria > Ozemobacterales > Ozemobacteraceae > DYKG01. The sequence goes on along the minus strand of JBMOKV010000348.1, from coordinate 6,265 downwards.
CAAACAAATTTCTCTCAACAAAAGCAAAATGTGTACAAATTTTGAAGATTGCGCTTTTTAAATAGCAGTAATAAAAGAAAGTCTTTCGAATCCCTTTGGGTGCGCTGCTTTTTTACTATGCACCATTAATAAATAATGAAATTATTAATCAATAGTTCTGACAAAATTGCAGGAAGAAGTTTTGCTTTCTTGGCGTTCCAAGGGGCTTATTAACCAGGCTGAATGCCGCAATAATCCTTTCGGCATGGTCGCCATGAAAATCGCCGGAAAATCTTGATGAAGGTTCGAGGTAACAATTTGTGACCTCAAAACCATCAGATTAAACGAAACATTGAAAGATTCCCCGGTGACTTTTTGAATGTCCTCTCTGAAAGCAACCTCAAAGCTTTGACATGCCAAATTGGCAGATAAAAAAGCAAACAAGATTGGGAGGCAAAAACTACCCTGTGTTTTCACTGAACTGTGTATTTTCATGCTTGCCGGAAAGCCTTATGTTTCAGTTGTATCCAGACGAAAGAAAAACTTGATATCACAAATTGTGACTTCAACTACTCAAATTTTATTAATAAAAAGAAGAATGTTTATGGCTTTTCGGCAATTACCAGGAAGCGATGATTGACAAAGTCCTTGTAGCCATTTTCCTTGATCAGACACCAGTCAAAATAATCAAGCTGTTTCATGCTTTTCTGGGTTTTCAAATATTTGTTTTATGGATTTCAAAAACTGCAATGACTCGAAAAAGGTTATCTCACCCGGATTTACATGGCTCAGCAATCTCGTTATCAGAAGTCTTGTGTTAGAGCCATTACCAGCCCTTGTCAGCTCAGAAAAAATTCGACGGGAATCATCCGGAGCAATCATATGATCGTCAGCACCATGAATCAATGAAACATTGCAATCAACATTGGCCAGTTTCCCAACAGGTGAAAGGCTCTCGAGATCTTCGGTCAGAATTGAAGTTATGAAACGACTGACCAGTTCATAAGAGGCAAGATTCTGCTGATAGAAATCACGTTTACGGGCAATATTTTCAAGGGTGCAGTAGTGGCGCAACAATCTTTCTGATTCAGCAACCGCGCTGTCACTCAGCTCCAGAGCCTCACGAAACTGACATGCCCCAATCAGTGCGAGATGGATAAAGTTATCCCACTCAAGGTCAGATACTGGTTTATAGTCGGTTGAAGCATATTTCGCCAGAGACTCTGCAATGCTATAACTGGCACCGAACGAAACGACGAATGAGAGCTTCTGAGCAAGCTCTTTTTTCGCGGCGACAGTCAATGCATAGCTGCCACCATAACTGAACCCAATAAGTCCAGCTTCTTTTTTCTGGTGCCTTTGCAGTTGATTTATCAGTTCACATACAAGCTTCAGGTCATCTGAGTGAAATCTTCCTCTGGCAAGATTTGCAAGATGAGGAACAGCGCAGGCAACACCAGAACTGGCAAGAGTTTTAGCGAATTGAATCAGTCGAGCGTCATTTTTTCCATCTATCGTCACTCCGTGAAGCGCGACAGCGATAGTTGAGCAAGTGGTCGATGGCAGATACAAATCGTAATTTCCACCAGACTCCAACGACGAATCTTTTTCTATTATTAATTTCGAACTATTGAAAAAACGGGAATTTTCGCCCATTTTCATCAGTGAATAGGCGAATTTCAAAAGCCTGCTTAAATCATTCAATTTCAAAATCGATTGCCTCGAATTTACTTCCCGTTAGGTGAATGATACAATAATAGTCGAAGAAAATCAGATTTAAAAGGTTATTTAATGCAACACGAAGATAATGCGGCCGCTTACGATGCGGGGATGAAACTTCACTGGTTCGGCTCTTACAACGCTTTTCGAAGATCGATTGTAGAAAACTTCGGCTCGTTTCGCGATTCTACCATACTCGATTTTGGCTGCGGAACGGGCCTTCTGCTGGAGTTTATCAAAAGCAACTATTCATTTGATGGCTGCTATATTGGAGTCGACCCGGGAGCAGGCATGCTCAGGGTGGCAAACTCGAAGAGCATTGCCCATGAAAAAAAGCTTTTCGCTCAGATTCCCTTGTTTCCGAAGTTGCCGGTTAGGTCTGAATCTATAGATATTTTTGCCTCCTCTCTTGTTACTCATCAGATTTCAGTTGAAGGTAAAAAAGCTCTGCTTGAAGAAGTTAAGAGAGTTTTGAAGCCAGGTGGAATCGCGGTCATGGCTGAATTCGGAAAACCCTCAAACTTTTTTGGAAAGCTTGTTGCGCTTTATACGATGAGAATATGGGGCCACGCGATTCCTCAAATAGGAGAAAATTCTCCGTCCAACTTCATCGGCATGATGCCAAAGCTATTTGCTGAAGCCGGCTTTAATGATTTAAGCGTCGTCTCACGCTGGAAGGGCGCGATCGATATCATTACGGGAAAAAAATGAATAGAATACTCAATATTCTGCTGATACAACCCGGCTGGAAAAGCCATGGCTACCGGAGAAAGATCAAAGTTGATGAAAACCGGATTCATCCTCTCACGCTTGGTGTGGTTGCAGCCTGCAGCTCGCCGCATGAAACCACTCTGATCGATGAAGCAATCGAGCCTGTTCCCGCTGATCTCGCAAAATTTGATCTGGTAGGAATTTCGGTTAACACTTATGTCGCACCGAAAGCTTTTGAGCTTGCTGACAATTTAAGAAATCGCGGCCTGAAGGTAGTAATTGGTGGAGTTCATGCCGGCCTGATGCCGGAGGAATGCCTGCAGCATGCTGACAGTGTTGTAATTGGTTATGCGGAGGATACCTGGCCCGTCTTACTACAGGATTTTCTCGATGGAAATCTCAAACAGCGATATGAATCTTGCTGGAGAAACATTGAAATGGCCAGTCCCCGGCGCGATCTATTCAGAAACCGGACTGCCAAACTGGCATATTGCGAAACCACCAGAGGCTGTCACAACAGTTGTCGATTCTGTTATCTGAATTGTCTGCCAGACAAGGCTCTGGTCTTTAAAGACATTGGAAAAGTTCATGCCGAGCTTGATACTTTGTCGCCAGATATAGTGCTGTTCTGCGATGACAATCTATTTTGCAATCGTGACTATGCCATGGAAATGATTTCGGCGATTACACCATTGAAGAAACACTGGTGGATTCAGGCTCCTTCAAATATTTACAATGATGCTGAACTGATAAAAAACATGTCGAAATCAGGCTGTTTTTCGGTCAGTATCGGCTTTCAAACCGGCAGCGATGAAACAAACCAGGCCGAGCAGATTTATCAGAACAATTCCGATAGATATAAAGCTCTGGTTGATCTTCTGCATAGGCACCAGGTACTCGTTGACGGCACCTTCATTTTCGGCTTCGACAGCGATTCGCCGACAGTTTTCCGCAGAACGGAAGAGCTTATAAGAAAGCTTGGGCTCGATTCTTACACCTTCTACTTCCTGACTCCATATCCGGGAACTCAATATATGAAGCAACCAGGGTCGGATTCATTGCTCTTAACGAGTGACTGGTCAGACTTTGACTGGGACCATGTGATAATAAACCCGAAACAGATGACATCAGCAGAGCTCGAAAAAGGTGTTGTGAAGCTTTATCGAAGGCTTGATCGACTCTATTACCCGGTGAGTCTTCTTAAAAACTGGCGGGTTTACACGAGATTCATGAAGTCGCCCGAACTCATGAGGTTTCTCACTTCAATTGGCTGGAACTATAGAACCTCGCCAATTCTTCCTCAGGATCTGTTGTAAGGTCCGAAAACATTCTGGGCACACATTGGCACCAGTCTGTCATCTGCCATTGGGTAAGGATTACAGCATTTGACGAGTCTGCCGAAATCCATTGTGTGAATATCCATGAAGTGATGAATGAATATGGCTTTCATGTTTTCGATGCCAACGTTTATTCGGGTGTCGGTCGATGAATCTTCATTCAGTTTTTTGATGATGCCTTTGATTCGGCTCAGCAGTTTTGTTGAAGTAACGCTTGAATCGGCCGCGGCCCAAAGCTTGAAAAGCCTGTTTTTCATGATGTCGTAACCGTCACGATCCAGGCCGGGCAGAGTTTTATTGGCAATAATCGACAGAAAGTCTTCGCGGCCGAGAAATTCTTTCAGACTGTAGTAGTTGCCTTCTTCAACTTTCAGGTAGTAGGAAAGGGCGAAGCATGAGGAATGTGAACATGGCAGAGGGTTGAAATCACCCTTTTTTACATGGCTGCTCTTTTCAAGTTGGTGAACGATATCAGGAATGGTTAAAGCATGCTTTTCATGGTCGAATTGCATTGCCCGCCCTGTTAAAGTCAACGGTTGAAACATCAGTGAAACGGCGTTTGAATCAAAGAAGAAGTCACCGATAGCACTTGTTTCATCATCGTTGACGCCTTTCAAGATTGTTGCCACCAGAGAGAAAAGAACACCTTCCTTTTCAAACAGTTTGATCAAATCAAGCTTTCTGTCGGCGAGATTTTCACCCCTGATAAATTCGTAAGTCTCAGGACGAAAGCCATCAAATTGCAGGGCAGCGATAGTTTTTGTTCTTTTTAACATTTCTATTAAAGCGGGATTCTCAAGAAATGCGAGGCCGTTAGTAGAAACTGAGATCTGCGCAATGCCCTTCTTTTGGGCAATCAGTATCATTTCCTCAAGATGAGGGTTTAACAGTGGCTCTCCACCACTTATATTTACTACATCCATCCGTCCTTCGGTTTTGATGAGATTGTCGATTATCCCTGAAAATTCTTCGACACTCAATGACAGTGTTCTGTCATTGCTTTTAAGACAGATCGGGCATGACAGATCGCATTTGTCACTGATTTCAATTATGGGCAGGCAAACGTGCTGACGATGCTGAGGGCAGTAGCCGCAACTTTCAGGGCAGCCGTGAAATTCTGTTACGTTTCTTTCCTTTGGATCCTGGGATGGTTTTATGTAAGTCAGGCTGTCTCTGTACCACTCAGGATCTGAGCTGATCAAAGCAACTGAAACCCCGTGTTCAGGGCAGAATTTTTCAAGATAGATCTTATTCTCGATTTCAACGATTCGCGCCCTGACTTTATTTCTGCAGCCGGGGCACAACGCCATGGTTTGAGAGTAAATGGTTTTAGGTTTATGCTTTTTCATTCCTCCACCCAAAACCTCGGATCTTTCTGGCGATAAAGAAGATTGTAAGAGCAGGCTGGTATCATGTTTCCTGATTCATCGGGAACCAGGTCGCCGCATCTTCCAACTCTGTCCAGGTCAAAATTGTCCTTATCCATGTGAGGATGGATGTAGACCATTTTAACTTTCTTTTCGATTCTGCTTCTTCGCTCTTCATCAGACATCAAATTTTCACTTGAAAAAAACTCGGTCATGAAGTTTTTCATGGCTTTTATGGTTTTCGGATCTTCGTTGTCAGACCACATTTTATTCAGGCCATCCATGAAGTTGGTGGAAAACTGGCGATCAGGTTCAAGAAGATACTTTCCTTGAGTCAGTTCGGTAAGTGTTTCACGGTCAAAAAATTTTGAAAGGGAAATGAGAATACCGTCGAGATGCAGGTAATAAGCCACGCTGTAACAAAGCGGGTGATATGAACCCAGCGGAAAAAAGTCTTCTCGCCTGAATTCAGGCAATTCACATAAGAGCCTTTCCATCTGATCGATTGGCAGCCTTCTTCTTGGCTCAAAATCAGAGCCGTTTTTTCCCGTGAAGGTCATGTTCTGAATGGTGATGCTTCTGACAAAGCTTTTTCTGATCAGTCCTGCAGTTAACTCAGCAACTTCCTTTTCGTTAACATCGAGAGCTGCAACCAATAGAATTGTTGCGGGAATATCGAGCTCCTCGATTACTTCAAGAGCTTTCGATTTCAGATCGGTAATGTCTCTTCCATACATTCGCTCACTTGTTTCAGGGTTAAGCGTATCGATGTTCAAAACCAGCTGCACCCCTGATTGTTTTATCTGGCGCGCGAATTCAATATCCTGAGCCAGTCGGATTCCGTTGGTATTCATGGTCGTTCGCTTGATTTTCTCGTGTTTACAGGCTTCAATTATCTTGAAAAGATCAGGGTGAAGGGTTGGTTCACCTCCGGTCAGATTTATCAGCTGAACACCATCAGATGCTTTTACAATGTGGTCGATTATGGCTTTCGTTTCTTCAACAGTTTTGTAGTATCTCTGATCGGGCCGGTTGAAAGTAAAGCATTTGGGACAATTCAGATTGCAATCGTTGGTAATCGAAAACACAGGCAGACTGAGACCGCTGACGTGCCATTCACAGGGGCCGCAGTCAAGAGGGCAGCCCTGTTTG
>JBMOKV010000347.1:0-1789 GCA_049325495.1 Candidatus Rifleibacteriota bacterium | reverse complement strand
AGCCTTTCAAGCCTTTGCATCGCCGCCGGGAAACCTCGATTAAAGGAAGGGCGATTGTCGGGCGGCTGATAATTGGCCGGGAAAGGACTTTTCTCAGGGGCAATTGCCTTAAGCGCCCGCGCTGCCTCAATTACCAGTGGATGATTCGGAGGGAGAACCTCACAAATATCGCGACAGATACCTGCGTAATTCTGCAGCACTGCCCCACCCTGCCTGAATACCGATGCAGTCAGCGGCCCAATCAGTGCCGCAGACCGATGGGCAACCTCGGATTTTTGAACCAGCTTGAGCAGCATGCGCAGCATTGACGACAGCGACAATAAAGGCTCGGCATGGCGACGCTCGATAAGCATGCAGACATCTTCGAAAAGATTGGCCAGAGCCATTCCCGCATATTCTTCAAGCCCTTCACGAATGCGCAGATGATCAACGGTTATCAAAATCGGCCCCATTTTCACACTCATGCGGCGGTAAACATTCTGTCCCGGCCAGACTCTCGCAGTCCCTTTTTCATCTTTTGAAAAGGCTGTTTTCAATAGCACCCTCGACCAGCGCAAAGCTCCAAGAGCAAGAAAAACATCAGCCAGGGGAATGCGGTTCATCGGGTTTAAAATGTCATCGAAAGCATCAAGAGCATTGTAAACTTCTTTTTCATCAATATTCAAAAGCCCGTTCAAAAAATTGTGCCAGGCCTGCCTGGCTTCGGCTGAAGCCCGGTCCTGCAGCATATACCAGTTACAATGCTCGTCGAACCAGGCACTCTGACAATTGTTTTCAAGCCGAACTGCCAGATGTGAAGTTGAAACACCCGGCTGATGCTGGGGAACCGGCTTTTTCTGAACCGGCGGTGCAACTTCTTCCATTGGCTTTTCATCAACCTTTTGCTCGACAACCGACTCAATAAACTGGCGATGCTCATCTTCAGATATACCGAACATTTTGCGCAATCCGGCCAGCATTTTGTCTTCAATTTCATCAACCCTGCCGTCAGCATAAACCGCCAGAATTGCTCTTTGGTACAGCGCCCGTGGCTCAAGCCGCCGTTGTTCACCCAGCAACCCCTGTTTATAACGATCACGGGATTCACCAAGGATTTTCTGCGCTTCTTCGCTTTCCAGGCGTAAAAATTTGGCAACGTTCAATAGAATTTTCAGCTCGAATTCTTCGAGAATTCCATCCCGGCAGGCCTCTTCGGCAAACATGCGAAAAAGCCCTTCTCTTGTAAGTGCATTGGCTTCACTGCTGGTCATTTTTTCCCCCGGCTTCATGTTCTTGAAATAGAGGTGATCCTCAGAATTTAATATAGCATAATAAAAGCTCCATGCAACCCACCAATCCAGCCAGCAGAAGATCTTATCTTCCGCCATCAGGCTTTAAGCATTCTTTACCTTTTGTGTATGTACAGTATTTTAATCTTGCCATGATTCTGGTAGTATCTTTATGTTTAACCGTCACTGAAATCTGAGGAAAAAAATGGATGCCATAATCTGCAGTTTGCGACCGCTGGTTGCAAGGTTGATCAATAATTTCCTGACCGGTGCCTATGAGCAGCGCCGTGAATCTGCCATCGCTCTTTCGAAATTCAAGGGACAATGTGCCACCGATTTTCTGCTGCAAACCTATGAAAGCGACAACATACAGGATTTCATGGCCCTCGCGCTTGGCAATATCGAAAGCTCGAAAGCGGTACAGCTTCTGATCCATGCTCTTAATGATTCACAACAGGAAGTAAGATTCAATGCAGCCCAGGCGCTGGGCATGATGCAGAACCCTGAAGCACTCAACATCC
>JBMOKV010000346.1:0-1793 GCA_049325495.1 Candidatus Rifleibacteriota bacterium | reverse complement strand
AGGTGGTAGCGCGTTAATTCTGGAGGATTAACGACCGGAGGCATTATTTACCTTTCGCTTACTTGCCCTGATTTACGATGTAATCGATACGCTCCTGAGCATTTTTGGCAATCTTGGAATTGGGCTTAAGTCGAATGACTTCGCTCCATTCTTTTTTGGCTTCAGCATTCATGCCCTTTTTGAAATAACTGTTAGCAAGATAATAGTGCTGATTTTCATTGTCAGGCTTGATCGCCAGTGCTCTTTTGTATGTTTCCACTGCCTTGTCGATGTTATTGTTGCTGTAATACATGAACGCAAGCCAGTCGAGCAGATCAACATTGTTGGGATCACCTTCAAGAAGTTTTTCAACTTCGTTGATGCCTTCTCCGGTGCCGGCGGTGTATTTGGTCAGCAATTCTTCTTCTTCGGCTTTCATATCATTCTGAAGATCAGATCCTGAGAGAACCTGCTTAAATCGTTTGTGAGTAATTTCCTTCTTTTCTTCTTCGGCATTGTTAGCTGCTTTGGCAGTCTGGCCTGTGCCTTTATCCTTAGAAGTCAAGACCACCACAATTATGACAATGATGACAAGGATTATAGCCCCGATAATTAATAACGTAGTGTCCATGAAATGAAAACCTCCAGATTTTTCATACTGTATTTATACTTTAAATTCACAAAATTTACCATAGTTTTCTACACTGAACCTGCCTCGCCCCAGTGAGAAATCAAATTACGCAGCCGTGTAAGAGAAAATCGACCCGGTGAAGCGACAGGCAATTCTTCAATTTTCAGCACCACTGCAGTGCAATTGTCTTTACCGCCTCCGGCATTTGCAGCATCTATGATCGAACCGGAAAGCTCGCTGAATTCTGGTTGCTTAAGCTGATCAAGAATCTGCTGATCGGTGATCATGCCATAGACCCCATCGGAACACAGCAGGAAAATATCGCCCGGAACAAGTTCGACACTGAATATATCGGGGGTAACGAATTGCCGGGCCCCGAGCACTCGGCTCAAAATGTGGCGGGTAGGGTGCACTCTTGCCTGATCAAGGGTCATTTTACCCATACGAACCTGCTCACCAACCAGGGTATGGTCGTTGGTCAACTGGGTGAGTTGCTGATTGCGAAGTCGATACAGTCTTGAGTCACCAATATGGCCGCAGATTGCAGTAGACTGGTGTATCAACACCATTGTAAGAGTAGTCCCCATTCCTGACGCTTCGGGGTTTTTCTGGGCATAGTTCCAGATTTCAAGGTTGATCTGGGCAAACAGTTCTTCAACGATTTCAATTGATATCTGGTTGAGTTTTACGGATTCAAGCCAGCGTCTCGCAGTTTCTACCGCCAGGCCAGAAGCGATTTCACCGGCATTTTGACCGCCCATGCCGTCTGCAACTGCAAACATGCTGGCGCCGGACCTGATTGAAATACTGGTCCATGGTGGAATAATCAGGCATGAATCTTCATTGTTCTGCCTGACCATACCCTTATGAGTAAAGCTGGAAATTTTCACCAGGTTGTACCGCTCCCAAATTCAATACTAATTTGTTAATATATTTTGCCTGCAGGAAAAGTCAAGAAAATAGCATGGACATTTAAAAGGCATAAAAAAAACCCCGCCAGGCGGGGTTTTTGCATAAACCGATTATTTTTTCTTTTTGGCGGCTACGCCGTTAACCAGTTCTTTCAGTTCTTTGCCGGGCATAAATTTGGCAACTTTTTTGGCCGGAATTTTGATGGCTTTTTTGGTCTGGGGATTGACGCCTTTGCGTGCTTCGCGTTTAACGGTAGCAAAAGAGCCAAAAC
>JBMOKV010000345.1:0-1795 GCA_049325495.1 Candidatus Rifleibacteriota bacterium | reverse complement strand
GGACTGTATTCAGGGCTGACTGCTCCACCCGCATCGATGTTTTCGAATCTGAAAACATGCTCGATTGCTTTCATCATGTCAGAGGTCGAAATAGAGTCAGATACGGTTCCGTCTTTATCCTGAATCGTGTAGTCAAGTGATGAGACGCCAAATTTCTTCGAAGCATCGCAGGTATTGATGTTGTCGAACGCTCTGATGTAGAAAACAAGGCGGTTGTTTTTCTGACAAACGTAACCGACATTGGTATCGTCAGCAACGGTTGAAATTGCATTTGCTCCTGAAAGGTAGGTGTCGAAAAGCCCGTTTAGATCAGCTATGTCGGTAAATTTATGTTCCCCGTCGATGGCATCTTTTTTGCCCAGATAAGGCAGATCACCGGATGAGTAGTCGTCATCAAATCCATTGCTGCCAAAATTGCTGAAGGTTGCATCGACGTTTTCTTTGGTTCCAAACATGTGATATTTGTTGGTTCTCGTATCGAAAACTACAACCTGAATTTCTGGGGCAATTTCATCTTTGGCTTTCATGAACGCCAGGTTGCTCCAGCTGCTGGTAGGAATGCCGGGGCTGGGAATTTTATCAAGCAGTTCGCCAACCGGAATAACCGAGCCATCAGTTGGTGAAAATGCTTCAGAATCTGAGCCCGCATCAGGTTTGGCAGTATCGCTTACCAGACTTTCGCCCATTCCATTGACTGCATCATACTGCATGCAGGGCAGTCCCTGGCTGTCTTTTGAAATGGCGAAAAGTTTGAATTTCGGTTCAGGGGAGCTTTTGCCATCGGCTGAGGTTGAGTCATTGCACTGATGCCAGGGCCTTGGCTGCTGAATGGTAACAGTTCCGTAAATGGTGTTCAGAGATCCGGCGTGGCGGCCGGTACTGCCTGGCTTTTTGGCGCTGGCAGAGATCGAAAGGCCTGTGACATTGGCTTTTTTCCATACCCATTTTGGCTCGTATTTATAGCTTTTGAAAGAGGCGGTTTTGTTTGAAAGGTCTTCGAGATCGGCAAGACCGTAACCACCCGTTTTCAGCGCGTCCATTGAAAGACCAGCCTCAGAACTGAACTGGTAGCATGGATAAGTGTAGTAAATCTGCAAACCAAGATTATTAACGTTCTGGTTGAAATTGAAGCTGCCGATCGTGGTATTGAAGGCCTCTTGAAAGTAAGGGTTCGTATCAAGAACTTCAAGAACGAATGGCATAGTGGTTTGACCGGTTGCGGCAAAGTTCTGTTCGGCAGGATTGGTGGTGAACTTGGCTGCGATTGGGCCTTTGGTATCGTAAACGATGAAGTCGGTGGAACCTGCTTCAGCAGCAGGCTTAATTACCTTGAGTTTCAGTTGTTCGCTGCATTTCTTAACTCCAGGTTCCTGTTTCCAGACTTCTTTTGTAGTCTTAACTTCTGGGGTTACAAGAGTGCCGCTGGCGTCGTAAACCGCAGGAGTGGTTACTCTTGTTTCAGAATCTTTGTTGAAAACCTTTTCTTCCCAGGCCCAGTAGATGTGAGTGATTTCGAAACCGGCTCCAGGAGCCCAGACTTTGAATTTCACCTTCGAGGCTTCTTTATTGCCATTGAAGGTGGGAATGTTAAAAGTAATGCTGTAGTCTGGACCAGGAGCTCCGTCTTCACCGGTAGCACTGAGTGGAAGTTGGGGTGAACTTTCAACTTCAACATTACAGGCTTCATTGCCAGATCTGACGAAGGCTTTATAGTCGCTGACTTCGATATCGGTCAAATCGATTTGAATATCTTCGATCAGCAGCCCTTCGTTCATAATCTGAATAGCTTTACTGC
>JBMOKV010000344.1:0-1796 GCA_049325495.1 Candidatus Rifleibacteriota bacterium | reverse complement strand
ATTCTTGATGCGGACAAGGAAGGTTTTTTGCGGTCTTCATGGTCATTGATGCAGACCTGCGGCAGGGCAGCCCGTAATTCGGCGGGTGAAGTTTTTCTCTATGCCGATAAGATAAGCCCGGCAATGAAATACTGCATCGATGAAACGGCACGCAGACGCGAAATTCAGCATCAATACAATCTTGCCCATGGCATCGAGCCCAAAACGATCTGCAAGCAGCTGCCAGCCCTTTTCCTGCCCGGTGGTGCTGACCGGCCGGAAAAACCCAGAGATTTTACTTCTGAAAGGCTTTTAGAACTGATCAATCAGCTCAAATCAGAAATGGAGCAGGCCGCCGCCCGCATGGAATTTGAGAAAGCAGCCATGATTCGCGACGAAATCATCGCAATGCAGGAAGAGCACCTCGAGCTTGGGGTACTTACACAGCTTGGCCAGGCATTGAAATCCGGCAGGGAAAAGGGCGTCGCCAAAAAGCGGGCCATGCGCAATCCCGGGGCTTCGACCGGCGGAAAAAGCAGAAAACGGGGTTAGTTTTCCGGCCGGGGTATGGGTTTGGCGAAAATGTCAAACGGCAGGTCTTCTTTGAGTTCGACCCTGATAAAATTCATCATGTCGATACATAAAGTGCGCATTTTTTCGCTGTCGGTCCAGAACAGGTCGAATACTACACGATCTGCCTCTTTTTTAAGGGCTGGAAGATCTTTCAGATTGTGATTAACCGGCAGCTTCTCAATATGATCAGCAATTTTAAAAAATTCCGCGCTGATTTTTTCACGGCCTTCTGGTGAGTCATTAAATCCAAGAGGAAAGTTGGGGAACTTTTCACAGAAGGCAATTTCTCGGGCGATGTATCTGATCAGAGAAGGTTTTTCAACCAGGCCGATTTTCACTGCAAGCAACTGGGCTGCCAGACCATCGGCGTTAACATTTTTGTATTTGTTGGTTTTTGCCAGCTGCAAAGCAGCTACCAGGTCATTGATTCCCAGGTATGCGGCATTTATGAGCCCGCAGACAAAAAGGGTTTTCTTGAACACTATGTCTTTTTCGGGTCGCAACGGCTCTCTATGAGCTTCGGCAAATTCCGGAGTAACGGCAGAAAGGCTATTGAACGTCAGCATCAGCATCACCAGAAGCAGGATGCCCGACTTAAGCGAAATTTTCATTACTTTTTCCTTGATTTAAGGTACGATGTTTCAATAATTTTACCCAAGAAAAACGGTTTTGACAACCTTGCCGATCAAGTTTTTTCAACGATAAATATAGATTTAATTTTTGCTTAAATTTGTTGCGCGAGCCTTGGTATTTTGATATTTTTTAATTGTAAGCTCTTTGAAAAGTTTTCCCTGCGTTGTGCGTGATAGTACAGGTTAAATTGAGCCGACACCTGTATCCGAAAGGGAATCTGTCTCTGTTTATCACCGAGAAACACTTACGACCGGAATAATCGCCGGCACGAAGTCCCCGGCGATTAAACAGGCGGACAACCGTACTGTTTCAGTCGGGTTCAATTTTTCTTTTACACGGCAATCGCGGGGTCTAAAATTTAAAAAACCGGCAGGCTTTCAGTCTGTCGGTTTTTTTTGTTTAGTTTTTTGATTGATTTTAAAGACGCCTGCTAATATCATGATCGAGTCATGACCGCAAAAAAGATTCTGATAATAACCGACAAATCCAAGGCCGCTGGGCAATTTGCCGCCCCACCCTGCTCATTGCCGATAGAAAAATTTACGGCAACCGGGCCGGCGTCATTGAATTACCTGGGACTGCAACAGTTTGCCGCCATAATCATTGACTGC
>JBMOKV010000343.1:0-1799 GCA_049325495.1 Candidatus Rifleibacteriota bacterium | reverse complement strand
GGTATGCCTCGGGGTTACCAGATTCTCTGACTGAGGCACTGATACGGTTTATTTTGGCTCCGCTGCTTGAAATGGTTGCAACGCTGGCCTTGGCCGAAAATGCAGCCGATATGAGCTGGGCAGAGTTTTTTACCTGACCTGGTTGAACATTGGCGGAAGAAAGGTTCTGGAAAAGAACCTGCTGTAAAAAAGGATTTGTGTTAAGCGGTTGAGTTGCCATATGACGCCTCCCTGCGTGTACACATTCAGCTCCCTCTGATATAAGCATAACCAGAGTGAGGGGTTTTGTCTACTCCTGGGCGTTTGCAGAAGAAAGGATGTAAGAATCTAGCTCTTCTTTGAGAAGGCCATCAAACTGCAGCGGTTTAAATCTTAAGGCTGAAATTTCTTCGGCAAAAGATTCGGCCTGATCTTCAGTAAAATCCTTAGTTTCATCAGGTGCGATATCATCGCTTTCCGATTCAGGCGGGGGCAGCTCAGAATCAGAATCTTCCGGTTTTCCTGTCTTTCGCGCCTTTTCAGCAGCCTGAATGAGCTTTTGCAGAGCAGGATTTTTCGCATCGATCTCATCGGCGAGGAATTTAAAAAACTGGTCATAGTTCGAAAAATTAATCTGTTCGATCTTTTCGTTCAAAAAGCCATTGGCACAAATAACCGCCAGCTTAACGAAATCCTGCGGGTCAATATCCTGGTCATGATGCCTTTCAATGGCCGAAACAACATAGTCGGGCATACCCAGTTCGCGGGCATAAAGACCACCAAGATACTGATGACTGACCCCAAACACTCTGGTTTCAGCATCGAAGGTGGTCAAGCGCTCTTTTCTGACCATGTTGAAAACTTTCGCATACTCTTCCTTGTCGTAAAAGGAAAAGGCCAGCGAACCAATATCATGAAGCAGGCCGGCCACCCGCATTTTACCGATGGTTGGCAGATCGGCCTTAATGAGTTTTCCAATATATGCGGCAAGATGCGAACAACGGCGCAGGTGAGCAATTTTGTCGCGCTGGTTGGAGAAAAACTGGGCAAAGCTGATGAATAGCTCGTGAACCAGCAGTTGTCGAATGCCTTCAAGGCCTAGATAAGTAACCGCCGCCTTAAGAGTTTCAACGGGAAAACGCCGGTTGAGGTAGGTAGTATTAGCGGTTTTGAGCATTCTCGCCACCAGCTGCGGGTCTTTTGATGCCGCCTCTTCAATTTCTTCGAATTTCACCTCTGAGTTACGCATCATCTGAAGCAGGTTATATGCAGAGGTTCTGGTGACCCCGATTCTGCTGATCTGTTTAATAATTTTTTCGGCGTTACGTTCGCCAACGATTCGGCGAATTGCGCTGAAAGGCTCGGCAAAGACCTGAAGGCCGTGAAGGTTAAACTTGATCTGGCTCGAAGATGAGGGTGCAACTATTTTTAAAGCGCCAAACTCGCCAATTTTCAGAAGCACTGGCAACAATTCAGGGTTCAGAGTGGCATTTTCTTCAAGCGAAAGAATGACACTTTCATACTTTTTTGTCAGTAGCTGCAGGGTGGCGATGGCCTTATGATCAGGCTTGATATCAGGATCATCGACGATCATTTCAATTATTTTATGGCCATGATCGCGCAGATTAAAAGGATGATTTTCTGGCATTGAGAATGACTGCTCCGGACAAACGATGGATTTCAATAAAATTATATTAGCACATCGAATGGGCGAATTTAAGCCTTTTCATGCAAGAAGTGAGAATCCCGCAACCGGTTCTGGTGAATCTTTCTTGATCAGCTCTGGAACGACATCATAAATATCCCGTTGCATCAGAAAG
>JBMOKV010000342.1:0-1801 GCA_049325495.1 Candidatus Rifleibacteriota bacterium | reverse complement strand
GCCCTTAACTTCTAGGCGAACGGTAAGAGGTTCTTCTGTTTCAAGATTTACGACGAGTTTTTTGAGGTTAAGAATAATGGCGGTAACGTCTTCAACAACACCAGGAATGCTGCAGAATTCATGAAGAACGCCATCGATCTTTACGCCACAAACAGATGAGCCGGGAAGTGAAGCAAGAAGAACGCGGCGAAACGCGTTACCCAGGGTCTGGCCATAACCTCTTTCAAGTGGTTCGAGGGTTATGATGCCGTGGTTTTCGTCTTCACCTTCAGAATATTTGATTTTGGGTCGATTAATTTCAATCACGCTACAAGGCCTCCTTAAAGGTTAGCGAGAGTAGAACTCAACGATCAGGTGTTCCTGAATCTTCGGATCAAGTTGTGATCTTTCGGGCAGAGCAAGGAATTTGCCTTTGAGGTTTTCGCGATCAATCTGCAGCCATGCAGAAACTTCACGACTTGATGAAATTTCCATGATGTCTTTTACGGTTTTGCGAACCTTGCTGTTGTCGAGGAGTTTAATCTCATCGCCGGGTCTGAGCTGATAACTGGGAATATTGCATTTGCGATTGTTTACTTCGAAATGTCCCTGGGTAACCCACATACGGGCCTGTGCGCGGGAAATTCCAAAACCCATGCGAAATACGACGTTATCAAGTCTGGTTTCGAGCTGATGGAGAAGGTTGGTTCCGGTGTTGCCGCCCTTGCGGTTGGCAGCTTCGTAATATTTGCGGAACTGTGCTTCGAGAATTCCATAAGTTCTTCTTACTTTTTGTTTAGCGCGCAGCTGAATTTCATATCCAGTCTGTTTTTTGCGCATTTTTTCGGCGCCATGAACGCCAGGAATGGTTGCGCGGCGTTTGAACGCACATTTTTCGGTGTAGCAGCGGGCACCTTTGAGGAAAAGTTGATCGCCTTCACGGCGACAAAGTCTACAAACTGAACCTGTATATCTAGCCATTGTATACCTCCATCAGACGCGGCGTCGCTTCGGAGGGCGACAACCATTGTGCGGAATTCCGGAAACGTCCTTGATTCCAGTTACCTGGAGGCCGTTGTTCTGCAGAGCGCGAATAGCTGATTCACGGCTCATTCCGGGGCCAGCGACAAACACTTCGATTTCTTTCATTCCGAATTCAAGAGCGCGTTTTGCGGTCACTTCGGCAGAAACCTGGGCGGCATACGGGGTAGATTTTCTGGATCCACGGAAACTGTTGGATCCCGATGAAGACCAGCACAGTACATTACCGCTCATGTCGGTAATGGTAACGATAACGTTGTTGAAAGTTGCCTGAATGTGTGCCTGACCTTTCGCTACTATTTTCTTTTCGCGTTTTTTGGTCCGCACTTTGGACTTACTTCCTGATTTAGCCATTTTATGCTCCTTTAAATCAGTTTACATCCTTAGAAAGAGGCTTATTTGCCTTTTCTAATGGCTTTTCTCGGACCTTTTCTGGTGCGAGCGTTGGTTTTAGTTCTCTGACCACGAACCGGCAGACCTTTTCTGTGTCTGAGACCGCGGTAGCAACCAATTTCCATGAGACGTTTGATGTTCATGGAAACTTCACGTCTGAGATCGCCTTCTACACGAAAATCAGCTTCAAGAACTTTCTTGATCATGGAAATTTCGTCTTCGGTGAGATCTTTTACGCGAGTGTCGGGGTTAATTTTGGTTTTTTCGAGAATCTGGCGTGAAGTTGTCCAGCCAATACCGTAAATATACGGAAGAGCTGCTTCTACTCTCTTGTTGCGAGGTAGATCAACGCCTGCTATACGAGCCATACTTTTCCTCCTGGAATCTC
>JBMOKV010000341.1:0-1803 GCA_049325495.1 Candidatus Rifleibacteriota bacterium | reverse complement strand
AAAAAGCCACGCATCTCATGCAGGTCTGGCAGTTTTTTAAAAACTTTGGCAAGCCCAAAGAGCCTTTTTCAATATTTTTTACCGGGCAAAGTCTGATGCAAAGGCCACATCTGCTACATTTTTCCGGGTCAATTTTCCAGGCAAAGATTTTTCGCATGGTTGTCCAGGGAGCTCGGGTTCGGCAAAACAAACCCAGAATACTTGAAAAGACCGGAATGTCCCCCCATTTTTCCTGATTCTGCAACATGCGACTGACAAACAGATCAGCTTCAGAAAGAGCTTTGCTGATTCTCAAATCATCACGGTTTTTATCAGGTTTCCGCCCGGGTGGGAAATTTTCGGGCATGACAAATTCAAGGGCAGCAATAGTGTCGTATCCTTTTTTTCTGAGGCATTTTGCCAGGGGGCCCTTGATTCCGCCGCTGTATCCACCGAGGGTATCGGCCATAAAAATGCTGTTATTCTTTGATTCGGGCAATCTTTCAAAAAAATCCCAAATGAATGGGTAAGTGCCCGAGACAGCAATCGGGAAAACGAGGCCAACAAGGGTTGATTCGGGAATTTGGGCGACAGTATCACAACGAATCTGAACCAGTTCAACGACATATTGGTGCTCAGCCAGGCGCTGCGCAATTCTTTCGGCGATCAGAAAAGAATTTCCGGTTCCAGAATACCAGTAAATGATACAATTCTTTTTGTCAGCGCTCTGCATCTATCTTCAGGCCAAGCCGAATCAGTTCATCGGCAAGGGTCTCAGCCATTTTTTCTGCCAGTTGTTCGCGCTGTGTGGGAGAGAGGTGGTTGATCCGGTAATAATTTTGAATATCGCTGGCTTCTTCAAGCTTATCAAGAAAACGGTGTATGTCGATCGCCCTGGCGATATCGGTATTGTTCATCTGTCACCTGCAAACCAAAAAAATTAACTGGCAGGTTTATAGCACACTTTGCCGGGACGAAGCAAAACTCTGAAACCCCTTGCTGGATATGTAAAACAAATGGTGCTGCCGGCGCTTCGCAGACCCTGAGCGACCAGTTTTTTTTAAAATTAATTTTCAAACCTGAGAAGTTCAATCGCCGATGAATTTAACCGAATGGGTAAAAGCCCGTTGATCGGCGAGCAACAAGAGTCATTCAGACCTGAGGTCTAAGGGCTTCTAATACCAGTTTTCAGGAATTTTGTCGGAATCGATTTCTTTTTTCTTATCCGATTCCTGGGCAACGGGCTCGGCTATGGAAGGATTCTCCGGCACGGTCTGTGTCGGAGCCTGAATTTCAGGTTTTGCCTCGATTGCCGGCTTTGCCTCGGCAGGCTGGTCAGAAACTGCGGGTCTGAGGCTGTACCATTCACCGATCATGGCACGGGCAATATCGACGGAGTGTGTATTGATTCTTTTGAAACAGCCAAGAAGATCGAGGTGCATGGTAGAGGTTTCGATAGACTGAATCTTCTGCTGAAAGATTCTTGAAATATGTGAAGTTCTGAATTTCTTTTCCATCAGGTCGAAATCGTGCTCGCTGCGAATGACACGTTCGGCCTGCTGCCTGTTATTGGTGGCAAAGGCATTGATGGTAAGCATGAAATTGTCGCACACGGTGTCGAACCAGTTAAGAAGCTCGCGAAAGCCCTCTTCCGAAAATCTTATACTCTCACGGGCTTTGGCACGTGCAAATGGCACGATAATTTTGTGAATGAGGTCAGCAAGGCCTTCAAGGTCATTGATAATGTTGACATACTTGTTCATCGTGGCTGTCTGCTCTTCGGTCAGCGACTTTTCCGACAGCTGCGAAAGGTATCTGGTGATC
>JBMOKV010000340.1:0-1804 GCA_049325495.1 Candidatus Rifleibacteriota bacterium | reverse complement strand
CAAAAAAATGGCTAAAACGAGTTTAATTGAAGCATTGAAAGAAGTTATCGGTGAAAAGAACATACCGATGCCGGTGCTGGTAAGGGCAATAGAAGAGGCACTGGTAGTCGCTTATCGAAAAAATTTCGATTCCGACGAAGATGTAATTGTTCGCCTTGACGAGGAGACCGGTGATTTCAAGGTTATTTCAAGACGCACCGTTATTGCCGGTGACGACCTTGACGACCCCGACAAGCAATACACTCTCGAAGAAGCCAAAGAGATCGACCCTGACGCAGAACCAGGCGATGTGGTCGAAGAAGACGTTACGCCGCCCTCCTTTGGCCGCATTGCCGCCCAGACTGCCCGCCAGGTGGTCAGTCAGAAACTCAAGGATGCCGAACGAAACATGGTATTCGAAGAGTATCAGAGCCGGGTTGGTCAGGTTCTGACCGGCAAGGTTCAGCGGGTTGAACGCCAGCATGTATATGTTGAATTTGCCAACACTGAAGCAGTTCTGCCGCCTCGTGAGCAGATTCCCGGCGAAGTATTCCGCACCAATGACCGAATCAAATGTTACGTTTCTGAAGTAAAACCGACCCCCAAGGGGCCACAGATCATTCTTTCCCGCAGTTCTTCGAAGTTTGTGGAAATTCTCTTCGAACAGGCCGTTCCCGAAATCTCTGATGGCCTGGTCAAGATTAAATCTTCATCACGAGAAGCCGGGCTGCGGGTAAAAATCTCGGTTGCCACTTCAGATAACCGAATTGATCCGGTTGGTGCCTGCGTAGGCCTTAAAGGCAGCCGCATCAAAGGTATCGTAGATGAACTGAATGGTGAAAAAATCGATATCGTCCGATACAGTGACGATCCGGTTGAATATGTCACAAATGCACTGAGTCCAGCCAAGATTCAATCGGTAAAGGTTTCAGAAGATGGAAGTTATGCTCTCGCGATTGTAGCACAGAGCCAACTGTCTCTCGCCATCGGCAAGGAAGGTCAGAACGTCAAACTGGCCTCCAAGCTCACCGGAATAAAAATCGACATCAAAACTGAAAAAGACATTGAAAACATGGCTTCAGACAAACACACGGAAGATTGACATCGCGGAGGTAATGGATGGGTATAAGACTACACGAAGTAAGCAAACAGTATGATTTAAGCAATAAAGAAGTAGCCGATATTCTCGGTAAGCTGGGCTATGAAGTAAAAGCACATCAGTTTTCAGCAGTAAGCGACGAAATGGTAGAAGCTCTTGAGAAGCATTTCCGCAAACCTGAACCGGCAAAAGCTGAAAAGCCTCAGATCAAGCCAAAGCCAGCTGAAACCGTTGAATTTAAAAAAGAACCGGAAAAGAAAAAGCCTGAAACTGCTGCTGTACCTCCGTCGAAGCCGCCGGTAGCCGTTTCTGAAAAGGCACCCACTCCACCGGAAAAACTGGAACGTGAACGTGAGCGCGAACGTGAACGTGAACGCGAAAGAGAACGTGAAAAAGCAAAGGCTGCCCTGCTCGCTGAAGAAGAAAGAATCAAGGCAGAAAAGAAAAAGCTTGGCCCCAAGCCTGTTCGCATAGAGGAAGAAGAAGAAGAAGTTGAAGTCAACAAGCAGATTACTATTATAAAAACTGCGCCTCCAAAGAAAGAAATCCCAACTGCGAAAAAGAAAAAGGGCAAAAACAAGAGAGCCCATTTTTCGAAAAAGGTTCAAGCCGAAATGCGTGAAGCAGAGCGTCAGACCGAAGCTATTCTCGATCGTCACGGCCGACCGGTTCAATTTGATGATGAAGATGATGAAAATGCTCTTCCCAAGCTGACCGTTCCCACCG
>JBMOKV010000339.1:0-1805 GCA_049325495.1 Candidatus Rifleibacteriota bacterium | reverse complement strand
GGCGGCGGTTTACGTTATCGAAAAGGAAGACATCCGCCGCAGCGGGGCTACCAATATACCCGAAATTCTTAGAATGGCACCCGGGTTGCAGGTCTTGTATCTGAGCAACAACCGCTGGGCGATTTCAATTCGCGGAGCTATGCGGGAATATTCAAACAAGCTTCTGGTAATGGTTGACGGCAGAAGTGTCTATTCTCCCACTTTTTCAGGAGTATTCTGGGAAGCCCTTGATCTACCGGTCGAAACCATTGAAAGAATCGAAGTGATCCGTGGGCCCGGCAGCTCGATATGGGGCGCAAATGCAGTAAATGGCGTCATTAACATCATCACCTCCCATGCTCGATCGATGCAGGGAACCAGTCACAGCATTTATGCCGGTGACGTTTTAAGCGCAGTTTTCAATTATGGCTGGCAGCCGGAACCGGGCAGATTCATGCGGGTTTACGCCAAAGGACTCAACACCCCCCAATCCCATCAACCAGGCCCTGCAAGGGGAGAAGATGCCCTGAAAAATTTCTCCGCAGGCTTCAGGATGGATCAAACCAGAGAAAATCTGGATTTTACCCTCTCCGGAAACATTTTTTCCAGCAGCGCCGATGATCGGGCAACCATGTTCAGTGAACCTCCTTCTGCTGTTTCCCTACTTTTTACTCAAAAGATAAACGGCGTAAATTTAAATGCTCTTTGGAACAGAAAACATTCTGACGGGTCCTTTTCCAATTTGCATGCAAACTTCGAGCATACATCTCTTGACCATATTTTTATCGATGAAGAGCGCTCAACCCTCGATTTGGAATATAACCGCCGCTTCAAAACGAAAAATCGACATGACCTGGTCGTTGGCATAGCCGGCAGACTGAGCCAGGATTTTATTGAAAGCTCGAAGTATATGTGGGTCGATGAGACATCAAGACTGACCTCACAATTTCGTCTTTTCTTCACAGATGAAATAACTCTCAAGGAAAACAGGCTGTGGCTGACTGTGAGTTCGATGCTGGAACACAACCGATACACCGGATTCGGCTTTCAACCAAGCATCAGAATGCTATACCGGGCGGATTCGAAAAACACATACTGGTTCGCAATATCTGAAGCCTGCCGAACTCCTTCACGACTGGAACGGGGTGCCGGTTTCTACGAGGATGCTTTTCCTTTGGGCACTCCTCCGACTGTCATCAAAACTGATCTCAGAGATTTTTCCGATGAGCATGTTCGAGCCTTTGAATTAGGCTGGAAAAAAGACTTTAATCACAATCTCCACCTCAAAATCACCGGTTTTTACAACCATCTTTTTGAACTTGCGGGATCTTTTGCAAAAAGCACAGCATTTCTGGCTCCGGGTTATTTGTTGGTCAACGCCAGCCTCGGCAATAAGGTTGATGCAGAAATTCGCGGGGCAGAAGTTTCTATTGCCTGGCAGGCGAACCGTAAATTAAAGGTTTTTGGTGATTACAGCCTGATCAAAATTGACCCAGCAGCACCACCGAATTTCTTTCTCGCTGACATTAAGAAAAACTACCCCGAGCAATCAGCCTCGCTTAGAGCAATGCTCAATCTCACAGACCGGATTCAATGGGACAACTGGATGATTTACCGCAGTGACATCCAGTTGGGGAATCTTGACGGTTTCTACAGTCTTGATTCCAGATTAGCCTGGAGAATAAAGCCAGGCCTGCATCTGGCATTTGTTTGCCAGAATGTGTTCGATGCCGACCATCGCGATTTTGTCCCTGAGGTGTTGCAGAATCAGATTCGCGAAATTGGCCGTAGAATGCATTTAAAACTGGAATGGGATTATTGAGAAT
>JBMOKV010000338.1:0-1807 GCA_049325495.1 Candidatus Rifleibacteriota bacterium | reverse complement strand
AAAGTCGTTCTCCCCGGTAAAGTGAATCGCGGCCCGCGCACCACCTGGTGGAAGAATTTCAAGACCAGGCACCAGCATTGTACCTGAAAGACCATGAACGGTTGCATCGCCGCGCAACTGGCCTGCGGCAAGCAACAGGAAAAAACAAAGCAGACCGGCAATTCTTTGAAAAGCCGGTCTGCCTGCTGTACAAGATGCAAGTTTTTTATCAGTAATCTCTGATTTCTTCGAGTTTTTCTCGTATTGCGCCTGCTTCATCGTGGTTGGGAAACTTGCGCAGGAAGTTTTCATAGGCATTGCGGGCCTGGTCATAATCCTTAAGTTCCTTTTCGTAAAGCTCACCTTTTCTTAGAAAGGCTTCAGCCGATATATCGGCATCGGGGAACTTTTCGGTTACCGAATTATAATGATTTATAGCTTTTTCAACATTTTCTGAGCTTTTGCGATAGCGTACCCGACCGTCGATAACCTGAGTCTTCATCGAATCGAGATCTTCTTCATAAATGCGCCCAAGCCTGTACATTGCCTCGTCTGAGCCTTCAGCATCGGGAAATTTCTGCAGCATTTCTTCGAGAGCCTTGGCTGCTCCTTCATAGTCTTTCTGTTTATTGTCAAGAATATCAACCATCTTTTTGTATGCATTGAGCGACACTTCAGGGTCACCGGCGGCAAGTGCCGCCTTTTTATAGGCATCGACCGCCTTGGAGAAATTTCCCGCTTCAGCCTGCATATCGCCAAGATCGATACCCGCCCGGGCTTCACCCGAGCCTTCTTCAGCGTCATCAACCAGCCGGGCCTGAGCTTCAATGGCACCAGACTCGGTTGATGTGCCGATTGCCAGCTCTTTCATTTTTTCCTGTGCCGCTTTGAAATGCGAACTGAAGGAGTAATCGGTAACCAGCTTTTTGTAATGAGCCACCGCCTCTTCTCTGCGCCCGGTCAATTCATAGCAGCTGGCCAGATGAAAATAAACCTTGTCGATCGAAAGGAACTCAGGGTGCTCTTCAACAATTTTTTCATAGGTTTCAGCGGCAGAAACGTAGTTTCTAAGCCGTTCTTCGTAAATGCGGCCAAGATCATAAAGAGTTTTGGGAAGCTCGGGCCCGGTAATGGCCCCAGCTTCGATTCCTGCCCGTAAAGATTCGGCCGCTTCGCTGAAATGTGCCATTGCCAGACTCATTTCAGTTTCGCCCTGACGGGATCTTATTTTACCAATTTCAACCATTGCCGCCCCATGATGTTTGGGGTGACCGATAAGCTTCTTAATTTCATCGAGTGCGGTTTCGAAAGAATTTTGTGCCAGAAACTGGCTGGCCGCCTGATATTCTGGGGTTGTCTGTATAGGTTGAGCAGCTGACTCTGTCAGGGGAAAGCCAATCATTAAACCCAGGGCAATGCAATGCACCAGAAAAACGTATTTTTTCATTTATTGACCTCCGGTTTCAAAACAAAAAAAATTATGGAATTTTTTTTTATGATATCATAAAATCATATCCAAATTGGAAGATGTTGAATTTGACCAAGATGCTAAACCTGTCAATGAAAAATGCCGATAATATAAGCGATGCGGCCAACGAGGCGATAAGCACCATGCAGTTTCGCCTGCTGCCACTGGAAGAGGTTTATCCGAACCCAGATCAGCCGCGCAAGGTCTTTGAAAAACAGGCATTACAGGAACTTGCACAGTCAATTCGTGAAAACGGGGTTCTGCAACCGATTCTTGTCAGACAGATCGGTGAACGTTTTCAGATTGTATCAGGAGAAAGGCGCTATCGTGCCAGTCGTCTGGCGGGATTGAAATACATTC
>JBMOKV010000337.1:0-13819 GCA_049325495.1 Candidatus Rifleibacteriota bacterium | reverse complement strand
CAACAAAATTTTGAAAGGCTTCCTGTTCCATTTCTTTATCCTAAAATAAAAAAGCAGACGCTTCAAGTGAAGCATCTGCTTTTCAACTTTTTAAAAAATTGTCATGGAGTAACCGCGGATCCAGTTGTAAAATCTCTTCTAGCCTGAAATACAACCTGAGTAATGTCGTCCATACCCTGCGCTTCGACCATTGCCTGGTTGATTGCGTTACCAAGGCTTTCAAAGCTCATGTCAGGACCTGCAGCCCAAAGGTAAACGCTTTTGCTCAGGGCAGCATATTTCATTTTTGTGCCCCAGGCGTCAAACATGAAATCATCAGGGCCGGATTCAAAATAGGGGCCTTTCCATTTTCGGCGGTAATTCGGAATCTGGAAATCACAAACGTTTCCCGAAACCCCAATATTTTCATTAACGAATATACTGGCCTGTTCATTGTTTCCCATCAGTTTAACCGACGCCTGGTTATAAGCGCCACCTTCCTTGGCGTTACAGGCTTCTCCAAAAAAGGGATACCGGCCGACATCTGACTTATATGCCATAATAGCACTTTTAATAGAACTGATCTTAGACTTGGTTGCAGAGGCACGACCCTGGTCTGTGATCGAACCGATCATCGGGCCGGCAACTGAAGCAAGAACCGCGATAACGATAATAACGACCATGATCTCCATCAGGGTAAAGCCAAGTTTTCTATTTAGTTTCATAAAGCACTCTCCATGATCAACTTTACTGCAATATAGGTACACTTATCGGCAGTGTCAATGGCAAAAATAAACATTTTATTTTATGATATACTACCACAGCATGTTCGTTTTCAGAAATGGAAAAAAATGAAAAGGCCTTTTTTTTACCGAATCCTCTTAGTTGCCTCTTTGCTGCTATTTGCAAACCTGGTTTTTTCTCTTTCTGACTTTTTTGATGCTTATCCATGGATGGGGCCATATCATATCAGTGACCCAGATTCTTTGTTGTTTCTCAGGTATCTGGAGCAGTCCATACTCCAGGGTAATTATGCTGAGGTCGATCAATACGGCTGTTTTCCCTCAATCAAGAAGAATATTTACCCTCCATTTCATTTAAAATCTCTGATTCTTTTTACCAGACTGTTTTTTTCAGTATTCCCCGATTCTCAGGTAAACACTGATTTTATTGTCGGATGGTTGCCTCCATTATTAGGGTGGCTTATTCTCATCCTTCTAACATGGTTTTCATGGCAGCAGACCAGAAAGCCTGGTCTGGTCTTTCTCATTATTGCCTGTTCAGTCCCTGGAATTGTGGCCTCAATGACTTTTGCTTTTCTTCGCATCGATTACCATTTTCTGAATTCTTTCTTTATCTGGAGTTGGTTAATCTGTGCCTGGAGTTTTTCAAGGAATAGAAGCATGGTAAAGGCAATCTTTGGGGGGCTGGCCGCTGTGCTGTTTATTTCCACATGGCACGGAACTCCGATGTTCTTTTTTTTCGCAACGATCTATGGGGTTTTTCTATACGTTAAAGACAGTCCTATTGCTGATGATTACCTTGAATACTCTGCGTTCACCATGATTTTTTCTTCATCACTGGTGGGTTTATATCTGATAAAATCTGGAGTCAGCACTTTTTCTTATCTTGAATTTGGCTGGTTTCAAGTCGTTTTGATCATGGCTGGCGGTGTGTTTCTACAGATTGTTCACCGATTCAAAAACCGAATTTATCTTGGGGTCTGGCAAAAAACCTCGGGATTGGCTTTGACTGTTCTTTTGGGACTGGTTACCCTGGTGCTTCTTTTTCCCGAGCAGATTAAAAATGCCTCTCTTTTCATCTTCACCAAAGATCCGGTTCTGGAGACAATTTCTGAGTTGCAGCCCGCAATTGATTTCAGCTCTTTGATCAATCAGCCATTTAAATTTTTTCGAATTGGAGCTGTGCTTGGTTTTTCTTTTTTTGTTCTACCCTTGATCTTTTTCTGGCCACCGGCAGGAATCTTTTCTGGAAGTGGTGCAATTATAAGAGACTGGACCCTGGTTTATCTGTTTTTAAGTATTGCTAATGTGCGTTACGTGAGAGAGTTGGCTGTAATGCCCGGCTTTTTGAATGGAATTGTCGTCTACTTATTGATTAGATGGCTTATAACCCTTTCTGAACAGGAAAAATCTTTCAGGATTTCCAGGATCTGCGTTACCGCAGTACCCATAATGATTTTCTGTTTTCTCTTGAGCTATCCGACATTTAAGGTTTCAAGCACCATTTCCAAGAATGAAATAGAAGCCTTCAACTGGATTATTTCTAATACCCCGCCTACTTCTGGTTATGAAAATCTTGAACGGCCGGAGTATGGAATTCTATGCTTCTGGGACGAAGGAAACCGCATTTCATACTATGCAAGAAGACCGGTTCTGGTAAATAATGCCCTGTGGGGTTATAAAAAAATGGCCGAAATTTTTTCAGCCACAACCGAAGCAGAGGCCTTCGATTTTTGCCGAAAGTATCAGGTGCGATATATTTATTTGAGAAACCGCAATATCGGTGATTCGACAATCCATATTTTCAACATGTACAAAAATAAAAATAATGTTGCCGACGACTACTTCTCTCTGACCAGTGATTACATCAAACCAGAAAAATTTACAGAGAAATATGTTGATACTTTCCATTGTTGGATAAGCAATCAGGCAGCCATTAAAACAACAGGGAAATTCGAACAGCCGACCGGGCATTTTCGCATGGTTTTTTCTTCAAAGCAGGAAGATCGCTTTTCTTCACCTGAAATTTTGATTTATGAAATTGTCGAAGGGGCTAAGATTCAGGGGATGGCAGACCCGGGCACTGAAGTTTCGGTTTCCATTGGCTGCAGCTTTGATCTGGTTAAGGAAATCTATTTGAAAAAGGTTATTGTTGATCCATCCGGACACTTTTCCCTGAATTTGCCTTACCCTTCTGCCCAGAAAAAGGGGAGAGTTGAAACTGAAGAACATTATAAATTTTTATTGACCCAGAACGGGCAAACTTTAAAAGGTCTTTTGAAAATTTCGGATTCAGACGTGCTTGAGGGGAAAGCCATTGATCTTTTGTCTGAGGGCATTCTGGTTAAATGACCTCACGGGATTGCGAAAAGATTGTTGAACCATTTCTTTACTGCTTCGTCAGGAAAAATGTCGTGCTTAACATCTGCACTGAAGTTCCCCATCGCGTTTCTCCAGTAAATTACATCTGCGTCAAAACCGAGAGTTCTTGAGACCATGCTGGGCTTGAGAATGTTTTGCCCGTGGAAAAATTGTGATGGAACTGCTCCGGTGAGGCAACAAATTGTGGGAGCAAGATCTATCTGGCAACAATATTTCTTCAAGTTTTCCGGTGGGAAGCTGATCTTTTCTCTGGTAACAAAAATCAATGGAATCCTTCCCAATTGGAAAAAAGGCGGATTTTTTACCAGCTCCGTGTGCCCAAAACCAGAGAACGGGTAATGATCAGAAGTAATTACAATCAAGGTTTGATCATCGAATAGCTGTTCCTTTTCCAGCTCCGCAAAAAAGTTTTTTAAACAATAGTTGGCCCAGAAAATTGACCTTACTATCGGGCTGAAATGGCTGCGAACTGATTCCGGCATGAATTCAGGCTTAACACCGCAGTAATGAGGTGGTTGATGCTGGTCTATCGTCTTGGCAAGAATGAAATAATTATGGTTGCGATTTTCTTTTAACTTCTGAATGGCCTCTGCAAAAATTATGTCATC
Source organism: Candidatus Rifleibacteriota bacterium (assembly GCA_049325495.1). Lineage (GTDB taxonomy): Bacteria > Muiribacteriota > Ozemobacteria > Ozemobacterales > Ozemobacteraceae > DYKG01. Next base: position 10,107 of record JBMOKV010000337.1, on the reverse strand, counting down.
ATGAAAACCCCAATCGGTTAAAGCTGGTCGAGGATATTTTGTGGCCAGCTCTTCATAAGTTACCTGTTCGTCAAATCCAAAAATCGATTCAATTACCAGATTTTCTGCACTGTAAAACTTGCTGACTCCACGGATAAAGGTGCTTTTGAAAGAATGCTGGTTTTTCAGAACTCTTGTGAGACTTTCTTCGCCGCGCAACTTTGACGCATGTGGAGTAAATGGTATCTTTGAAAGAAGCATGGCATTTATGCCGTTTATTGTGGGAGTGTCTGAGGAGTAATAGTTCAGAAAACTTGGATTTTCAATTATGAGTTTGTCAAAAAAGTCGGTGGTTTCTTCAGGAATATCAGGGTTGAACGAATGCAGATATTCGGCTGCCAAAGATTCAAAGACAATCATGATAATTCGTTTGAATTGCCTTTTATTTTCCTGATCTCCGCATTCCTGTTTCATCAAAATTCCATGCTGCTCAAGATATGATATCTCTTTTTCATTCAGCTCCTGATGGTCAGGTAGCCTTCCCGAATAAATCTGTCTGAAATTTAAAAAACCATTTAACAATCCGTCGCTGATAATTCGAAGAAAATGATTCTTTCCCTGGATCGGCATGGCTATTGGAGTAAAATTAGATTTCTCTGGAATGAACTCAACGGGCAGAAAGAATAATATCAATATTTTTGCCGACAACAAAGAAATTGCCAGTTTGTTCAAAAGATTTTCCGAAAAAACTGTTTGAGCATTGCGAAACAACATTGTCACTGCTGTAATACCCAGCGCAAGATAAATTCCTGTGACCAGGAACAATTGAAAATTCAAGGAAGCTTTGATTGAATAAAAATTCAGATTATGCATTACCCGCCAGTTAAATCTGGAAAGAGTTACATGAAAATGGCAGATATCAGCAATTGACATCAGGGTTAATAAAAGAAAAGCAAAAGTAAGAATTACTCTGGAGGCCTTTTTAATGATTGGCAGATTTATGGTTACCAAAATAATCAGCGCTGCAAAAAAGAGATCGTTAAAAAAAGCGTTCAGATGAGCGGTTAAAGTGGCAAAGTCCAGGGGCATGCTTATTCTGAAACCAATATAAACCTGGTTAAAAATCAGGCTCAGAATAAAAACGAAAATTGAAAACACTACGGGATTTTTTAAATGTTTCATTTAATCAAACTACCAGGGTCAGTTTCCAGGTCAGTCAGAATGCAGTAGACCTGGTTCTTTTGAGCAAGAATTTTTAGAACCTCAGGATCATTTACTGTATAAAAACAGACTGGAAAATCCTTCAGGCACTCCCAGGTTGATTCTTTAAGAGCGGTTTGCCATGGTAAAGAAACCATTTCACAATTGCTAAGAACAATTAAAGATCTTATCGCAAAATTCTCGGCTTCCGTAATTTGAAAGGATTCGTTGCCGTAACCAATTGCCAGAATTGTACGAAAACCTGCCTGTGAAACCTTTCTTAGCAGCAGAGCATCGTCTGACTCAATAAGAAGCCGGTCTCTGACCGGAAATTTTTCCGACAATTCATTAAGAAATTGTAATGATTTTTCAATGTTTGCCTGATGCAGGTTTTTAAAATCCAGCCATAGTCCTTTTAATCGTGGAAGATATGGTGCCAGACTTTTGAGATAGATTTCAAGAAAAACAGCCTTTCGTTTATCCGGGAAATCATGGCTTACTACAAGTCCGGGTTGGTGTAGTAAAAAATGAACATCGATCTCTAAACCGGAAAAGTTTTTGCTTAAAGCCATTAAGCCAGCTTCTGGAGTATTTTCTGGAAGGCTTTGATGAAAACCCTTGTGAGACCAGATTTTCTCTTCAGGATTTAAGAATGTTAACTGGGGCTTTGGTTTTCCCGAAAACCTGCTGGCAAAAAGTTCATAAAAATGGCTTTGGGCAAAGCACTTGATGGGGTCAGGAAAAACCTCTTCCAACTTTAGTTTAAAATGAGAATGATGACTTGAAATTTCTAATCTGGTTTTTAAAATTTTTTCCTGAGCTTCGATAAATTGCTCCCATTCAACTACTCTTGTTAAATCTGCCGCTGGTCTGAACAAAATGCAGAAATGCATAACAACGACTGTCAGCAAAAATGGAAATGGTTTGGGCAGAATCAAACTTTTGCTTGAATTGGAAAGTTTCAAAATAATCCAGAAAAGCAGAATATTGCCAAAAATGACTCCAGCAAAAGCAGGTCTTTCGCTGCGAATAAAAGCCAGCCATCGCTGGTCTATGAGTAGATCGCTGTTTATTCTGAAGCCATAACGGAAAAAATGGAAGAAATCCCAGCTGATTATAATGTTTTGCAGCCAAACAAGAACCAGAAAAAATCGGCTCAGGCTTTCATGTCTGTAAAATGCAGCGATGGCAACCAGCGAAAGGGGGAAAACCGCTTCGTTAATGATTCCATGAATCAGAAGGAAAAATTGTTCGTTCAGCTTCGGGTAGCTGAAAAGACAAAAAATCCTGAAAGCACAGGAGGTTATGATAACTACCGGAATTGAGCGAATTAGAGCTCTGAGATAATGAGCTTGAACAGAATTAGTCAATCTTTTCGACTTCCTTTTTTCTGCGGTTGCTTTGCTCTGATTTTAGCAGAGTCAATTCCTGAGTTAATTTTCTTATATGTTCATTCTGGGTTGAAACAACTACAGAAAACTGAACCAGAATTATGATTATTGCAACAATCAAAATCAGAAACAGAAAAGCCGGAGGATAAAAAATTCCAACTTTGGCGGCAAAATAATCCATCCCTGTTTTCCAACATGAAAAAAACAGAAAAACAAAACCGGAAATTATCCATAGAAGGGCATAAGCTTCCTTGAGTCGTTTTTTTCTGATCAGCTCTAAAATGAAAAAGAGAAATGCCAGACTACTGAAAAAAGATATCAATTGAATTCTATCAAATGAACTTAGCAATTTTATACCTCATCTTGCCTTATTATCCATGGCGCTTCACATTGGCTGCAGATCAACCCCTTTTTCCTGTCTTGACCGGAATTCCTGCTTAAGCCCCGTGCATCACGATATTTTTTTCCTTGCCAGACGCTGTTAAAGCTCTCTTTCGAGATGTCCGCCCAACCTTTGATGTCGTATAGACAGCAGGGCGACACACTGAAATCCGAATTCACAACCATTGCCCGCCAGAGCCAGTAACATGGATTTCGTCTGGTTCCGGGTTTTGTAGTGGTTTCAAACATCCGATAATTTGGATTGTCAGGAAGCCACTTTTCCTTTTCCTGATCAGGTAAACCCCAGAAGTTCAGACTTCCAAATCTTACTAAATCTGCTCCGATACCATATACAGTTTTTTTGATCTTTTCCAAATCATTTTCATTGTAACGATTTACCAGACATTGCCATTCGATGAACGGCTTTTTACTTCCATGCCTTCGCTTGGCTTCTGCAATAGATCGAAGGTTTGCCAAAACCTTATCCAGTTTTCCATTCACCCGGTATTTTTCGTAAACTTCCTGAGAAATTCCATCGCCGGAAATGATCAAAAAGTCCAGCCCCGTTTTTACCAGGCGGTCAGCATCAATATCCAGATTAAGGTTGCTGCTGATGATCGACCCAATATTGTTAGCCTGGTTCCATTCAACCATTGAATAGAGGTCTGGGTTAAAAAAAGGTTCTCCCCAGTTGTAAAGGCCCACAAAAAAAAGGTGGTCTTTTAGTGGTTCAATAACTCTGGCATAGGTTTCCAGGCTGATCAGATTTGATCTTTTAATGCTTTTCCCTGCCCCCGTAAGACAAAGGGGACAGCTTAAATTGCACCGACTCCATGGATCTACTATCATGAAATAAGGGAAAAAGCCTTTGCCAGATACTCTGTTTTTTCGAAATGCAATTTCGACCGAAAAAAAATTGAACAATTTTTTTAAAGTTAAATGCGAAAAAAACAGCCTGGCATAGCTCTGATACCTCAACAATTCTTCCCTGCTGATTAACATGAGTTTCCTTTGGGTGCTTTGCTCTCTTTCTCTCTAAGATAAATGAAAAGCATGCTTAATGTAACCTTAAGCATATAGTAAATTGAAACCGAGGAACTTATTGAGGAAACGCCGCTTTTTCGCATCCGCATTTCCACGGCAGTTTCAGATAGTTGCAAACCATTTTTTCTGGCAAGAATTACTTCTTCTGGCTCTGGATAATCGAAAGAAGGGTAGAAATCGGCAAAAAAATCAATCGCTTTACGGTTATATGCCCTGAATCCGGAGGTTGGATCAGAAATCTGCATGCCGGTTAATAATCGACAGAGAATTTGCAGAATATGAATTCCCTGTCTCCTTGCGAAAGAAGATTTAAAGCCCTCTTTATTGATAAATCTGCTGCCAACTACTATGTCTGAAGTTTCACGAGCAAAGGCATTGAGTAAATTGTGAATCTGGCAAGGAGGGTGCTGGCCATCTCCATCAATTTTTACTGCGTAATCCGCACCGGAATTTCTGGCGAACTTAAGGCCTGTCTGAATTGCTCCGCCAACCCCAAGATTTACCGGAAGATCAAGCAGAACAACGTTTGAAAAACTCGACACAATTTCAGCGGTTCGGTCAGTCGAGCCGTCATTTATAACAACCGGTTGCCAATCCGGGCATTCTTGATGGATTTCACTAAGAAGAGTCCCGATTGAAAGCTCTTCGTTATAACATGGAATCAATAGAATAACAGAAGGTTTATTGTTCATTTTAATTGAAAATTTTAATTGCAGCCATTACTTTTTGCAGAAGCTGTTGGCTGCTTTCAATTTTCCTCAGCTGCCTGAAGATATATGAGGGCCGAAAATAATAGCGGCGATAGAGGCTCCGAATAATTCTTTCCAGCTTGCTTTTTGATAGATGAGGATAGGAAATAAAAGATTGCTTCATCGGGTCAATGCCGAAATAGTCCTCTGCTATCATCCAGCCGTTTTGGGCGGCCAGGCGGTTGAATTCTGTGTGAGGAAAGGGCGTGCAGATAGAAAACATTACGATATCAACATTAAATTTTTTTATCCTGGAAAAGGTGGCTTCTATGGTTGCCTCTGTTTCTTTTTCAGAAGCTCCGATAAGAATGTTGATTTTGGGCTCAATTCCAGCTTTTGCAACTTTTTGAATGGCCAGTTCAATCTGGGCACTGGTGCAATCTTTCTTGATATCAGTAAGAATTTCGTCGTCAAGAGACTCTACTCCGATGTCAATCGACCGGCAGCCTGCTTCGGCCATTTCTTTCAGCATTTCTTCATTCTGGAGACGGTCTGCTCTTGCCAGGCAGGTCCACTGAAAACCCATTTTCTTCATGCCTCTGCAGAGTTCTGCGGTTTCTTTTTCGTTCCAGATAAACTGATCATCGATAAAAGTTATGGATCGGTACCCTTCGTTTTTTAAATGTTGAAGCTCAGCCAGAATGTTCTCGTTGGATCGTCTTCTAAAAGACGGCTTTTTGTTAAAATTTCGTTTGAATTCAATCTCTCCTGCAAAGCTGATGGAGTTTGGAACGCAGAAGCGGCATCGATAACTGCAACCCCTTGAAGTTAAAACTGTTGTAAATGGCCGGGCTGGTAATTTGGGATTTGCATAGGCGTTTCGTTCGAGAAAACTCCGATCGGGAAAAGGCAGGATATCCAGATTATTGATGAGGTCCCTGCCAGGATTGTGTTTTATCTGGCCATTGTCAAGGAATGAAAGCCCGGTAATTTTTTCAAAACTGGAAGAATTCTGAATGGAGTTTACAAGCTCTAACAGGGTAAGTTCCGGTTCTCCTCTAATAACAAAAGAGTTCGCGCTGACAAATTTTTCGGGGCTGGCTGTGGGTTCGGTTGCCAGAAAAACGAATCTGGTGCTTGGATGTTTTTGAAAAATCATTTCTCTTGCTTCAAGGTCTGTGGATGAAGAAAGAAAAACCGTATAAAAAATAATCAGGTCGTAAGTCTGCTGGCCGCAGAAATCAGAAAATGCCTTTAACCCCTCTCTGGAAACAGAAAAATCCTTGATTTCGACCGAATAACCGGCATTCTTTAATACTGCTGCAGAATATAGAATGAATATATTGGGCTGATTGTATATTCCATAATTGCAGCCGAAAATCCTTTCAGCCGGTGGTTTGTCGCTAAAAGATGGCGGAATGAGAAATAAAATCTTCATTGTTGGATTAAAAACGACCTGTTAAATTCGGAATTGGAACTCGGCACAATTTGATTTTAGCACAACTGCTATTTTTGTTGAACAATTCAAGCAAGTGAATTTAATTCTTTTGTGTGGCAAAAGAAATTAAATCGGTCATTGAATCGGTATTATTCTTCATTGTTACGTTTTGTTTTTGGAAAGCCGTTTCATGTAAACCTTTTTAATAATTCTTGCGGGAATAAAAAGCAAAAGAAATTCCTGTAAGAACCTTATTAAATCATTGATCTCCGGAATGTAGCCGAGATGAAAAAACGCAAACAACTTAACTTTTAAAGTAGCCTTAATCACGCCATGTAATCGTTTGAATCTTGTTGCTTCATCTGAATTCCGATAAAAAAGGAGAACTTCATTGAGGCTTGCAAGGTTTCCCATTTTCGCCGATTCAAGCCACAAGCAATAGTCTTCCGCATATCGAAATTCTTCTCGATAACGTAAGCCACTCGAAATGACAGGGTTTTTCCGAATCATTACGGTAGGGTGGAAAAGAGGCGTTTGGAAAAGAAGAGAAATCGTAAGGTCTGCAAACCTGTGAATCTTGATTTCTTCCCCGTTTTCATTAATATAGCTAAGGCCTGTTCCAAGTACTACGACATCTGGATTTTTTTCCATAAAATCTACTTGCCGGGCAAATCTTTCAGGAAAACAAATGTCATCGGCATCCATTCTGGCGATAAATTTCCCGCCCGCGACTTCTATGCCTCTGTTCAGGGCGTTTACGATTCCACGGTTTTGGGGCAGGTCAATAATTCGAAAGCGCTTGTCTTCTTTTGTAAAGTCTAAAATTATCTGCTTGCTTTTGTCACTTGAACCATCGTTAACCAGGATTACTTCGTAATCTTGAAAGGTCTGGCTTTTAATGCTGTTTAAACAATCATTTAAAAATCTATCAGCATTGTAAACAGGAATTACAATGCTGATATACGGTTCTTTTGTTGTCATTTCATACTTTCTGTCATCTTGAACAGTGGCATGAAAACCGAAAGAGCGATGGTGCCGATAACAATACCCATGGCAACTGTAAGCAGCGGGGTGATCGCCGAAGTCAGACCATCGAGGGCTTCTTTTACTTCCCGGTCGTAAAAGTCAGCTGCTTTTGTCAGCATTACATCCAGGTTTCCGGTGTTTTCTCCAACTTCAATCATCTTTTTAACCATTGGTGGAAAAATGTCAACCTTTACCAGAGTGCTGGCAAGAGTGTTGCCCTGTTGAACCCCTATGGACATTTGAGAAATCATATCTTCCATCAGCGGATTTCCCATAACTGAAGCGGTAATCTGCAAAGCCTGCATGATCGGAACACCCGCACCGAGCAATGAACAGAATGTTCTGGAAAAGCGGCTGACCGCAATTTTCTGAGTTAACGGGCCAATAATTGGGCCCTTAAGAGAAATAATTGCAATAATTCGACCGCCAATCGGTGTTTTAATAAAGAAATACAAGCCGATAATCGAGCCCAGAGTTCCAAGACCGACCATAACGTAGTTATTCAGCAGAGTGTCTGAAGCGAACATCATGACCTCTGTGATTTTTGGCAGCTCGACTTTCATTTTCTTGAACATCGTCGAAAAGTTGGGGAAAATCTTTACAAGAAGAAAAACAACCCCAAGGACCGCAAGAACCAGCTGAATAACCGGCATGGTCAGTGCGCCTTTGATCTTTCCGCGGATTTCTGCGTCGGCTTCAGCAAAGGCGGCCAGACGGTCGAGAACCTGATCGAGCATACCGCCTGCTTCACCAGCTTCGCACATATTGCAGTAAATTTTGTCGAATACCTTGGGAAATTTCCTGATTGAAACCGAAAAAGACTGCCCCGAATTAAGATCTTTACCAATTGTATTCAAAATGTTCTTGAAAAATTGATTCTGGGTCTGGTCAGCAAGAATGCCGACCGCTTCTACCAATGGAATTGCTGCACCAACCAGAGTTGCCAGCTGAACCGTAAAAACCATCATCTCTTTTTTCGAAACGCTGCCGCCAAAACTGAAGCCACCACCTTCTTTAACTTCTTTGGCTTTTACCAGGTAGTAGCCTTTGTCAGAAAGACGATTCGCCAGTTCCTGAAGGTTGGGAGCCTCAAGAGTGGTTTTGATTATATCGCCTTTTGAGTCTTTAACTTCGCAATCGTATTTTGGCATCGCAAAATCTCCTGTTTATTACATCAATCAGAACGTGCCAGCGCAAATACTTCTTCGGGGGTTGTCAAACCCTGTTGAAATTTTACGACAATATCATCCTTCAGGCTCTTCATGCCAAGCCTCAAAGCTTCGTTTTTAAGATCATCGGGGCCAACCTTCTGAATGATCATGCGTCTGAGGTTTTCGTGGGTATACATTACTTCGTGAACCCCGACGCGACCTTTATAGCCGGTTTTAGCACATTTGTCACAGCCCTTGCCGCGATAATAGGTTTCATTGATGCACTCAGGGGGAAGCCCAAGGTCGGCAATGGTTTCAGGGGTAATGCTGGTGTCGACATCTTTGCAGAATTTGCACACACGGCGGGCCAGACGTTGTGAAACGATACATAACAGAGCAGAAGAAACCAGGAATGGCTCGACGCCCATATCTACCAGACGAATTGCGGTGCTTGGCGCATCGTTGGTATGCAGGGTCGCGAAAACCAGATGCCCGGTCAATGCCGCTTCAACCGCGATACTTGCAGTTTCTTCATCGCGTATCTCACCCAACATGATTACGTCAGGATCCTGCCGAAGGAAAGCGCGTAGAACCGTTGAAAAGTTTAATTCTATTTCGGGCCTTACCTGAACCTGATTGATGTATTTGAGCTTGTATTCAACCGGGTTCTCAACTGTACAGATATTGATATCAGGCCCCTTGATCGCATTCAGGCATGAATAAAGTGTTGTGGTCTTGCCTGAGCCGGTAGGCCCGGTAACCAGACACATGCCGTTGGGCGAATTGATCGCCTTCTGAATCATGGTGAAGTTGGTCGGCGTAAAGCCCATCTGCTCAAGCTGAACGTTAACGTTTGATTTGTCTAGAATTCGCAGACAGGCTTTTTCACCCCAGGCGGTGGGAATGGTGTTGACCCGGAAATCGATGGGCTTGTCCATGATAATCATCTGAATACGGCCATCTTGAGGCAGGCGACGCTCAGAAATATCCATGCCGCTGAGAATTTTGATTCTCGACATAACCGATGGCAGAGCTTCAGGCTGCAGATTCATGGTAATAATCAAGTTGCCGTCAATGCGTAATCTTACCCTGAGTTCACCTTCATCGGGCTCAATATGAATGTCTGAGGCGCCTTTTTGCACCGCTGAAGTCAAAACCAGGTTGACCAGCTTGATGATTGGAGTTTCTTCAGATGCCTTTTTCAGGCCGTCAAGAGCTCCACCGTCTGTAGCCCCATCACCATCGCCGGAAGTAAGGGCGTTGAGCGCATCGGCCATGGCTCCGGCAACATAAAGTTTATCGGTACAATCGGCAATCTGGTTTTCTGAACAAATGGCTCTAACAACTTCACAGTTGTTCTGAAACTGAATTTCATCGATGATGAAAACATCGAGCGGGTCGGCCATGCCGATCATGAGGCTCTTGCCGTCAAAACTGATCGGAACAAGGTTGTGCTTGCGACAGATCTTTTCGGGAACCATTTTGAGAACTTCAGGCTTGATCTCGACTTTACTTAAATCGACAAATGGAACTTTGAGCTGTTTGCCAAGTATAGGCAAAAGCTTGTCTTCAGAGAGATAGCCCAGTTCTATAAGAACCTGACCGATACGTTTGCCGCGCTTCTTTTGCTCGGCAAGACCGATGTTCAGCTCTTTTTCACCAATATGGCCTGCTTCGATCAGCAGTTGTCCGATTTTTTTTCTCTTAAACATGGCAGTTTGAATATATATAGTAACTTATTAAGCCTGCTTTGAAAACAGAGAAAAAGAAAAACTTGCTTACTTATTGTGCCGATTCCCAATAGCTGC
>JBMOKV010000336.1:0-1809 GCA_049325495.1 Candidatus Rifleibacteriota bacterium | reverse complement strand
AAGCCCAGGATTCTTCGCAAAGATGACCAGGATATGTATGAAGCCTATGTGCCTCTAATGAAGGGTTTACAGCGTCTTGGCACTCTCAGGGCAGGACTGCGCAACAGCAGCGGCTACGAACCCCTGGGAATTTTGCGCGACCGGCTTTCGCTTCTTTTTCTAACTGCCCTTACATTAATGTTGTTCTTTCTACACCTTCTTTCTCGACGAATTTCCAAAGAAATTTCCTGGTTTATCAAAGCCATGGAACAGGTTACCGCCGGTGACCTCCGGCAGAATATTTATATTGAGCGTAACGATGAATTCGGGCAGATGGCCCATACCTTCAATTTTATGATCATGAGCATGAAAGAACGCGATATGATCGGGCGTGGTCTGCAGCAATATGTCAGTCGGAGCATTGTTGAAAGAACTCTTAAAGCGCTTTCCGGTCATGAGAAGAATGGCGAACGGCTCTTTTCCGTTTCACTGTTCGTTTATTTCAGCGGCATTGATGAGGCAATTTCCAGGGTCGATGGAAGTCGCATCTTTTCTGCAGTCCAGGAATGCTACAACCTTCTGAGAAAAATCAGCCAGCCTTCACAGAATGTGAGCCTGCAGCTGTTCCCTTCTGGGGTACTGATTCTCTTCACCTTTCCCAATAAACATGAAGGTCTATTAAAGGCACTGAATATCGGGCGTCTGGCGGCTCGCGACCTTGGGCGAAGAGCCGATATGCCATTTTCACCCAAAATTACCATGCATGCCATGGAAATGGTTCGTGGAACGGTTATTGACGGGTCTGAAAATTCGAGCCTTTTTGGGGATGGGTTTGCTGATTTCCGCACTTTGAGCAAAGTTCAGGACAGCGATGAAATTATTGCCAGTCGAGAAGTAAATGTTCTTTTGAAAGATGTGATCAATTTCGAAGAACTCGAAGTTCTTTCCGGAGATCAGGGGCGCTTCAATGCCTTTATTATCAGAAACTTCAAAGAGCAGGCAGATTTGATTGACAGCTTCAAATCTGCCACCACCTGGACCAGAATAATGATTTTGCGAATTCTAAAGGCTTCCGGGGAGCTTGAGAATGCCGAATTGCTCTATCAGTGGTTCAAGGATGAAGATTCTGAAGTGCGCTACCAGGTTCTGGATGCACTTGAAAAAATCAAGCCTGAAAAACTTTGCGATTTTGTTGTCGGAATAATCGGTGAAGAAAAGGATGAGCGAGTGCTTTCGCGTGCTATTGGCCTGCTTGGCAGCATTGGCAATGAAGAGCATATTCCAATTCTGACCGAAAAGCTTCGTGCCGCAGATAGAAGAGTGAAGGCGAATGCGGTTGAGGCCCTTGAGGCAATAGGTGGCAAGCGGGTTTATGAATTTCTCAATCTGCTCGTCGATGAGCAGGATAACCGGGTTAAAGCCAACATTTTGATTGCCCTTGGCAAATATGGTGATCTTAAGGTCTTTGAACTGCTTTCCCGCATGATAAAAGATTCTGACAGCGCCATGCGTGCTTCTGCCGCCTATGCTCTTGGAAGACTCGGCATGGCTCAGGGCGTCGAACCTCTTATCAATGCTTTGTCAGACAAAGATCCCATGGTAAGACGCCAGGTAGTCGCTTCGTTAACCTCATTGAAAGCTGATCTTGATATTGAGGTTTAGTTCTTATAATAAATATTTGATTGAATGACAGGAAAGGGGGCTGCTATGACTTTTCAGGAAGCTTACGATAAGGGGAATGAAGCTTTAAAGCATAATCAGCTTGCTGATGCCCGAAAATTTTTTGAAGAGGCTCTGAAGCTCAAGCCAAACGATATTTACACCATGAAC
>JBMOKV010000335.1:0-13823 GCA_049325495.1 Candidatus Rifleibacteriota bacterium | reverse complement strand
GGCCATTTGGGCGCAAAAATTGCTCTTCAGCAATTTTTGTGACCGCCTCGGCACTTACCGTAAAGCAGCTTGGCTGGTTATTTTTGGCTGTTTTTTTCTCTCTTTTTGTCCTCATTTTAGCATAACGACAAGTCGTGACCGGAAAAACGAGACGGGCGCGGGTGCTGCGTAAGCAAGACCCGTGATCCGGCCGGTTTTTCCGCGTCGACGCACTTGTTAGAAGTCTCATATTGTAAATTTCTTAATGTAAAGGTAGTAAATTTCTTTATCTTTTAAAATATAAATTTCAACAAATTGATGATTTAAAATCCCAATTTTTGAAAATTCTAGGCTTTCCTGATCAATATTCCACCAACTACACCTATCATTAGCAAAATCCCTGGGAAAACTTTTATAATAGGTTATTTCGCCAAGATTCTTTATGAATTCATCCTTTCCACTTTCGGAAAGCTGAATCTTGGCAAAAACCATTGGATCGATAGGTGGAAAATACTTGTATGCCAATCCGATTGAATCCAGAGGAATTTTTAAATTCAATTCATCCTTTACTTCAACAATAATTTCTTTCGAATGCTCTTGCCCAATATATTCAAATTCTCTTGAATGAGAATTCATTTGGCTAGTCACCAGCAAAAACAGAAGAGCAAGCGGGAGCAAAATTGGTTGAAACGTCGCCAATATTGGAAAAATGAATGATTTCATTTTTTTACTCGGTTCATTTTATTTTTTTTCTCTTTAAGACTTCTAACGCTAGTCGTGACCGGAAAAACGAGACGGGCGCGGGTGTTGCGTAAGCAAGACCCGTGAACGGCCGGTTTTTCCGCGTCGACGCACTTGTTAAACGAAATCTTAATCATTTTTGGATAGAAATTAATCCTCGTTGCCTAAAGTCTTTTCTGAATTGTGTTTTTTAAACAAATCAAACACTTCAAATATCTTTTTTACCCAGAAACACTTTATTGAAGGAAGATCTTCTTTTTCTTTTGGATTCATCATAGCGAGATTTTCCATGAAAATTTGAGAATTCTCACTTGAAAGCTCTGCAAGATATTTGATACCAAATAAAACCTCTCTCAAATTGGACACTTCAATATCTAACAAAACCGCCGGAAAATTAGATTTGGCAAGTTTTTGAAAAAAAGCATCAATTACGCTTTTTATTCTGATCTGGTAGGCCATTTCTTTGAACCTTGCAGGGTTATTTTTCAATGCATTTACAAGTTCCTCAGCTGAGGAATCAAAAATCACTTCATTTTTTGAAAAAACCTCTGCTTCAAAAAATTGTTTAAATTCTTCCAGAGCTTTTCTTGCATCTCCTTTTTTATTATCAAGCTTTATCCATAAGTCACCAGTAACGTCATCGAAATCGATTGGGATGTTTTCTTTAATCGGATAAACTTGAATATGCGATTTTATTGTTTCATGTAATTTCATGGCTTCAAGCACATATACTCCATCATTTGCCATTTCAAGAGCGTGAAAACCTATCGAAAAGAGTTCTTTTAGCGAGTATTTATTTTCCTTTATGAAAACCAGGATTTCCTCTAATACTTCTTTTACTTCCTTGTCCCCCTGATTCCACCATGTTGAAAGAACCCTTTCGGCTCGCTGCTCTTTGGTTACAATCTTAGGACACCAAGCGGCTTGGATTCCATTGGAATCGAAACAACCATTTTTAATCAATTCAACAACAGGTTTAGGAAGATCCCCAAGAAGGCCAAATTTACTAAATTTCGAAGAAAGGAAATAGTAAACTAACAATTCTTTCTGACCATAAGCTTTTTTGGAGTTTTCTTCACAATATTTTTCAAAATCACTTCGGATTTTTGAATTGTAATAAAAATTGGTCATTATAAGAATTTGAAGAAATCTCTGAATTAATTCAGATGGTGGTAAATTTCGAAAAGGCCTAATATTCGTAAAAATTTTGCGAAATGTATCAAGGGCATCATTCAACAACCTCAGATTTTGTAAAGAATCTTCGCCATGTAGAATTTCGAGGTTTTGTATGTGAGAAATAATGAATGCCTGATAGGATTTTCTTATATTTTTTCTCTGAGCGTATGCAACAATAAAATCTTTTGAATTTGCAATAAATTCAAAGGAATATCGAATTAGTTTTTCTCTTACTTCTGTCAAACCTTCAGCTTCTAATTTTTCGTAATTACATACTACAACAGCCTTTAGTCCATGATTTTCAACCATTTCAGAAATGTATTTCAGCATTTCGATGGGTTGGCTTGCTCTTTCAACATCATCAAGAAATAATAAAATTTCTTTAAGACGAGGTAAAATAATCATTCTGTAATTTAGCCAATCGTCAAAAGAAAGCTTAACCTTGCCAAGAGATGCTGCAGCAAAAACAGCTCTTATAGATGCTGCCCATCTACCTGCTTCTCTACTTTCAAATAAAGGAACCATGGCATAAAAAATTCTCTGATCTAGTTCAATAGGATTTTTTACTCCGTGCAAAGAAACATGCAAAAAGAATTTGGAATCAATTTTACCCTTATTCTTTTCTGATTTTATATATTTACGAATCTTTGGAATCAAAACATTCTTAACATAAAATGTTTTCCCGCTACCCCAATTTCCAAATAGCTGAATTGCGTAATCAGTTCTTCTTTTTAAATAGCCAAGAAGGTTCCGCTCAAATTGTTTCATTCTGTTCATGGAGTTAATTACTTCCTATTTTTCGTTTAACAAATTATTGTAAAGTTTCTTGATATTTTAGCAGGCTTGGGGATGAGCGGCAACAAGAATTGAAAAAAAACGATAAAAATCTAACTTGCTATTATTCAGGAGGATAAGATATCATTATTTCTTGATAATATGAAAAAGATTCCTGAAAACATTGATAGTATTTTTTGTCAGCGGATGAAAAACGCTGGAATCGGCTTTGAACTGCAGCAGGAATACCGGAAATGGTTGCGATTCTACCTGGATTTCTGTGATAAATATTACCTGACCAATACCGACAGCGAAAGTCTGCCGCAGTTCATTAAAAAACTTAACGAAAAAGGCCAGTCTTCTGATAACCAGAAACAGGCATTTCAAAGCGTAAAAGTCTATCTGGATATCATTTCGAAAGAGCCTCGCAAAACCTCGCTAGCTCAGGTAGAAGAAGCGACTCCCGAAACCCGGGATTATAAAAAAGAACAACAAAGGTCAGGCTGGTCACCAATATTCTTGAATCTCAGCAATTCCATCAGACTTAGGAATTACTCCAAAAAGACTTTTAGAGCCTACGCAAGCTGGATTGATCGATTCGCAGCCTTTATTAAATACAAAAGCCCTGAAGACATTATCATCGACGACGTTAAGAATTTTCTTACCGATCTTGCCGTAAGGCGAAACGTTGCTGCAACAACCCAGAACCAGGCATTCAACGCTCTGCTGTTTCTTTTCAGGCATGTTCTTCAGAGACCGGACGATTTTGACGTTAAAAGTGGCGTTGTCAGGGCAAAAAGTAAAAAATATATACCAACAGTTCTCTCGCGTGAAGAAATCGACCAGATTATAAATAAATTGCGCCAGCCATACGATCTGATTGTTAAACTGCTCTATGGTTGCGGCTTGCGACTTTTTGAAGCTCTGAATCTTCGCATTCAATGTCTGGATTTTTATGAGAACATCGTTACGATTCACGACGGAAAAGGGCAAAAAGATCGTACACTGCCACTTCCAATATCGATTTTACCTGAGCTGCACGCTCATATTGAAAAGCTGAAAATTTTGCACCAATCTGATCTTGACGAAAACTTCCTCGGTGTATTCATGCCAAGCGCAACTGGCAAAAAATATCCGGCTCAAGCGAAAGATTTTGCATGGCAATGGCTGTTTCCGGCAAAAGCACTGACCCTGGTGCCTGAAGAAGGGGCCTACAGAAGATACCATCTGCATGAAACGCATGTTCAGAAAGCAATTAGATCAGCGGTGCAGAGATGCCGGCTAACCCGAAGAGCAACGGCTCACACTTTCAGACACAGCTTTGCCAGTCATCTTCTCCAGGCAAACTATGATATAAGAACTATTCAGAAAATGCTTGGTCACGCTGACGTAAGAACAACCATGATTTACACCAATACAGTGCGCAGTAGAACCATTCAGGAACAAAAAAGCCCACTGGATTTTTGAATGCCAGAGAAAGCAAACCGGCTCGGGATTTGGCTGAATCAAAAATTTATTTAGATTGATTCAGAAAACCCCGGCTTTTGGGCGTTAAAAGATTTGTTTTAAATGTGCATTTTAAATGCAGAAAGATTGGCGGTCAGGTTGTGGCAACCCTCAGCGCGAAATCTTTCATGCTGTAGATGATGCGGCCGTCGACCTTCAGGAAGCCGTCGGCGACGATCAGGTGATTTGCATCGTCGATGCGGGTTATGCAGGCATCTACCGTTACCAGGTCGTCTTTTGGTATGACCTGACCACGATATGACCAGACATGTTTCTGATTCACCGCGATCGGCTCGAAATGGCAAGAGCGGCCCTGAAGCTCTGAGCCCCAGCGGTCGATCGCCACGGCGCGCAGCAGCTGCAGGAACGATTCGAGGCCAAGTGAGCCGGGGATAACGGGATCCTGGTAGAAATGGGCTTTGAAGAACCAGTCGGCGGGGTTGACTTTCTTGGTGCCCCTCACAAAACCCAGTTTCGCCGGGCCGCCGTCGCTGATGAACATGTCGATCGAATCGAGCATCTTGTAAGCTTTTCCTGGCATGATCAGGCCGTCGAAGGCTTCGAGGCCGCTGTCTTCGGGCAGGATCGGCAAACAATCGGCGAAGGGCAGTGACCGGGCGCGGGCTTTTTCCGCTGCGTCGGGCTCATAAAGATTGACGCCGCGCAGTCCGACCTGATTGGCCAGAGCTTCGACCGAGAAAAAGCCGAATGTGGTTTCTCCGTCATAGACCTTGCGACCCTGGCGGGTTACCACGAATTTGAACGATTGAATCAGCATACCTGCCGAATTAGCGGCTTTGGTCGAATAGACATCGGCAGTCAGCGTGCCAGAGCCAGTGGTAATGTCTTCGTAAAGGGTGGCTACACCGTCGAGATTGCGATAATGCAACTGCTTGTCATTGGTAAAAGCCGAGCCCATGAAGCATGAATACCAGCCGCAGACCTGCAGCGGGAACTCAAGCAGAACCGAGAACGGAATGCTGCTTTGCCGGTTGGCTCTGAAAAACCAGTGGTCTGGCCTGATGTCGAACTGACCCTGAACGTGGCCGCCGGTCTTGATTTTGAGAAATTCAGCATCAACCGCAGTTATGCGGTCAACGAAAAGATAGGGCGGGTTAGGCAGGCGGGCGAGAAACTTCTCTGAATCGAAAGGCTTGAATTTGTCGCCGAAGCACACTGAAGGCCGGCCGATTGCATACTCAAGAATCTGCTGGCCGGTATAAATGGCGGGCAGAATGTCAGACGGCTGAACCGGTGCAGCCTGGCCGCTCTGCGCTGCCCACAGATTTTCGATCATCTGGCGGTTGGCGCCTGAAAGCCTGATGCTCATATTAAGAACCTGCACGATGCGGTTGCCATCGGCAAACATCAGAGCATCGGCAAGGGCGTAAGGTTCAGGGTTGTAACCCATTTCCTTGATTGAAATTTCGTAA
Source organism: Candidatus Rifleibacteriota bacterium (assembly GCA_049325495.1). Taxonomy (GTDB): domain Bacteria; phylum Muiribacteriota; class Ozemobacteria; order Ozemobacterales; family Ozemobacteraceae; genus DYKG01. Next base: position 8,214 of record JBMOKV010000335.1, on the reverse strand, counting down.
AGGGCCTTCTTAACCCCGGGAATTACCTGACCACGGCAGCGCAGCTGGCTTTGAATGTTGGGCACCGGCTCAAACGCCGCAATTTCCGCATCGGCTACCCAGCCCATTCTCAGAAGGAAAACGCGCATCGACTGCATGCATGATTCATACATGAGAGTGCCGGGCATTACCTGATCATCACAGAAATGCTGGGTCAAAAACCAGGCCTTGTCAGGAATATCGATCTCTGCCTTGATCTGACCAAGACCGAAACGCCCGCCACGCGGCGAAATCTCGGTGATACGGTCGATCATTTTCATGCGTCCGTCAGGTAGCGTCTGGGGCCTGATCTGCAGACCGGTGAACGCTCCGCCGAAGGCCGCGCCAAGGTCGCCACGCCGCAGAGCATCCAGTTCTTCCTTGCCGAATGATTCGGTGACCATGGCCGGCAGCAGCTCGCGGCCAGGCAGGTCGGGCTTCGGTTCAGGTTTAATATCGTCAGCAGTCAGAACGATGCCTTTGCCGTCTGCCAGCTGTTTATCGGTGAAAAAGCCGGCGCAGCCGTTGCGCATGGTGATCAGATGCTTGCCATCGATGCTGCCGTCGAATTCGAAGAAAAACAGGTAGGTATCAGCCTGGCGAATGAAGCGGTCAACCCTGATATCATAATGAATCGTATCACCAGGGCGGGGCAGGGGGCCGTGGAAAGTCACTACCGCATCGAGCAGACGATATTTGGCGATACCTTTGGTCTTGAAATCAATGCCAAGCCAGCCTGAAAGGAAAAGGTCCGCCTGTCCCGCTTCTACTGCCAGCCCGGTAGGCATGCAGTCGTTGTCGAGATACCAGGTGTTCGGATAAACATCATGTTCGGTAATGACCCGCCCTTTGCCGAGTGAACCTTTTTCGCCTTCAATCAGCGTGATGCGATCGACGAAATTGAGGGGAATGTCGGGCAGCCTGACTCTGGTCGGGTTTTTATCGATGGGGGCGAAGAATTCGCCCAGCGCTTTGCCGATTAGACCGGTGGCAAATTCCATGGAAAGCTTCTCGTCGAGAATGACGGGGCCGGTATAGGCCTTAGGCATTTTCTGACTGCGCGAAAATTTGTAAACCGGCTGCAATGCGGCAATCTGGTGCGGTTGTGCGGGCATTGCGGACTGAGCAGCCGCTGGTGCCGGTGCATAAGCAGTGGCCTGCGTCTGATTTTCAATGGGCGCTGACAGAATGCTGCTCAAATCTTCATTTGACAAACCTTCCATGGCGTTGATCTGTTGCTGCAGCAACAGGGCCTGGGCAGCGGCCATGCGGTTGGAGAAGCTTAAAAAGGCTTCGTGTGCTTTGGCGGTTGCCTGCTGTGAGGAGAGCCAGCCCCGGATAATGTTGGTTTCTTCAGATGCAGGAGCGTTTTGATGGTTCATTGCTTGGACTTCCATGGTTTTTAATGGTTGGGGCGCCGGTTGCATTACCGGAGCGGGTGCGGCAATGATGGCGGGAGCTGCTGGCACCGGTGATGCTGCTGCCGGTATTGGGGCAGGCATGACTTGAGGGGCAGGGGAGGGCGCTGCTTTTGCGGCCGGGCGGCTTACTTTGCTGAAATCGATTCGATGACCAACCGGCACCATGATTTTGGCCTTATCTTCCTTGGTGGTGGTGATCTGCAACGCGCTGTTCTTGAATACTGGGCTGAAATCTACGGCAACTCTTTCGCTCGCCAGATTGGCCAGGAACCTGATCAGGGAGCTGTTCTGATTCTGACCGAAAAGCATGGCTGAGCGGGCAAAATGGCGGCGGTCTCCGAGAATGCTGGTGATCATGCGTGACATCGAGCTGCGCGGGCCAAGTTCGAGAAATACCCGGGCACCGTTTTCCCAGGCGGTTTCAACACAGCGCGGGAAATTAATGGGGCCGATGCACTGGGCCTTGATTGAATCTGCGCTTCGGTCTCTTTCAGGCTTGAATGTGGTGCCCAGACCGCTGCTGATGAAGGTCATGCCATCGGGCGGGTGGCAGTCGTAGAGATGCAGGGCCCGATACTGATCTGCAACCGGCAGTGCGGCGGGGCAGTGTACCGAAGAAACGCCATCGAGCGGGAAAAAGGCTTTGCCGATTTTTCTGGCAAGGGCTTCAACCTGAACCTTGTTGCCGCCGATTACACATTCTCCGGCAGTGTTTTCGATTAAAACATACGTTTGCTTGAAATCCGGCAGGTGCTTTTCAACTTCACGGGCGGGGCAATGAATTACACCAAGCGACCATTCGATTTTTTCATTTGGTCCCAGTCCCCAGTGTTGCCTCGGAGCGTCATAGCGGCCGATCAATTCGGTGGTGAAAAGGGCTGAAGCACGCATGCGCTTCACCATTTCATCGCGTTCACGCCAGGTGCGGGTGGCAAAATTGCCTGCCGTTTCACCAAGGCTGTAGCCCATGACTATTTCAGGCTGGATACCGAAATTTCTGACGATATCGCTGATCAGGGCGCAAGTTGAAACGTGTGAGAAAACCAGAGAATTGTGATCGTCGATCAGATCGCGCATCGCTTTGTCTTCCCAGTCGGCGGGCCAGCTGAGACGCCACGGAACAATGCGGCGGGGGGCATACTGGGCGGCCAGCAGTTCGAACTGTTCATCGAGCCGGCGCGGAAATTCTGACCAGGTAAGCCCAAGATCTACGCCCATTCCCAGGAAATGGTTGCCCGAGCCGGGGAAAACGAAGGCGATTTTGCCGTCGCGCCCAACCGGTTTGGGGTTGAAGAAAATTCGGTCGTTGACTTCTGGGCCCGGCGCAATTGCTGCCTCGGCGTTATTGTTGATGTGATTGAGGGCGAATTCGGCACGGCGCTGCAGGTCGGCCGGGTTGTCGGCGACCAGAGCAACGGCAAGGGCCGCCTGCGGCAGTTTTCGGGACTGGTTGTGATAGTCACGGGCGAGCGCGGCAAAACTTTCAGATTTCAGATTGCGAAGCGCCGAGAGCTTTTCGCGTAATTCGCAGATCGTATCGCCTTCAACGATGAAAGGAAGATCTTTCGGGGCACCGGAGGCAAATACCCGTTCGCTTTCAATTTTTTGTTTGATTTCAGGGTTGTAATTGCCGGTTTCATCGAATTCGGCCAATACCATGTGCCAGGCCGAACCATCAAGTCCGTGCCCGTTAACCGCAGCAATGCGCGGGCCGGTAACCCGGTTTCTCAGCCAGTATTGAGGCCGCGACGGGGTGAAGAAAAAGTCTTCGCGTCCGGCGAGTGGTTCGATCGGGTCTTCAAGGCCGGGATTGGCCGGTAAAACCTGTTGATAAAGGGCAATGGCGGCACGGGCCAGCGAAAACAGGCCTGACGAAGCGCCGGTATAACCGGTAACCGTTTTGGCACAGGCCAGAGCGCAGAGCTGGTCATTCTGTTGAAAGCTGTTATGGCTTTTCTTTTTTTCAAAAAATCGTGAAAAAGCTTCGGCCTCAACAAGATCAGATGCAGGGTTTGCGCTGCCATCGGCTTCGAGCAGCCCCAGGTTCTCGGGGTTGAGCCGGGCTTCGTTCCAGGCCTGGCGCATCGCCCTGAGGTTGGCATCGATACCGGCCGACTGGTCACTGTGGCGTTGCCGGCTGGCTTTTCCCATGCCTTTGATTACCGCCATGATGCGGTCGCCGTCACGAAGAGCATCAGATTTTCTTTTCAATACAAGAGCAACCGCGCCTTCGCCCGGGGTCGGGCCATCGGCATTGCGGCTGAACGGGCGGGCTTTGCCGTTGCGGCTGAATGGGCGCAGACGATCACAGATCAGTAGATTGCGCAGATCGCCGGCCATATCAACGGCACCAACGATTGCCGCATCGGTTTCACCGCGCTGCAGGCTTCTTACTGCTGCTTCCATGGCTGCGAGACCTGAGTTCTCTGCCGCTGAAAAGGTGTGAGAGGGGCCACCGCACTGGTATTCGCGGGCAATTCTGCTGGCGACGATGCCGCCAAGTGCACCGACGGTGCGGGCATGGTTCAGAGCCGGAGTCAGAGTCTCTTTAACCGAGTCGAGGTCATTGATTCCTGATTGGCCCATGTCGGATTTCAACGACCAGCGGGCCGCAAAATTGGTGCTGTCGAAATCCAGGTTGATGCCCATGAATACGCCATGTCGAACCCCGGCGGGCCGGGTGCCGGTCAGGCGTCCGATTGCCTCATCGACTGTCTGCAGCATCAACAGCTGTTGTGGCAAAATTTCAGGGAACTCTTTCGGACTGATTTTAAAACGTCCAAATGAAATTTTTAAATCTTTAATATAACTTCCGGTTTTCAGCCATTTCTCATTGGTGGCGAGAGAATGGCGTTCAGCCGGCAATTCATCGGCAAGCGAACTGCCGTTCAACAATGCCTGCTGGATTTCATAAAGATTGTCAGCTTTGCCGGCCCGGGCGGCAAGAGAAACTATTACCACATCATCGTGGCATTGGCCGATTTCAGTCTTTTCAACCTTCGTGGTTCCGGGAATGAATTCTTCGAGAAGAACATGGGCGTCGATACCGCCAAAACCGAATGCGCTCAAGGCACAGCGCCGGGGCATGCCGGGCTTCAGGGGCTGCCAGTCACGGGCAGTGCGCAGAACGGTGAAGGGTGAACTGGTCATGTTCATGTTCGGGTCAGGCTTGCTGAAATTGGCGGTTGGCGGCAGTTTATGGTTTTTCAGTGCAAAAATAAGTTTCATCAGACCCGCAGCGCCCGCTCCGGTAAGCAGATGGCCGACATTGGATTTAACCGAGCCGATTACACAGGCGTCACGACGGTCGGCATGTTTCTGCCAGAGCTGACGCAGACTGTCGAATTCAACCGCGTCGCCCTTGGGAGTGCCGGTTCCATGGCATTCGACAAGTTGAACCTGGTCCGGTTCCCAGCCTGCCTGAGAATAGGCATCATGCATCGCCCGCAACTGGCCTTCGGTGTCAGGAGCCAGCAGACTGCCGCCCACGTCGTTGGCCAGGCCGATGCCGCGAATGACCGCATGAATCTGGTCTCCGGCCGCAACTGCGTCGTCGAGTCTTTTGAGAACGAAAATACCCGCTCCCTCACCGACGATCAGACCGTCGGCTTTTTCATCGAAAGGCCGACAGATGCCGCTTGAAGAAAGGGCCCGCAATTGTGAAAAACCCATCTGGGTAAACTGGGAAGAGGGCCGCGAAACGCCGCCGGTTAAAACCGCATCGGCACGCCCGGCGATAAGCTCTTCGCAGGCCAGCTTGATCGCATATAGCGAAGAGGCGCAGGCCGCATCGAGGGTGTAACAGCCGCCTCCAACGCCGAGCGCCGCTGCCAGCAGGCCGGCCGGAAGCTCGGCAGAAAGCCGGTTCAGCGCTTCCACATCGAGGGCGCTTTCGAGCTGCAGATTTTCTGGTTTGCCCGCAGTTTTTAAACCATGGTTGAAAAGCTTGCGGGTGATTTCAGAAGTGGTATCAGTGGGCAGCACGATATTGGCCAGAATCACCTGAACCCGGCTCAAATCAAGGTTTTCACGACGGGTCGAAAAGAAAGCATCGCGTCCTGCCTGCAGAGTTATCTGAAAAAGTGGATCAAGCCTGCGGATAAGGGAATCGGGCAGATTTATCCCGTTGTAGTTCTGTGGTATTGTTCTTATGGCGCAACAGTTCGGCGACAGCACGGAATCAGGGCGACCGACCTGGCTGTGATGGTAATTCGCAGCATCTTCGGGCCATCTTCCATCGGGAACTTTTGCAACCGCACTCTTTCCTTCTTCAATCATCTTCCAGAACTGATCAAGGTTGTCGGCTCCGGGAAAAATACCACCAATTCCAGTAACAGCAATGGCTAGAGGCTTTTTAGGGCAGGACGCGGGTTTCATCATTTCTGCGCTCCATCTACTGTGCGCAGCTTAAACGCTTCACGCAGGGCTTCATTGATTACACATTCGTAACCTTCGATTCTTGCAAGAACTTTGCCTTTTGCATCGAGGAAGTCGATGTCGGCAACCGCAATCTGAGCATTGCGGCGGGCAGTTGCCCTGATCGTTACCTTTTCGGGAAACTTCTGGCAGAATTGCCGGTAATGCGCGGCATAGGTCGGCAGAGAGGGGGCGCCGCAACTCTGGCAGGTCCAGAGGATCATCAGTTGATAGGCAGCATCAACAGCCAGTGGGTCCGAATACCAGCGGTTGCACAAAGTGTCGCCCGACCAGTTTTCTGGCGGCAGAGAAGCTTTTGAGACCGCCGAAATTCCCTGGTCAGACCAGCCTTCAACCGTTTCGATAGCCTTCAGGAACTCTCCGTGGAAAAGGTGGTTCTGATAAGCTTCATTGATCGAATGAGGATAAACCAGATGATAATCAGCTGAAAGCGGTGCCGGTGCCTTGATCGAGGATGTTTCACCCAGAAGAACGTTGGCTCTGGCATTGACAATCTGGCGACCATTGTGATCAGATCTGATTTCTGAGGTCACGACAAAATGATTGCCGCTCTTGACCGGCTTGCTGCAGAAAAATTCGATCTTTTTGTGACGATTCTGCAGCACCACCCCTTTGAGCACCCGCATTTCATCATATCCGATGAAATCGAGGCCGGGATTCTGCATGATCGCGGTGTGGATGAGCATCTCTGCGGTAACCGCCATGGGCAGAACCGCATCGCCATTCATTACGTGATCCTTCATCCAGGCGTTGGAATCGAGCTTGAGCTCGTAATCAAACGCCTTGACCAACTTTTTTCCGGTATCATTGCCTCCGCTGTTTTCGGTGTTGCCCTGTTCAGGCTTGTCTTTACCGGCGATAAGCCCCATTATTCCGATTTCAACCGCATTTTCGTCCTGGTGTGAAAGCTCGATAACCGGCTGTCTTGCCCCTGATTTAAGAGGAATCAGGCCGATGCCTTCAGCCAGGAAAAGATTGCGCAGACCGGGTGTAACCATACCGCCATCCCACGGGCCCCAGTTGAAGGACATGGTGCGGCAGTCGGGGCGCAAAATTCTCATTTTATGAGCGATTTTGTTGAGGGCTTCGTTGGCCATGGCATAATCGACCTGTCCGGTGCGTCCGGAACGGCCTGAGAATGAAGAGAAAAGCACGATGGCTTTCAGGTTGTCTTTCTGGGTGGCATTCAGGGCAGCGCGCAGGCCGGTGATCTTGGTATTGATAACGTCATCAAGCTGGTCGCGGGTTTTGTCTTCAATCTTGCGATCACGCAGAACCCCGGCGCCATGAACCAGACCGGCTATCGGGCCAAGTTCGCTGCGAATATTTCCAAAGACCGTTTCAATTTCTTTCTGGTCGCGGATATCGGCAGAATAGTATTTTACCGCATCAGCAGCAGCTGAAAGCTGCGCCATGTTTTCGAGAATCTCGCGGTTGGCCATTCTTGATTTGAATTCGGCTTCAAGCTCTTTCGGAGTCAGCTTTTTGCCGGAGTTCTTGAGAATTGCATTCTTGATTTCGGCGTCGGCACGCAGCGGGCTGAGCCATGCCGGTTCGTTTTCAGGAGCGGCTGAGCGCCCGATAAGAGCGAAGCGGCAGTGATATTTTTCGGCCATGGCAATGGCGGTTGCAGCAGTTACGCCACGGGCACCGCCGGTGACCACGATAACTTCATTGCGGGCAAAGCAGGTCGGAGCACCGGTGTTTTCAGCGAGGTCAATGGTTTCTTCAACCAGAGTGACTCTGCCGGAGCGGGTCAGACCAGTTTCGAGGGGGCCGGCGACCATCAGCTCATCTACGAGCTTTTCTGCTGCCGCAGTGTCTTTGAACCGGTAATCAAGATCGATGGCACGGGCCGTAACTTCAGGCCATTCATGAGAAATGGTCTTGGTAAGACCGGCGAGACCGCCCTGAACCGGGTCAACCGTCTTGGTGAGGTTAGCCAGAGCAAAAGCGCCGTCCATTCGGGTGACGGTTGCGATCAGACCGGTTTTGCGGGCATGAATGACCATGCCGGCCTTCTGGGTGGCCATGAAAACGTCTTTGAGATATTCTTCTGATTCCATGCTCCAGAGCGTTTGCGAGCCTCTTTCGGGCTGCGGTGCCATGATAACCAGGCCTTTGAGGTTCTGATCGAATCTGCCGGTGGCAATGTCTTTCAAACTCAGCTTCTGGGTCTTGAGCCCGCGAGCTTCGAACTGCTGACATACTGAATCGGCAAAATCGCTGCCGTCATCGGCCACAACTACAAGTTCACCTTTGTTCAGAACGGTTTTTCCGTTCGGCGCGTTATCAATTTCCTTAACTTTCAGAACCGTTCTTTTAATGGGAAAATACT
>JBMOKV010000334.1:0-13864 GCA_049325495.1 Candidatus Rifleibacteriota bacterium | reverse complement strand
TTTTTGACAACCTTGAAGTTGACATCTGCCTCGAGCAGTGCCATTTTAACTTCGTTAAGCGCAGCATCAATATCTTTTTCCGTAAGCTTGCCAGATTTTCGCAACTTGTCGAAAACTGCAGAAAGCTTTTCAGAAAGACTCTGAAACATTATCCAGACTCCTTTTCAACACCTTAGAACATGAGATGGAACGTTCAGTATATCCCAACAGCTGTTTTTAGTCAAGGAATTTAGGTACCCTTATGCGAATGGAAAAACGTACAACTCTTTAACAGAAAGGTTTTTTCAGATTTCGCCAGTTCAAGCTTTGACATTTCTTTGCCTTTTTTTTCTTTTTTTGTTGACAGGCATTTGCAACTATGCCTATATTGCATTCGAATCTAAATTAAGATTATCACTCAAGCGCTTAAAGACAGAAAGGGGTTATCGTCATGCCACAGATGTTTGAACAGGAAGAAATCAGAATTTTCGCAGCCCAGACTGACTGGGATGACCTTGACGATGAGGACGAAGAAGACCTTGACGACGAAGAAGATTTCGACGATTTCGACGACGATGATTATATAGAAGATGAAGAAGATCTCGACGACGAAGAAGATCTTGATGAAGACTTTGAAGAAGACGAAGATCTTGATGATGAAGAATTTGACGACGACGAAGAAGACGAAGAATTCGAAGATGACGAAGACGATTTCGTAGAAGAAGACGCTGAAGAAGAAGTTGAAGAAGAAGACCTCGAAGAAGATGAAGAAGGAGATTTTGAAGACTTTGACGACTTCGACGAAGAAGAAGAAGAAGAAGATGACTATGAAGATGAGGATGAAGAATAATTCTCTTCACCTGCAGGGTTAAGAATTTTAAGAATAAAGCGGCTTAAACAGCCGTTTTATTTTTTGCCAATCTTTTTCTGTACAACAAAAAAGCCGGCTTCAAGCCGGCTTTTCTGTTAAAAAATTTCGTTCTTAGTAGTTATTGCGCTGAACCCAGTAGCGGGTTTTTTCTTCTTCAAGGATTCTGCCAATATCAGCTTCTGACAGCCCATATTCCCGAATATCCTGTCGGTTGATCAGCCAGAGCCAGTCTTCATGGTTCCACTGCCCGCTTCTCTGGTGAACAAATTCTCTGAGTTTTCCAAGCAGAATTTCTTCTGGACTGAGCTGTCTTGTTTTGGGTGCGGCAGGAATCTGCTGGGGTTCTTGCGGGGCAGTCATGGTTTCTTCTGCCATCTCATCATCAACAGAATGACTGCCTGAAAATGAGTAAACCTTCAATCCGCCTCTTTTACCTTTTTCCAGCAGATAACCCTCGCGGACCATTGCCTGGAAAAGACGATACATCGAGCCCTTTTCATTTTTATCAAGCTTGCTCTTAAAAAGGTCGCGATTAACATCGTTGGCAGTCAAATCTTCTTTTGACTCAATATATTTCATGATTTTCCGAACATTCTTGGAAATCACCTGATGCAGATGAATATTTCTATCCTTATCGCATCGCCGCTTGTTCCGGGTGCCCTCAACAACTCCTTTACAGAAAGGAAGTTCGCAAGTTCTCTTTCGTCCCACGGTTATACCTCTACATTAAAGTCACTTTGTATTCCAAAGAGTACACCATTGCCATTTCGTAATAGATTAACCAAGCTTAAGTTTGTTGTCAACTACATTTTGTTTCAGGCCATTTTTCCTGCTTTCAAGCAGACTTTGGTGCATCAGATCCATAATCTGCGGTAAATTTTGAACCTCGTGCAAAGATTAGGCACCGTTAGTTTGTACCACAAAAATTAAACCATTTGAACGGCCTGCAATCATGATGTATAATACGAAAAAATGAGACAAAGCCCCGGGAAGGGAAACTCGCAAATGCCACAGTTGAGAAAAGATCCGGTCACCAAACGCTGGGTTATAATTTTACATGAAGAAGCCAAAAAACCCGGCGACTTCAAGGTTGATAACCCGCCAAGACAAAGCAACAAATGCCCGTTCTGCACTGGGAATGAATCCATGACACCAAATGAAGTCATGTCTTACCGCAGCCCGGAAACCTTGCCGAATCAACCAGGCTGGGAAGTCAGAGTCATCACCAATCGCTTCCCCGCCTTGCAGATCGAGGGGGATCTGGACCGAACCGGAATCGGGGTCTATGACATGATGAACGGCATTGGCGCCCATGAAGTCATCATTGAGTCTCCCGGCCACGAAGACGGTTTTCACAACTACAGTCGCGACCAGATTTCCCGAATCATCCGCACTTATGCAGATCGTTACCGTGATTTGAAAAGAGACCGGCGCTTCCGTTACATTTTGATTTTCAAGAACCATGGCCCGGCAGCTGGCGCCAGCCTTGATCACCCTCATTCTCAGCTCATCGCCACTCCAATTATCCCTAAAAGAGCCATGGAAGAGGTAGAAGGCGCAAAGCGCTATTATTACTACAAAGAGCGCTGCGTTTTCTGCGACATAATACGCCAGGAGCTTAGTTCAGGCGAGCGCATCATTCACGAAAACGAGCAGTTCGTAGCTTTTGCCCCCTTCGCCTCACGCTTTCCTTTCGAAACCTGGATTGCGCCCAAGGAACACAAAGATTCTTTCGGAGATATCGATAATAATGAAGCCGAAGCTCTGGCTGACATTATGCATGGAACGCTTGGAAGGCTGGTTAAAACCCTCAATAATCCTCCATTCAATTACGTTATCCACACATCACCCTGCGGCGAACTGTGCTCTGACTACTTTCACTGGCACATCGAAATTATGCCGCGACTAACCAAGGTTGCTGGTTTTGAGTGGGGTTCAGGATTCTATATCAACCCCGTTCCCCCGGAAAATGCAACGAAGTTCCTTTTGAAAAACGGTCCAGAATAGTCAGGAGTTCTATCAGTGCCGCAACTTAGAAAAGATCCGGTCTTGAAACAATGGGTAATCATTTCACCAGAGAGAGGCAAACGCCCCTCTGATTTTCAAAAAATTGAAGAAGCCCCCGATGATCCTAAAACCTGCCCTTTCTGTGAAGGGAATGAGCATCTGACGCCGGGCGAAACCCTGGCATTCAGAACCTCCGGCACAGCTGCCAACTCAAAAGGCTGGTGGGTAAGAATCGTACCTGACCGCTCGCCCATTCTCGCACCCGAGGGAGATTCAGGCCGTGAGGGCATCGGAATGTTTGACGCCATGAACTCCATCGGCGTGCATGAAGTTGTTGTAGAAACACCCAGCCACAACATTGGCCTGCAGAATGCGAATCTCGAACAGGTAAGAGAAGTTATCTGGGCTTACAAGCAGCGCTTGCTAGAGATTAAAAAAAACCCGAGATTCAAGCATTTCATGATCGTAAAAAACAGTGGCAAAGGGGTTTCAAGCTTTTCCCACTCCCATTCGCATATTGTCGCGACCCCTATCATACCCAAACGCATTGAAGAAGAGCTGGAAGGAGCCCGCGAGTATTACCATTATCATGATCGCTGCCTTTTCTGCGACATAATCAAGCAGGAAACCAAAGAAGCTTCGAGGGTGGTTTATGAAGACGACCAGTTTATTGTGTTCTGCCCCTTCGCCGCCCGATTTCCCTTTGAAATGGAAATAACTCCCAAGCACCATACCTCTTCGTTTGAACTGATTGAAAACCACATGGTTGGAAGTCTCGCCAAGGCATTACAGACCGCCCTGATTAAAATGCAGTCTTTGCTGCCGGGTCAGCCCTTCAACTTTGTCATTCATACTTCGCCATGCTCAGATTCTTATAAGGATTTCTATCACTGGCATATCGAAATTATCCCCAAGCTGACAAAAATCGCGGGGTTTGAATGGGGCTCCGGGTTCTACATCAACCCCACCCCGCCAGAAGATGCAGCAAAAATGCTTCGCGAAACAAAAATTGATTAAATTGTTGACTTGTGATTAGAGCTATGGTAAACTGAATATTACCAAATGGGGCTGTGGCGCAGTTGGGAGCGCGTTTGAATGGCATTCAAAAGGTCGTCGGTTCGATCCCGATCAGCTCCACCGGAACAAAAAAAACCGCTGATTCAGCGGTTTTTTTGTTTTAGCCTTTTCCAAAAGCCCTTGAAACCGTCGCCGAATACTCACTTCAAACTCTTAAAGCGGCTCATTGCCATTGTGCGCATGGCAAAAAAACCGTTTAAAATGATCCAAAATTCTTTTTAAAGGCCTGATGGTAGTGGCAGATAAAAGAAGAGGCCTGTTTAACAGGCCTCTTCTTAACTTTTCAAACGTTCATTTACTTTTAATTTTTGGCTGGTGGAACAAGCTTCTTTTTCAGCACATCCTCGATGTTGGTACCCTTGAGCAGCTGGGCAAAAACTTCAGAAATGCTTTTTCCACCCAGAATTGCAAGAGGTGCCATGCTTTCAGCCATTTTTTCAGCAAGGGCTTTGTCACTAAAGGATTGCAGAGCAGCAACCAACTCTGGCGAAACCGCTTTGGCCCGGTCAACAACTCCTGCCACTTCGGCTTTGAGCTCTTCGAGCTTAAGCTCAAGCCGCTTCTGCGCCACTTCCGCTTCAAAACCCGCGGCTTCCCGCTTACGGGCCAGCTCTTTTTCATCGATCTGCGCCAGAGTCGCCTGGTTGGTCAGGCGTGACTGAAGGGTCTTCTGCTGAGACTGGATTTCGGCTTCAAGCTTTTCAAGACTCAACAACAGAGCCGCCTTGGTTTCCTCGATCTGCAACTCCATTTCCTGTTTTGCGGTGCTGGATTTCATGGTTGAAATCTTCTGCTTGATCTGCTCGCTCTGCTCAACATATTCCAGATTGCGCTTTTCTGACGAAACCGCAAGATTCTGTTTAACCACTGAATGCTGAGCATGTACAAGAAGGTTTTCGATTGTTTCATCACCAATCTTCACATCAAGAAGTTCGAGATCATAAATGCGCATTCCGTTTTCTGAAAACTTTCGACCAGGCCGCTTTCCATCAGCATTTCCGGCGCCAAGTACACTGTCGCGAACGATTTTTATGGCATCTGCGTAAAAATCTTCAACCTTATGCTGCTTGATTGCTCCACGAATCATTGATCGCATATGGTCGGTAAGAAATTTTACATAGTTTTCGACATTGAACCATTTTTCCGGCTCTTCCTCGAAGTTCACGCGATAAGAAAGGCGGAGAAAAACTCTGCATAAATCACTGGTTTCAGCTTCTATCAGGTCAGAAACCTTGTTGTGCATGCAGCGCAAAAAGGCAGTTTTAATGGTTTTGGCATCGGTCTTCGGCGTACCGGTCGACAATTCCATTGCTTCAAGGGTTTGATCATATTCCAGCAGAACGGTCTGTGGACCTGTAACAACATGTCGATCCCCGGTTCTTCCTACAACGAGAATCGCATAACCGGTCCAGACATCCACAGCAACCGCACCCTCATATTTTGTGTCAAGGGTAATGGTGCGCGGCTGACTGAAACTTGAGCCTCTCTTAAAATCATCCCCGGCAAATCCTTCACTGACATGCACCGGAGCTGGAGCAGGCGCAACAGCAGCCCCCAGCCTTTCCTTCAGCTCTGTTTCCGTGAGAAACTCTTCCTTGCCCTTTGATTTGGCAAGATTTTTCAAACGCATATTATAATCAAGCGCTTCCTGATTTCCCGGGTAAAGAAGTTGAACCTGCTTGGCTTCAAGAAAGCGCCGAACAATTACTTCCACCCTTGGGTCAGCGAGAAACATCGAAGGCCCTTTAACCAGCGAAATTTTTCCGCTCAGGCGATTCAGAACATATCTGCCTTCCCCGGCGGGAATGGCAACTGCATAATGAAGTTCCCGGTCGCCATACTTTATGATTGCATGTTCAGGGCGCGGAAAATAAATCATCTGATCTTTTCCGGTGATGAAAAGCTCTTCGCCCACTTTATGCTCCACACCTTTTTCGGTATAAGGGGCAATGACCTTTATGTAAAGGCCGCTGATTTCGTTGAGTTCGATGGCTTTGAACTTGTATGTATTGTTCTTTCTAACAAAGGTTTCGGTGGGGCTTGGGAAAACCACCGCCGGCCCCTGAATAAAGCGTTTGTTTCCATCTTCATCCAACAAAATACAATATTCGAGGCGCTCAAGGGTCACTGCGGTGCGTAAATAGTTTCCATCTGCATCTCGAACCACTTCAACCCCGGTTGGTGGTATATAGAAAGAAACTTCAGTACCTTTGATGATCAGCTGCTTACCCATGGTAAGATCGGGGACACCTTCACCAAGCTTCGCTGATTCGTCAACATTGCCCGACTGAGGCTTAACCACAGCTTTTTTCCAGTTTTCTCTGGCCGCATCTTCATCATAAACCCTGACAATCAAATATTGATTTAAATGCAGATAGTGGCCCTGAATGATGCGAACCATCTGGCCAGGCCATAAGGCAAAGTTCACCGGACCTGGCATGTTTACCTTGTGCCCAATCTTGAGTTCAGGCAGGCTGTTTGAGCCAAAGTGCGGTGGCTGCACCGAATCTTTTGCCGGATTTTTCATTACCAGGTACCAGCCCTCAGGGGCAGTCGCAAAAATTGAAATCGCCTGTTCAAGCGTCACTCTTTCAAAGCGCTTGTTGTGGTCATTGAAAACCACAGGCTGGTCAGTGTTAGCAAGGCTGGTTTTGTATGGTCCCACGTAAACCACGATGTGGCCCTTGGTCTGATCTGAAATAAAACAATACTCATTGGGTGAAAGAACAAGATCGCGTTCGCGATTGCTGTTTTCCGGCATCTTCCTGTCTCCTCTTAAAGTAATCATCCTGATAAAATTATAGAAGACCTCAGGATTTAATACAATCAACAAATTAAAACCTTTTTCCGGTTTTCTGGTATTATAAATGTGGTTTGATTACCCGCCATGGCGTACAGGAGGGAAAATGAAAGCTCGAAAGATGATTCCGCTGATTTTAATGGCATCAATAGTTTCTTCTGATCCGGGGTTTGCCCAAAACCCCTTTACCGAAGAAGAAGTCGAAATCAAATTTTCTATAGATGGTACCGATTCGTTGATTGAAGAAATCGATGATATTTCAGATGAAATATCTGACCTTATAACCGACTCATCCAATGAGAATGAAGGTTCTTCATCCTCATCCGGCGACTACCTGGTGGTCAAAGGCAACACCCTTTCAGGCATTGCACGAAAATTTCTTGGCGATGCCGGTCGATGGCGTGACCTGGTCTCATGGAACCTTGACCGCTACCCGTCTCTTCTAAAAAATCCCGATCTTATTCTGGTCGGCTGGAATCTCAGACTTGCGCCGGCAAAATCTGAAAAAGCCGACAGGCAGATAGTAAGCGACACCCCAAACACCTCAGAAACCGATGAAACAATGAGCAGCTCAGAGACTAACCCAGCTCCTTCCGCTTCAGTTACCGGCAATGAAAATTCCAGCAGGTCCGGCGGGCCACTGATTACCCCCGAAAGCAGAGTTCTGCATATCGGCGATTCTCACACCTGTGGAATTTACGGTAAAGCCATGGATGATCTTATGCGCAGCACCGGCGCGGCGATCACGACCGTTGGGGTTTCAGGCTCATCACCATCATGGTATCTCAATGAAACTGTTGGGAAATCAGGGTATTTTGCCAAAGACGAGCAGAGCCGCATCGATCAGCCGGCCGACTGGCGAACTCCTCGCTCAACCCCGAATCTAAACAAACTTATCAAAGACTTCAAACCTGGAATAATCGTTTTTTCCCTTGGCGCGAACATGATTGGCGCTTCACCGGAAGCAATCAGATCGCAGGTAAAATCGGTCTGCGATATTGCCAAAAAAGCAGGTTGCCAGATCGTCTGGGTCGGCC
This sequence comes from Candidatus Rifleibacteriota bacterium, assembly GCA_049325495.1. Classification (GTDB taxonomy): domain Bacteria; phylum Muiribacteriota; class Ozemobacteria; order Ozemobacterales; family Ozemobacteraceae; genus DYKG01. The sequence goes on along the minus strand of JBMOKV010000334.1, from coordinate 6,093 downwards.
CCCCAAACGGTCGGGCCGATAAAAAGCCCACTGAGAAACAGAACAGGTTGTATGAAAATCTGAAAGCCGAAGCCGAAAAATACGGCAGTTTCATTGATTCTCGCCCCCACACTCACTACCCCGATAACGGCGGCGATGGCGTACATTTCTGGGGGAATGAAGGCAGCAAGATTGCCCGCGATTGGGCCGGCAAAATATTCGAAAGCATGCAGAAGCCGTAAAAAGGCTGTTTTAAATATTCATTTAACAATCATCAGCGAGGTTCCACCGCCCTGAAGCGGGGCTCCAAGCTTGTTCTGATGCGGGTAATCATCAAGAATATTGTCATCAAGATATTGTGTTACCGTTGCTGCTTCGGTATCCGGAGCCTTGGTCCACGAAGCAATCAAAGTTGGGTCTGACGGATCTTCAAGTTCAAAACTGGCATTTGAAGCAATATTGGTTGAAGCTTTCCAGTAATAGATGTCAGAGGTGTCCCAAAGATAAGTTGGAACTGTCGGATCAAGGATATCCTCTTCCCGCAGGAATCCTTCATTGGCAAGAGTCTGCAATGCAGCTCGGATTCCTGCTTTGTTGGTCAAATCAGGAGTCCAGTTTTCGTCGGCCTGCCATTTAAGGTCAAATGCTTCACGTATCTGGCTCAGATTCTTGTGTAGGTTTTCTTCTTTTTCGCGCTTGGCAATTACGTCTTCCTGTGGAAGCATACGCAGAGCAACAATGCCGCCGATAACAATCACTACCAGAAGCATAAGCATCAAAGCACCTTTTCTGTTGTTTAAATGCAGTTCACCATTCATAATACTGCGGACCTCCTTCAAGAGTGTCAACGAATTCTGATGACAACAGATTACCAATTGAATGGTAACTGGTCGGATATTCCTGATCGGGTTTCAGAGCTTTCTCTAATTTTATACCATCAAACCACACGGAACATGAAGCAGTTTCATTGCTGGTGTTCTGCAGTATTATTCTAGCAGCTTTGATAGATGGAACGGAAGTGAAATTGAACCGGGCAAACACCCTGAAATAACGAAAACCGGCACCAGGGTAACCGGGATGATTGAACCCTCTTGCATTGGCAATGCCCACATCGTTGGCAAATCCCAGCAGGGTTAAATCGCTGGTCGAAGCGATTTCAACCCCTGCCGAATCCTCAATTTTGCCGCCACCCTTGTAGGTAACCAGCGCAAGTCTTGCGCTGCCACTGCCAGGGCAGATCCAACCTGAAAGAATATAGGCATTATCCGGCGCAATGGCCGAAAACGTTTTAAGCGGAATATCCTGATACACCTGATTCTTCTCAAGCTCGGAAGGTTTTGGCTTTTTAACCTTAGGCGGTTTCTTCTTGGCAATAGCCCCATCTACCATGAAAAAAACAACAAGAAACGTTGCCAGCAGAACAATCAAATTTTTATTTGAATTAATTTTACCATTCATTGTAGCGATCCTCTCCGGTTATCGTCTGTTTCGGCGTTGGCGAATAAATGGTTCTGATCGAATGAAATGCACTTGGTTTCGTCTGATTCACATCGCGTCTTCGCTCCAACTGGACACCATCAAACCAGACCCGATTTTTTGGAGCATCGGGATTGCTGGTATTACCAAGAATAATTCTGGTATTGCTGGCAGTAACCTGGCTGTAGGTGTAATCAAACGCCACAAAAACTCGATAATAATAGAAGTCTTCACCCGGGTGGTCAGGGTGCTCATAGGGAACTTTGTCGAGAATACCCGAGTCTGCAACCGCCATTGGCGCACCACTACTGGTGAGATTTCCAGTTGAATCAATCTGCGCCGATACGGTACCAACCGCTTCGCCAAACTCGTTGTAGGTAACAAAGGAAATGTTGGCCGAACCGGTTCCTGGGCAGATCCAGGCAGACATGTAGTAGCGGTTGTCAGGTGCAGTGGCCGAAAAAGACAGGGTGGCAATATCCTGAGAAAGGCTGCCAGAGGCAAGCTGGAAAGTCGGAGCACCGGTGGTTACAACTTCACAGGTAAAGTTTGCCCAGTCTGTGGGAGCAGTGCCATCGGTGGTCTGAATCGTCTGTGGACCAGATGGGCCATAAACGCCAAGAGGTTGAGCCGCATCAACCGAGAGGGTAACGGTTGAGGTGGCATATTCACCCATCAAAACAGGATCTGGTGTAAAGGTTAGCGAATAGGTCAAATTTGCCGGCAAAATTTGATCTGGAGCCTTGTCCAGCGCTGAAAAGGTCCAGCTGAAATTGCTCAATTGAATGTTGCCGCTATTCCTGAACATGATTTCCTTGTTAACCGCATCTCCCTGAGCAACCTGGCCAAAATCAACCACAGTCGGAACCAGGTCAAGAGCATATACTGGGTTAACGGTCAAAGACAGATTAAATGAACAGGAAGCTTCAGCTGCATCAATTACCCCATCATTGTCGTCATCATCGTAGAAAGAGGCAGTTGCAACATATAAGCCTGCTGAAACAAAGCCAACCTCTGCAACCGCCTGAAAAACTCTATTATTCAAACCATCGATGAATTGGGCCGTTGCAGGGGTAAAAGTCAGGCTGGCAACCGGAAAAGTATAGTCGATGCCCTCAAAAGCCCCGAGAACTTTCCATTTTACCCGGTTCAACGGCACGGCAGAGCCGGCATAAACGGTTACAGCCTGGTTGTAAGTGGCACTAACATTGCGATTACCAAAGGCAACTGTGGGATTTGTGGCATTGGTTTCATAAATTAACTTATCCCCAATACTGATAACCAGCTCGAAGGTATCTGAGACCTCAGTGGCATCCCAGGTTGAGTCAAGGTCAGCGTCTTCAAACATTCTTTGGATACCTGAATAGGTAAAAGCACCCTGAACCGCACCAATTGTCACAGTTACTGTTGCAGTAACCGAGTCACCGACATCGAGAGACAATGGCATGGCTGGCAAAGTTTCAAAGGTGATACTGCCAACCGGAATGCTGTTTGCTCCAAAGATCAACGGAGCTTTTGAGAAATAAAGGGAATTTACAATTGCATTACCGGCGTTGGTAATTATAATTTGCCCTGACTTGGAGTTATTTTTTCCCACATAGCCAAGGTCTAGCTGTGTCAGGTTAACATCTATTGCCGGCTGGCTCAGAACGTTCAATTGAACCGGCACTTGCGCAAAGGCTTCCCCTGCATCCTGGGCATTGTTGTAGTTGGAGTCTTCATAAACTGTTACTGTTCCGATGTAGGCCCCTGCCGAAGCATTGGCCGGGATATTGACCGACCAGGCACTGCTGCGGCTCTGACCGGCATTTGCCCCGCCAAGCGAAGACGGCGTAAACGAATTCTGAGAAGCTTCAATATTGATTGGTCCAGCAACCGAAGGAACGAGAACTGAGCCGGTCGCCTTCAGGTTTACCAATGCCAGTGAACCGATATTCTGGGCATTGAAAGCCGCCGAAGTTGAAACACTGTTAGGACCTCCGGTTACGGCAAGATTCGCTTCAACGATATCAACAAGAAGATCACCGACCTCACAGGTTACCTGAAAGCTGCACGATGCCTCGCCTGCTGTTCTGACGCCATCAACCGTTGGCGGCATGTCGGCAAATATCCAGAATTGCGGCGCAATACTGTTATAAACACCAAAGGGCTGCCCGGGGGGGACCGTGATTTCGATTTCCCGGGTAAAAAACTGGCCAATCGGAACTGAAAACATTTCTGAAGGCGGGAAACTGGCGTTGACCGCAGGTATCTCATTGGCGCCTGAAACCAGCTTAACCTTTTCCCACATCAGACCGGTCAAATCTACGTTACCTGTATTTCGACACGGAAAACTTACTATCTTCGAGGTATTTGGCGCGATACCGCCCAAGCCCACCGTTCCAACCATTACCTGAACCTTGGGCACCAGTGGCACCGTGCACTGAAGAATAAATGAAGCTCTGAATTCGCCGGCATCCCATTGGCCGTTAAGGTTGTCGTCGTGATAGACATACTGTGTTCCAGAATAGGTGCCCGCAAAAGTTCCGGCAGGAACAAACAAAGCCAGATCTATGGGTATGGCCTGACCAGCGTTGACTTTTGCGGGAATTGGGTTATCGACCTGATAAATCGCAATGCTGTCAGTTGCGATAACATGCCCAGCACCGTCTGAAAGCTCAAAAACATCGAGCTTCAGTTTGGTCAATGGCAAGCCGGCCACGTCGTTAGTCAAAGTAAGGCCGGTGCAGATTTCAAGGGCAGATGGTTCCACCGTGCCTGCATTCAGAGTTGCCGGTGCAAGAACAAAATTCATTATTCCCACCAGAACATGCACCTGAAAGGTGTCACTGGCCTCTCCCGCATCGACAACCCCTGGATTGGCCGCATCATTCCAGATTGTCCAGGTGGCGATATAGAATCCGGCGGTATCAACCGCTACGGCAACCGCACTGGCGATTCCTGAGTCAGTAATCCCCATCGGGCCTGGATTGTCTGGTGTCAATGTAATATTGAAATCGGGCGTATTGGTGCCAACAATCTGCATGAATTTGACGTCATCAAGGGCAATGTTACCACCGCTGAAATAGTTTACCGGCTGGCCCAAAGAGGTCTGCCCGATTGGCCAGGCACCAAGATCAACGACGCTCTCTGAAACGAAAATCTTCTTGCAGGGTGGAACTACAACCCGGGCATTGAAAAGGTCGTAAGCCTCATCAATGCTCTGCAGGTCATCCATATTGCGGTCATTGTAAACCGACATGGTGGCAATGTAACTGCCCGCCTCTTTATTATAAGGCACGAAAAGAGTTGCCGAAGCAGCTTTGTTTGATAGGCCGGCAAGCCCATTAACCGGGTCAGGGCTCATACTCAGGTTTGACTTACTGATTTTCAGACCAGCCGGCCCGTTCATATCGGTGGTTATCCATTTTACATAGTCAAGCTGGTAATTTCCTATATTCTGCACCGTTGCGTCGACTTTGAATGTTTCGCCGCATTCGAGGGTTAAAAAGTCAAGAGAGTCGGGCGAGAGCAGCAATTTACGGCTGTAAATCGTAATCGGGTTTGAAACCCCATTCCCAGAATAAACGGTTGCCAGAGTATTTCGATCATACCCGGCAAGATACCATGTTGGGGCAACGGTCAGCATGTAACCGCCCGCAAGCCCAGTATCAGAGTCGGCTCTATAAGTATAACTTATTGTCTGGGTATCGAGAGATTTTACGGTGATACTTGCCGGGTCGGGGCCTGAAATCAATGTCGCGCTTCCGTCAAAGTTCGGTTCAGTTGAAGCATCGATCAGCTCCGAGGGCGAGGCGTAATCGATGGTCGAAGATTGCGAAACCGTATTCGATGCCAGCATAGTCACCGTAAAGTTTTCGCCGACAAAAACAGACGCAGGGCTGATAGTCAAAGAAGCCACCAGATCGCCGGGGTTTTGGACCCGGAAATATTGCAGACCCATCATGTTACCGGCAACTGTGTTGGTTCCATCATCGATGACCACGCTCCAGGTTCCGATTACAGCGGCTGCCGGTATTGGATACAGATGGTCAACATAACCATCACCGTCGGCCGAAAGCTGGGGAGATGGCGGAATAATCCAACCGCCAGGGCTAGTAACCGCCTGTGCTATCTGAGTATTGTAAAGCCTTACGCGATACCATGAAGATAAGGCTGCCAGGCCGTAACATCTTATATAAACTGTCTGATTACGGTTGAAGTCATCCTGTGTCGGGCTGTAAGTAAGGTTCGACGACAAAATAATACCAACCGAATTGATCGTCCAGCTGTCATTGGGTGTAGAGCCATTAACATAGCCCTGATTATCTGCCCAGTTTTTGTCATACCATTTTACATTGGCATTGAAAGTGCTCAATCCAGATGCAGAACTGGTATTGACCGAAATATCGAATACCAGGGTCACCGTCGAACCGCCACCGGCAAGCTCATAAGGCATGGCCGGTGAAACAAGGCTTTGCTGATATGATCCTATATCAAAGGTCAGGCTGGCGGCTTCAAGAACTGCTGTTGCCTGTCCACTGTTGCGAACCACGACCTGGACAGACAGATTCTTTTGATTCAGGTAAACAACAGTCGGAACAGCAGTAACACTGTCAATAGAAATTGAAGGAGGGTTTTCAATAACACAAATGCTGC
>JBMOKV010000333.1:0-1814 GCA_049325495.1 Candidatus Rifleibacteriota bacterium | reverse complement strand
ATTGCCGAAGCCGGCAGCAACCACAACCGTGATTTTGACACGGCTTTGAAACTGGTTGACGTTGCGGTCGAAGCCGGTGCCGATGCGGTAAAGTTTCAGATTTTTTCTGCCGACACTATTTATTCCAAGAAAACGCCGATGGCGAGCTATCTTACAAAAAAGAAACTGGCTGAAGACAACGAAACTCTTTACGATATCATCAAGAAGCTCGAAATTCCCCGGCAATGGACTCCGGACCTGATGAAATACTGCAAGGAAAAGGGCATAACTTTTCTTTCTACCCCTTTTGATCTTGCAGCTGTCGATGAGCTTGAACAGGTAGGGGTTGAGGCTTACAAGGTCGCGAGCTTTGAAATAACCCACTTGCCGATGCTTAAAAAGATTTCGCAGACTGGCAAACCCATAATTTTGTCGACCGGCATGGCAAACCTTGAAGATATCGAGGTTGCTCTCGATGTAATCAGAAAAGCCGGCAGCAGTGAAGTTGCGCTGCTGCATTGTGCAATTGCTTATCCTCCGAAATTTGAAGACGTAAATCTGCGGGCGATGGATACAATGAAACAGGCATTTCAAATACCTGTTGGATTTTCAGACCACACCATGGGTCACATAACCGATGTTGCCGCAGTTGCCCGCGGGGCATGTTTTATCGAAAAGCACTATACGCTTTCGCGTAACCAGAAAGGGCCAGATCACCCATTTTCATTGGAACCCCATGAATTGAAAGAAATGGTGAGCGCGATCAGGCAGACCGAACAGATTCTCGGCAGCCCGATCAAGCGGGCCACTGAAGCCGAGGCGGAAATGCATCGCATCGGGCGCCGCAGTCTGGTGGCCGCGTGCAATATTCCTGCCGGCACCTTGATAACCGAAGAGATGATTGCGGTAAAGCGGCCTGGTTTTGGTATTCCTACCCGTTACATGGATCTGGTGATCGGGCGCAAAGCGGTTATCGACATCGAAGAAGACGACATTCTCACCTGGAAAATGATATAGGAGCAGAAAATGACTAAAGCAGAACAGACCAGCTTCTGGGAAGGTGATTTCGGCAACGATTACACAGATCGAAATGCGATAAGGGCTGAAGATCGCTGCAGCTTTTTTAAACAGATAATTGAAAAATGCCGGGGACTCGAGTCTGTGCTCGAGCTGGGGGCAAATAAGGGGCACAATCTTTCGGCGCTGCACATGCTGGCGCCGCAGCTTTCCCTGACCGGGGTTGAGTTGAATCGCAAAGCCTGCAATCAAATGGCTTCAATTGGCGGCTTGAATGCAATCTGCTCGACTATCCAGGATTTTAAGCCGGTTGAAACCTTCGATCTGGTTTTCACCTGCGGCGTCATGATTCATCTGCCGCCCGCCGATCTGCCCATGGTTTATCAGAAAATGTTCGATCTGTCACGGCGGTATGTTCTGATCAATGAGTATTTTAACCCCGACCCGGTCGAGATCAAATACCGTGGCCACTCAGAGCGACTGTTCAAACGCGATTTCGGAGGTGAGTTTTTCGACCTGGCGGAAAATCGGGTGAAGCTGGTCGATTACGGTTTTCTCTGGAAGAGAGTTGAACCGACCTGGGATAACACAACCTGGTGGCTTTTCGAAAAAAAATAGCTGGTTTGCCCGGCAATCTGCCGATAATAATATAAAATTCAATTTTAATCAGCTATAAGGACAGGTGAGCAAATGAAATCTTCAGTCTATTCCAAGAATATGAAGATCCTGAGAAAGCGCATGTCGGTGCTGGCACGGGCCATGGAGCTGAGCAAAGGCTCTGACTGCGAGTATCTGGTTGAGCGTGCCAAAAACAGTTC
>JBMOKV010000332.1:0-1827 GCA_049325495.1 Candidatus Rifleibacteriota bacterium | reverse complement strand
ACTTACCTTGATGGTTGGCGGAATAACCTTATGATAAAGGGCCATGGCGGCTTTGATCATGCCGGCTGAGCCTGCGGCGGCTTTGGTGTGGCCAATCTGCGATTTAACCGAACCAATGGCGCACCAGGGTCGATTGGTGTCAGAAACGCCATAAACTTCCTTAAGAGCGTTGACTTCGACTTCATCACCCGCTCCGGTTCCGGTTCCATGAGCTTCAACCATAGAGACCTGGTGGGGTGAAATGCCTGCCTGCTCATAGGCGCGGCGCAGGGCTTTTACCTGGCCATTTGCGCTCGGAGCATAAATTGCCTTGCCCTTGCCGTCGCTCGAACTGCCGACTGCGTTGATGGTTGCATAGATGCGGTCGCCATCTTTTTCTGCATCTGAGAGGCGCTTCAGCACATACATGCCGATGCCTTCGCCGATGATGGTGCCGTCGTTATCTTCACTGAATGGCCTTGCCTGGCCGGTGGGCGACAGGGCAGGGGTTTTGCAGAAACACATATACATGAAAATGTCGTTGAAGGTATCGACGCCACCGGTAATGGCCATGTCGCATTTGCCGGCCCACAGTTCCATGGCTGCCAGATTAAGTGCGCTCAATGCGCTGCCACAGGCAGCGTCAACCACGCAGTTGGTTCCGCCAAGATCGAAGCGGTTGGCGATACGACCGGCGGCCACGTTACCCAGCAGACCAGGGAAGCTGTTTTCCTGCCAGGAAACATAGGATTTGCCAATGGTATCAACGACATCATTGGCGACTTTTTCGGGAATACCGGCATGCAGCATGGCCTTTTTCCAGATCGGGTGCCCAAGTCTGGCGCCCAGTGGGACAACCAGCTCCAGAGTGCCGGTAAGGCCTAATATAACGCTGACATTGTCGCGGTTGTATTCGCGATTGTTAACGTAACCCGCATCTGCCATGGCACCATGGGCTACGACCAGGCTCAACAGCTGAGAAGTGTCGATTGAATCGAGGTCTGATGGGGCAATTCCCCATTCTCCGGGGTTAAAATCTACCGGATCAAGAAAACCGCCGTTTTTGGTGTAAACCTGATCGGGAGCCTTTTTATCGGCGTTGAAAAAATCTTCTGAACGCCAGTGGGTCTTAGGAACCTCAGATATTGCATCGATTTTTTCTTTTACCATGCCCCAATAGTCTTCAACTGATTGCGCCTTTGGGAAAAGGCAGCTCATGCCGACAATGGCAAGTGGTTCAAAATTCGGTTTTTTCTGCTTCATATCTGTTATTCCTGTTGGATCTAGATTTGTTAACCAATAAAAAACAAAGATCTTCGCCCGGCAGTTCGGTCTGATTGCCTCCTTTGAGCAGCAGTTCAGGCCATTCAGGCAAAAACTTCAATTCTTTGTATTTATTAATTTGCGGAAAATGTTACCACGTGGCAGGAATTTTTTCGAGTTTTTTTTGGTCGTGTCGATCAGAGCCGAGTTTAAAAAGAATGAAAATGTACCGGCAGCCTCTGGTTCTGTAAAACAATGCTCACGGGATAAGAAGGTTCTATAAAAAAATCCTGAAAAAACCAGTGATCGGCTGTGCCGAAAGATTCATCGAGCCAGATAACCGGTTCAGTAAGCTCGGGATCAAAAGAAATTCTTACTTTGCTCAGACCGCTGATTCCAACTCCGGTTGCTTTCAGAAAAGCTTCCTTTCTTGTCCAGCCGCGAAAAAACGCGGAAACAGGATCGGGCTGAAGCTGCCAGCTGGCAATTTCCTCTTCAGAAAAAAAACGCCGCAGAATCGGCTGAAAATCAACTTTTCTTGCGCTGCATTCGATATCTATGCCGCAGCAGCACGGGGCAAACAGC
>JBMOKV010000331.1:0-14003 GCA_049325495.1 Candidatus Rifleibacteriota bacterium | reverse complement strand
AAAAGGAAGTCATCGAAAACATCAAAACTGTTCTCGCTGAGGTTCCGGGTTTGCGGCACTCCTTCTCGCAACCGATTGCTCTGCGTGTTAACGAGCTGATTTCGGGCATCAAAAGTGACGTCGCGGTTAAGGTTTTTGGCGATGATCTTGACAAACTCGCCGAAATTGCCAGAGAAGTTGCAGCGGTTCTCGCAGGTATTCCAGGCGCGGATGATACCAAATCGGCCCAGCTTTCCGGCATGCACCAGCTCGACCTCGAAATTGACCGGGTCAGTGCCTCACGTTATGGCCTTAACTCATCAGAGGTTAACGAACTGATCGAAACGGCAGTCGGCGGCCGCATTGTCACAACCATCATCGAGGGTCAGCGGCGCTTCGCACTACAGATACGTTACCCGGAAAGCCTGCGAAAAAACGAAAGCAGCATCATGAACCTAAAAATCAGGACACCTGAGGGGCAATTGATCGCTTTGAGCCAGATTGCCAGACTCAAGCCGGTCGAAATACCGATCGAAATCAAGCGCGAAAATGGCATTCGCAGCCTGGTCGTTGAAACCAACGTCAGAAATCGCGATCTTGGCAGTTTCATAGCCGACCTGCAGGAACGCCTCGCACCGCTCGAAATGAAACTGCCAACCGGTTACTTTCTCTCACTTGGCGGGCAGTTCGAAAATCAGCAGCGGGCAATGCAACGCCTGGGTCTGGTGGTACCGATCGTGCTGTTGATGATCATGATTCTTCTGGTTATTGCACTTGGCAAACTTCGCGATGCGGTGCTCGTAATTGCAATTCTGCCGTTCGCTCTCGTTGGCGGAGTAATTGCACTTTGGCTTTGGAAAATGACTTTCTCGGTTTCGGCGGCGATTGCCTTTATCGTTCTGCTCGGCGTCGCGGTCCAGAATGGGGTATTGATGATATCATTTCTGCGCCAGCTTCTCGAAGAGGGCATACCGCTGAATGATGCCATCAAACAGGCGTGTGATCTCAGGTATCGCGCCATAATGATGACGACTCTGACCTCCTTTATCGGCCATGTACCAATGCTGCTTTCTGATGGTTCCGGTGCAGACATCCAGAAACCGCTGGCACTTGTGGTTAACGGTGGGCTGGTCAGCTCAACACTTCTAACCCTCTTCGTTCTGCCCGTGTTGTTTGCAATAACCGAAAGTTTCTTTGCCGGCAGCGACGAAAAAGACCTGGCAGCGACCGTCGAAGAAAAGGCAGAGGCATGATTTCGACAAGCCTGAAGAAGAAACGCGAATGAAAAGGAAATTTAACAGTCCATAACCTTGATCATGACCATTCCGGCTATCTACATGCTGGTCGAAGATCGAGGAAACAAGTCGTAGAATTCTTTCTGAAATTTGCCATAAAAAGCCCGATTCGTCTAGAATCAGACAATCTGAAATTGAAGGCTGAAACGATGATTTATCAGCAGATTCCCTATGATCTCGACAGTAAATTGAGCAAAGAGCTGGTTGGCGACGAACAGATAGAATGGAAGGGCATGCCGGTTCCGCGGCTGTTCAAGGCCGAAACTGCAGCAATCTTCCTTTTTGCCATTCCCTGGACCGCATTTTCCATTTTCTGGATATGCGGTGCGGCGGGCTTCAAATTGCCCGATTTCAGCAAAGGCTTCGACCCCTTCATGTTGTTTCCTCTTTTCGGTCTTCCCTTTCTGTTGATCGGGTTAGCAATGCTTTCATCACCAATTTTCAGCTATCTTGCCGACCGCAAGACAATTTATGCGGTTACTGACCGGCGCGTTATAATCATTACCGGTGGCCGAAGTTTTGAAATTAAAAGCTTTCTTCCGGAAAAAATCAGCGAGTTAACCAGGCGCGAGCGGGCTGCTACGGGAGATTTGATTTTTGCACAGCGAATCAGCAAAGATTCTGATGATAGAGATCAGACCGTGGAAATTGGCTTCTTTAACATCACCGACCTGCAGGGTGCCAAAGAGGCCCTGCAGAAACTGATGGAAAATCATTACCGGAATGAAAGCAATGATGAGTTTGCGGGCTGGGAGTCAAGAAACAAATGAAAAATAACAGCGGCGGTCTTGTTTATTCGAGCGAATTTGGCAGAATGTGCCCGGGTTGTAACCAGCCGGTGGCCGATTGCCTGTGCCGCAAAAAAAGCGGCAATACGGGCAAAAAAGATGGAATCGTTAGGGTAAGTCGGGAAACCAAAGGTAGAAAGGGCAGCGGCGTCACGCTCATAACCGGAATACCCGGCGATGAAGAAGAATTGAAAAAAATCGCAGCTGACCTCAAAAAAAAATGTGGTGCCGGAGGCGCGGTTAAAGACGGGATTATCGAGATTCAGGGAGAACATCGCGATAAACTGGTTATTGAGCTGCAGAAACTTGGCTATCAGGTAAAAAAAGCCGGGGGCTGAAACGAAAAAAAGAGCTGTTCCGGGTTTAATGGAACAGCTCGTGCAAGGGTTGGGTAAGAAACTTTTCAAGAGAAGCGCCGCCACCGCTGCTTTTTATAAAGCATTATTCATGCCAAAAGAACGATGGCCTTATGAGGTCTATTAGACCGACATTCGAGGGGATACCTTATTAAATAAAGGAAATTTTCCCTTTTATTCGGGAAAATTTCTACTGAGGAATGGGTTCAACTAAACAAAAATTTCAGTTATAATTTAGCCTGAATAAAAGAAGAATCGAGGCTCGACCGATGAAAAAACTGCTGAATCTGGCCGCAATCACCTTTATGGCATGTGGCGCCTGGGTTTTTCCCGCTGCCGCTCAGACTTTCAACCAAAACATTAACATCCCGGAAGCCAGTGCAATCACATCTCTTAACGACGGCAGTTTTCTAGTTGTTGACGACGAAGAGGGTGTTTACCATCTCAATCAAAAGCTCGAAGCGAAGATGCTTTTAAGCAGCAGTGAATTCAGTTTTCTTGATGAACTTGAAGGAATCTGTCTTTCAGTTGACCAGAAAACCGTTTATCTGCTTTCTGAAGATGGGGGGCGAATAATAAAGACCCAGCTGCAGCAATCGAAAGATGGCATGAAGTTGAGTCGCCCTGAAGTGCTTGGCAGTCTGGCATCGATCGGGAACACCAGGAATAAGGGCTACGAAGGCATAACAACAATAATTCTGAACGGAAAAGAGCACCTTTTGGCGGTTCATCAGGAAAACCCGACCGCCCTCGCCATTTTTTCCCTGCCGGAACTGAATAAAATTACCATGTGCAAAATTCCCGATGAGATTTCCGAGCTGCTCGACAACCTTTCAGACGTCACAATCGATCATCGAAATGGCCATTTATTGCTGCTTTCAGGAAAATCAGGGCGGATTGTCGAGCTAAAAGCCCAGATAGACAAAGATATTGAAGAGCTTGAAGTAGTTTCTTCAATAAAGATTAAAGGGCGCCTCAACGGCAAACCCGAAGGAATCTGCTTCGATTCAGAAGAAAAAATGGTGGTCGTCACCGATGGCGGCGGCGACCCCAGCGATTTCATCAGATTCGAAAAATAGTTTCAGTCGCCAGAAAACAGCTGGTGAACTTTTTCAAGCTCATCTGGAATACCGATATTCTGTGGGCAATGAGAAACACACTTGCCGCATTTTACACATCTGCCGGCCCTATATGGCTCGGGGACAAGCATTCCATACTGAAATCGCACCGAATCCTGGGCTGCTTTGTCAAAAAGATAGAAACTATTAAACATTTGAAAATTCATGGGAATATCGACGCCGACCGGGCAAGGCATGCAATATCGGCAAGCGGTGCAATGCACCTTGATTTTTTCCCGATAAATTTTCTGAACGTTTTCGATAATTCTCAATTCTGTTGCGCTCATGGGCTCTGGTTTTAGTGAATTTGCTGAAGCAACATTTTCACGGGTCTGCTGAAGATCACTCATGCCGCTCAAAACCACGCCAATCTGCTGATGGTTCCAAAGCCAGCGCAGCGCCCATTCAGCCGGGGTCCGGCTTTCAGCAAAGCTTTCAAACTGCTGCAGAACCTCATTGGGCAGATTCCGGGTCAATGCCCCGCCACGCAGCGGTTCCATGATTACAATACCCAGATCTCTGGCCGCCGCGTATTCTAGGCCTTTCTGGCCGGCCTGATAATCAGTGTCGATATAGTTGTACTGGATCTGGCAGAATGACCAGTCGTAGGCATCGACAATCTCAACAAAAGTCGGGTAATCATCGTGAAAAGAGAAACCAGCATGCTTGATGCGCCCGTCTTTCAAGGCACGATCAAGAAAAGAAAAAAGATCATGTTTTTTCATATTGGCCCAGAAAGCCTTATTCAGAGCATGAACCAGGTAAAAATCTATTTGTTCGGCTTCCAGGCGTTTCAACTGTTCATTTAAATATTTGTCGAAATCATCATGGCAGCTGATCAACCAACTGGGCAGTTTGGTTGCAATTTTTACCTTATTTCTATAGCCGTCACGCAGGGCTTCGGCGACCATCGGTTCGCTTTCACCACCGCGATCGAAGCCATAGCCATGGTAGGGATAAGCGGTATCAATATAATTCACTCCCTGGTCAATGGCAAAACGCATCATTTTTAACGCTTGAGGTCGGTCAATATTGTGTGTCTGGTTATCGATTATCGGAAATCTCATGCAGCCAAAACCCAGAATCGAAACATGCTCTTCGGTTTTTCCCAGTCTACGGTATTGCATCGGCGAATCCTTAATTAAAATTTTGTTTAAATCAGCGAATAAAACTGGTTCTTTTGACCATGAGGGTTTCGGGTTCTGGTATCTGCGTCCTGGCAACATCAATGCATTTCAGCAGCCATGCCATATTTTTGCCAAGATTCTGCATGGTCTGAAGGCCTTCTTCATCCTGCTTAACCTCGCCAGGATTGCGGCCGTAACCCATATTCCAGTAGCTTGACCCGATCGTAAACATCTGACTGATCTGAAAGAAATGGTTGATCGTATCAAAAGCATGAACTGAACCACCACGGCGAACGGCCACCACGGCTGCACCGGCTTTGCGCTTAAACATGGCCCCGTTTACCATTCCCACCATTCCGACACGGTCGATAAATGCTTTCAATTCAGCAGTTACATCGGCGAAATAGGTTGGAGAGCCGAGCAGAACCGCATCGGCCTTAGCACAAAGCTCGATATAATCGTTGATCGGGTCATTGGTGATAGCACATTTCTTATTCTTCAATTCGGCGCAGCGCCCACAGGCAATGCAACCTCTGATCACCTGCCCGCCTAGCTGCAAGAGCTCGGTTTCGATTCCCTGACTGCTGAGCTGACCGAGAACTTCATTCAAAAGAATTGCGGTATTGCCTTCTTTTCTAGGACTACCGTTAAAAGCGACAACCTTCATTTTTGTCCCTCCAAAATTTAATTTTTAAGACTCTGAACAGATCAATGCTTTAAGCTCAATTTCGTATTGTTGTGAGCCAGGGCCGGTCAGCAGATGTACAATCCCTTCGCTGAATTGCATAACCCCGCAGATCCCGCTTTCTTCAAGTTTTTTACGATCAAGAGCTTCAGGGTTCAGCAATTTGACGCGCAGGCGGGTTTCAGCACATGCACAAGCATCCACAATGTTTTTGCTTCCTCCAACCGCTTCGATCCAGGCAACACATTTTTCTCTTGCCTGCGGATCGGCGGGAGCAGTTGCAAATCCGGCAATCGCTCTGGGTGGGGGAGCAGAAACGACGGCAACTTCAAGTTCTGCTTCACACCAGCTTTTTCAAGATATTCAGCCATTTCGGTTCGCAAAATTTCTGATCTGGTACCAAAAATTGCCTGTAACCCGGTGCCGACATCGAGTATGCCAACGGCCCCAAGCTGTTTTAGACGTTCGGGGTTCGCTTTTGTATTATCTTTCAGCTCCATTCTCAATCTGGTGATACATGCATCGAGACTGACGATGTTGCTCTTACCACCAAAGGCCAGAACGAGCTGACGGGTAAATTCGTTCTCGGCGGCGCTTGCTACATCTGCTTCAGTTTCCGGCTCGCGACCCGGAGTTTTCAAATCTAATTTTAAAATAAAAAATCTGAATACCAGATAATACATCATCGCCCAAAGGGGCCCGATCAACAACAACCATGAGGCATTCAAAGATTTTGGATAAAGAAGAACATAGTCGATGAAACCATGTGAAAAGGTCATGCCGTGCTTTATACCAACGGCAATACAGAGGTAATAGGCAACTCCGGCAAGAACGGCATGAATGCTATAAAGGAATGGGGCCAGAAACAGAAAAGAAAATTCTATTGGTTCGGTTATGCCTGTCAGGAATGAAGTCAACGCCGCTGAGCCCATTATCCCCCCAACCTTGGCCCGGTTTTCAGGTTTTGCGGTCAACCAGATGGCTATCGCACCGGCGGGCAAACCAAACATCTTGAAAAGATATCCACCCGCCATGTTGCCTGCTGTTGGGTCACCGGCCGCATAGCGATGCAGTTCCCCTCTGATGATCTCGCCAGAAGCAATGGTAAACTCCCCAACCTCAAAGAAGAATGGGGCATTCCAGATGTGGTGTAATCCGAAAGGCAGCAAGGCCCTTTCAATCAGGCCGTAAAGAGCAAAGGCCATGGCCGGGTCTTCTGAAGCAGCCCAGCGGGAAAACTTGCCAATCAGGGCACCGATTGGTGGCCAGATCAGGCTTAGAACCAGACCAAGAAAAATGGCGGCAAACGAAGAGAGAATCGGCACCAGGCGTTTGCCTGAAAAAAAACCAAGATATGGCGGCAACTGAACCCGGTAAAACCGGTTGAAAAGCCATGCGGCCACCAGGCCGATGAGAATACCACCAAGTATTCCAGTATCAATCGATTGCATGCCAAAAACCGGACGGGTTTCGAATCCGTATGAAGAGGCCATTACGCTCATGGTAGCGACCATGACCGCATAACCCACCAGACCAGCCAGACCGGCAACACCATCATTGCTTGTCAGACCTAGACAGACTCCGATCGCGCAGATAACCGGCAGATTTGAAAATATTGAACCACCGGCCTGAGCCATAGTTTTAGAAACAACCCCGGGAATTATGCTGAATTCTGAACTGCCTACTGCCAGAAGAATTCCGGCAACCGGCAGCATCATGGATTTTCCAATTTTCTGCAGAGTAATGAACAGGCTTCTAAGCAGATTTTTCATTTTTTGTCTCCCTGCGAATCTTCAAGCAGTTTTTTGAATGCTCTTCTGACTTCGGCGGCATCACTCATTCGAACCGCTTCTCGCACCAGAGTGCGGCATTTTTCTGCTGAAAGTCGGCGAATCAGCGCTTTAACCGTTGCAATTACCGGAATATCGACACTCAGTTTGGTGATACCCAGACCGATCAATGCCGCGATTCCTTCAAGATCACTGGCAAGTCCGCCGCAGACGCCTACTTCAATTTTCTTTTTCCTCGCCGACTCTGAAACAATCCCGATCATTCGCAAAACAGATGGGTGCAGAGCATCTATTTTACCAGCAAGCTTGGGATGTCCGCGATCCATGGCCAGAACGTACTGGCTCAAATCGTTGGTTCCGATCGAAAAGAAATCCACTTCGGCGGCAAAAGTTTCAGCAAGCATTGCAGCAGAAGGCACCTCGACCATTATTCCAGCTTTAATCATTGGAAGTTTGAGGTTTGCGGCAGTCTGATGAAGAATTTTACGGGCCTGGCGCCATTCGTCGATATCGGCAATCATGGGAAACATGACGCGAATATCGAATTCCTGAGCAGCACGCAGAATTGCGCGCAGCTGGGTAATCAGAATTTCAGGGCGGTTGAGGCAAACACGAATGCCCCTTTCGCCGAGAAACGGGTTTTCTTCTTTGGGAATCGGCAGATAAGCAAGCGGCTTATCACCGCCGACATCGAGAGTTCTGATGATAATCGGCCGATCTTTTCCCATTTTCTGGGCCAGTGCCAGATAGCTGGCATACTGTTCTTCTTCATCAGGAGCGACTGGGCGATTCATGAAAAGGAATTCGGAGCGAAGAAGTCCAACTCCCTCAGCCCCCAGCTCAACTGCCTGAGTCGCTGAATTGATGTCACCAAGATTGGCGACCACCCTCATTTCAACACCATCAGAAGTGACTGCGTTTTCAGCAGCATGGGTCTTTTCTTCGGCCCGCGCCTGCTCTTCAATTCGCATTTCTTCTTCTACGGTGCGAACTTCGTTGTCGTCAGGCTCGATGGTCAGAATGCCGCGATTGCCGTCGATAACCACCAGGGTTCCATCGGCTATTTCAAGGGCCGCCGGGTCGAGACCAACTATTGCGGGCAGACCCATCGAGCGGGCAAGAATGGCCACATGCGAGGTAGCCCCACCCGAAATCGTGCAACAGCCAACCACCAGATCCTTGTCAAAGGTTACAATGCTCGAAGGAGTCAGGTCTTCGGCGATGACAATCTGCTTTTCGCCAAGATTGAAGCTCTTCTCTTCAATAGACAACAGAACCCGCAATACCCGGTAGCCCAGATCTTTGAGATCGTTGGCACGGGCTGCCAGAAGCTGATTATTCAAACTTTCAAGCCTGGCGGCATGGGTGGTGAATGCAGTGTTCCAGGCGAATGCGGCACTTTTGCCGGAAATAATACCGCGATCCACCAGCTGCATCAGTTCAGGGTCATCAAGAAGTTCGGAATGGGCCGCAAAAATCGCTGCCCGATCAGGGTTGCCTGCTTTTTTGAGTTTATCGCAAAGCGAAGAAAGCTGCAAAGTCGCTCTTTTAACCGCATTTGAAAATTCTGCCATTTCAAACTTCGTTCCCTGCCCATTTTCTGGAATCTGATATTTTTCGCTTTTGAGCTTGAGAACTTTGCCGATGGCTATTCCGCGTGAGGCACCGATACCGGCAAGCTGTCCCTCGCGGGATGCTTCGCCTTTGCTGAATGATTGCTGCTCGGCATGGGCGGCCGCCAGGTTTTCTCCGAGCCCTTCACGCAACTGGGGCAGAATGTAATCGATTGCCTCCTGGGCATCTTCACCGTTGGCGATCAGCATTACCTTGTCATCTTTTTCAACTTCAAGAGCCATCAGCGCAGAAACACTACGGGCATTTACTGACCGGTTGCCTTTCTGCAGGAGCAGCTCAGCCTTGAACTGTCGTGCCAGTCCAGCGAGCACAGAAGCCGGACGGGCATGTATTCCTGAAGGGTTCACGATCACCACCGCTTCAGACATCACCCTGGTGTCGACAGGCTCATCGGGCTGCTGCTGAGGCTTTGGCGAGGCCCGATAAGAAAAAATCAGGTCTTTTCCCTGAGTAACCGTGCCATGACCATAAATCATTCGCTCAACGGCTTCAGGATTGGCAACAAGAACCTGAGTCAGCAGGCTTCTTGCATTGGTCGCAACATAATCGACATCGAATTTTATCAGGGGTTGCCCGGCCTTAACCTGATCACCGCTCTTAACCATGGTTTCAAAACCCTTGCCCTTGAGCTTGACCGTGTCAAGACCGATATGAATAAGGATTTCGACCCCGTCGGCACCGCGTATGGTCAAGGCATGCCCCGCCCCATGCAGATGAACTATTTCGCCATCTACCGGGGCAGTAAGAAGGTTATCCAGAGGATCAATAGAAACCCCATCGCCGGCCAATTTCTGGGCAAAAACCGGGTCAGGCACCATTTCAAGAGGTAAAATTACGCCGCTCAAGGGAGCCAGGATTCTTACAGGTTCAACACTTTCGGTACCAACCATATAAACTCTCCGTTTTTTGGGCTTGAGATATGGTAGCAATTCTGATGATATAGTTCCAGTGGCAAAAAATCAGGTTATTTTCAGCTCTCCATCAGCTTTGCAGATAAATCGACGATCAACGAGTGCATCGAGAAAGCGTCGGTCGTGGCTGACCAGAATCAAAGCGCAGGAAACAGCCTGCAAAGCCTTCTCCAGCAGTTCGATGGCGGGCAGGTCAAGATGGTTGGTCGGCTCATCCATGATGATTATCCAGGGTCGCCTGGTTAATCCAAGTGCGAACATCAGTTTTCTAACCTCCCCGGGACTTGGCAATTCGGTCTCAAGCAGACGGGGCGGTGCAGACCCAAGACAGCTTACAAAGGAGAGTACTTCCCCGAGTTTTTCAGGTGGCAATCGTCTTATTTCATCGATTATGGCGCGGCTCTGATCCATTGATATTTCCTGAGGCAGATAAATAAGACGTTCTTTCGGAATATCGAGAAATTCAAACAGATATTTGATCAAGGTGCTTTTGCCACCACCATTGGGGCCGCAAATACCGATTCTATCGCCTGGAGCTATAAGTAATTCTGGCACTTTAAGACTTCGATTTTCTCCCAGTGGCAAATCTGCCGAGGCTGTTTTGATAAGCAAGTTTCTTTTGCACGCCTCTGACTGCAGATCAAAGATCAATTTGTACTCTTTTTTTACTTTCAATTCAGCGAGTGCTTCCTGGGTTCTTTCAAGACGGGCGGCAAAACTCGCGGCAAGATTTCCGGCAATTGCATCTTTACTGGTCAGTTTGGCAAGATTTATGCGGGCCCGCATATCTGAATCATGCTTATTCACATGCTTTTTTGAAACCCTCTGATCCGAGCGGGCGGCTTCAGACTGGCGACGTTTCATCTCACGATCAAGCCTTCTGGCTTCGCGTTTCATATCATTCCTGTGCGCAATGGCTGACTCTGTCTCAGTTCTCTGTTGTTGCATCGCCTGACTGTAATTGCCATTTACCAGACGGGCAGAAGGCGAATCGACAATGATAACAGCTTTGCACAGGAGATCGAGAAGTTCGCGATCATGGCTGACCAGAATGCCGGTGCCGCCAAAAACATTCAGAGCTTCTCTGATAATGTCTGAATTGCAAGCATCAAGATGATTGGTTGGCTCATCGACCAGCAGAATATCGGGGTCATCGGCCAAAGCACAGGCAAGCTGCGACCTTTTTCGTTCGCCATGACTAAGACTTGGCCAGCGTTGAGGCCAGTCATCCTGAATACCAAGAATTCTGAACCAGTGAAAAACTTCAGATCTTACGGTTTTTTGCCTGGTTAAATCATGAAAATTTTCAGGCGGTTCATCGGTGCGCTGTTCAACCAGCCTAACAAGACCATTGGTTTTTACCCGCCCGCTTTCTGGCTCGAGAAAACCGGCAGCAAGTCTCAGCAGAGTCGATTTTCCCGATCCGTTGGGTCCAACCAGCCCATACCAGCCAGAATCCAGAGAAAATGTTAAGTCAAGAAAAATTGCAGAACTGGCAGATGGATAATTAAAACAAACTTTTGAAAATTGTAACATGAAAGCCTCCAGGGAAATTCTTCAGAAGGCTGCATCAACCGCAAAAAGACAAAAAGAAACCGGAAAAAGCAAAAATTAGAACCTGCTTAACGCGTTGATGAGCCGCAACTCAAAAAATTGGCGTCGATACGGTTCAGATTCTCACTATCGATTTCCTCCGGCAGTTTTCATGTGAATGACTCATTCTAGCATGAACTGAACGCATTTTCAAGTTACAATTGCCAATTCGTAATCTTCGGAGTATTCTGAATAGATAGACTGAAGTACATACAAAGGATCATGCCTATGTTAAAAATGCATCTTGGCCAGCCCGGTTTTCGAAAATTCGTTTTCTTTCTGCTGGTTTTCTTTAATCTGTCGCTTGCTGCTGCTTTTGGGCAGGGCACAGAGGGCAAACTCAAGCTGACCATCATGCATACCAACGATTTCCATTCACACCTTTCAGGAATGGGTCCTGACAGCCTCTTTACCCCTGAAAAAGGTGATGGAGACCCGGTCCGTGGTCATGCCGCCAGGCTTATGACAGTAATTCGCAGCATCAAGGCGCATCGAATTCGCAACGGCAACTCGACACTGCTGCTCGATGGCGGTGATTCGCTTTTCGGCACCCTTTTTCACATGCTTGCACCCAGTCAGAACTCAGACTGGGCACCTGAGTATCGTTTTATCAGTGAAGCTGGTTTCGATGCATTGTGTCTTGGCAACCACGATTTCGATGCCGACGAACGCGGACTGGCTCAGGCACTTTCAAAGGCAAAAGAAGCCGGTTACAACCTTCCATTCGTTACAACCAACTTGAGATTCGCGACAGATAAAGCTGACAGCAGCCTGCTGCGCCCTTTTTTAAAGACCGGTGGGACATCGGTTGCCGGCGTGGCCTTGCAGGACTACCGCATCAAACTTTTGCCGGGCGGTGCTGATCAGCCACCGGTTCGCGTGGGAATTCTCGGCTTTGTAGGCCCAAATGCCGCTCAATCATGCGCTACCAGTCGTCAGACCGTTCAGTTTGTCGGGTTCAATGATGAAAAAGCTAAAGCCGATGAAAAGGCATTTCACAGCTTCGTTCAGAACCGGGTAGATTTTCTGCGAAACAAAGAAAAATGTCACATCGTTATCGTTTTGATTCACGCCGGAACCCCGGAAGACGACAATCTTGCAAAAGCGGTCAAGGGAATTGACCTCATAATTTCAGGACATACCCATGAAGCTTACGTGCGCAAGGTCGGCAACACGATCATTGCCCAGGCCGGTTATTACGGAGCCAATCTTGGAGTTCTCGACCTGGAATACAGCACCAGCGGAATAAGGATTCTCAATGCCGAGCGCCCGCGCATTGCAATTAATGACGCCATTCCATCTGAGCCAAATGTTCTTGGATGGCTGGAAAAAGCGGAAAATGAAGTTAACCGGCTGATCGAACCATCGGGCTTCACGATGAATGATCCCATCTGTGAAGTTACCAAAGATAGACGAAAAGCAAAATTTCCAAATAATGTTGCAGGAGTTTTCACCGCCAACACTCTTCTTCGGGCGGTCAACCGCCGGCTCGAAAAGCCCGTAGACATCTACTTTTCTACTTACGGCCTGGTTCGTTCCGAATACCTGACGGTAAACGGCAACCCCACCCCTTATGCGTTTTCAGACATTTTCAAATTTTCGCCGCTGGGTTTTGCTCCTGACGGCTCACCGGGTGCACCGGTGGTAATCTTCTCCCTGTCCCGAACCGAAGTAAAGGTTCTGCTTGAACTGATGACCATGCTCAGCGGTAAAACACCGCCCTACGAGCCTTCAGTTTCAGGCAATCTGACTTATAAGATCAATAAATTCGGGGTTCCATTAGTCAACAAACTTGGCAAGCTAAGCCTCAACGGCAAATCACTGTTGAAATGGCCCAAACGTCTGCGCATTGCAACCACTCTTTACTTTGCCCAGAACCTTTTCAAGATTCGTGATATGAGCAAAGGCATAATTCGCATAACTCCCCGCGACGATGCGGGCAATGCGATTACTACCTTTCCCGACTCGGGTCTGCCACGCGAACATATTCTGCTGGCCGAAGAACTTCGTCGGGTAGCAGACGGCGAAGTAACCGATCCCCAAGCCCAGCCCTGATTCAAACGGTTAATTGAACCGCATCTTTCTGAAGATGATTATTTATCACTCTCAGAAATGGCTTTGCTTCCGGTTATTGGTGCCACGACTGATTTCAGATAGACTGGAATTTTTCCGGCATTGAAGCGGTAAGACTTTTTCTCGGTCGATTTGCCGGCAACCTCGGTGGTGGTTACGTGTGTTTCAATTGCACCGCTCTTTATGACGACAAAAGCTGCCACAAAGAGAGCAAAGCTAAGTGCCAGAGCAGCCTTAAAAAGACCTGAATTATTGTTTGCCATTTGTTTCCTTTTTCAAACTCTAAACTGCGATCATACTATCACAAATCCGAATAAGAAAAATTTCAATCTGAAACGTAAAAGGCTATTTTTTGGGGCTGCTTGAAAAAATGAGCCTTTCAGCAAAAAATCAATTCATGCTTTGCCAAATCCAAAACATGCGTACACAAAAAAACCGCCCGATGGCGGTTATTTCGATGGAGCATACAGGATTTGAACCTGTGACCCACTGATTAAGAGTCAGTTGCTCTACCAGCTGAGCTAATGCTCCTTAAGGGCAAGGGCATCGACACTAGTGTCGATGCCCGGTTGAGTGAGCCGCGTTGGATTTGAACCAACGACCCTTTGATTAAAAGTCAAATGCTCTACCCCTGAGCTAGCGGCCCTTAAATT
>JBMOKV010000330.1:0-1835 GCA_049325495.1 Candidatus Rifleibacteriota bacterium | reverse complement strand
GCCGGGCAGACTGTTTTCCACATCCACTTCCATGTATTGGGAAAACGGAGCCTGAACTGGCCTCCGGGTTGAAATACTGAGGGAATACCTCTCTGATAGAATCAGAAGGGGGGTGACATTAAGAATGGCAGAAGTAAAAGTTCTCAAAGACGAACCGTTGGAAAAGGCTCTTAAGCGCTTTCAGAAAAAGTGTCAGGAAGCTGGAATCATAAAGGAAATCAAACGCCGCCGCGCGTATGAAAAACCAAGTGAAAAGCAGAAAAGAAAAGCTGCTGAAGCTCGCCGGAAACAGAGACGGCGCAGATAATTCAGCGTATCAAACTTGCTTGAACAGCCCCATAAAGGCCCTTAAGGCCTTTATGGGGTTTATTATTGCTGTTGTTTTAATTATTTTACCAGCCACACCCCCGGTTTTTGGACAGGCTTCAGGAACAATAATGCTGGTTCCAGTCCACAACGACATCGACGATGGCCTGTCTTTTTTTGTACAGCGCATGCTGCGAAAGGCCGAACAGGAAAAGGCAAGCGCAGTAATTCTCGAAATCAGTTCCAATGGTGGCCTGGTTACCGCATCTCAGGAAATCAAAGACGCCCTGCTGCGCTCTAAAGTAACCACCGTTGCTTACATTCGAGGTCGGGCACTTTCCGCCGCAGCTTTGATCGCAATTTCCTGCCATAAAATTTTCATGGAACCAGGCAGCGAAATGGGTGCCGCAACCCCGATCATGTTAATGGGAACCGGAGTTCAGGCAGCTGAAGAAAAATATGTTTCTGCTTTTCGCGCTGAATTTGAATCAGCGGCAGAAGCAAGAAAACGCCCGAAGGCAATCGCCGGTGCAATGGTCGACAAAAACCACGAAAGCATTCCAGGTCTGAGCAATAAGGGCGATATAGTTACCTTAACCAGTGAAACTGCGCTTAAACACGGCTATTGTGACCAGATTGTTTCCTCGATGAGTTCTGTTTTGCGACTGATGGATCTGGAACAGGCAACTGTCGAAAGAGTTGAACCAACCTCGGCTGAATGGCTGGCACGCTGGCTTACCAACCCCAATATCAGCGTTATTATCTTTACGGTTGGAATCTGGTGTCTGATCATTGAATTTTTCATTGCCGGTTTCGGCATTCTCGGCTGGATCGGCATCGTCTGCCTCAGCCTGTTCTTTGGTGGACATCTTTTCGCTTATATGGCGGGCCTTGAATCACTGGTATTGTTCCTTATCGGGTTGATACTCCTGCTTCTTGAAATTTTCGTCATCCCTGGCTTTGGAATAACTGGAGTTGCAGGCATTTTGGCGGTAAGTTTCAGCATAATTCTCGTTTTTGGCGGAATCTATTCAGCTATCTACGCCTTGGCGAGCATTATTACCTACTCCATGCTTTTCATGCTGGGAATTTATTTCTGGGGCCCGAAATTGCGCCTTTTTGACCGCTTTGTGCTCAAGGAAGAGATGGCCGCTGACCAGGGTTTTGTTGCCATTGAAACTGGAATGTATGACCACTTGAATGGTCTTGAGGGCATCGCGGTTTCGCCATGTCGGCCATCGGGCAAAGTAAAAATCGGTGACGAAAGATATGACGTCGTTTCAGACGGCGACTTCATAGAAAAGGGCGCGCGAGTTCAGGTTCGCCGCGTCGAAAATAACAAGATCGTCGTTCGTCAGCTCAGTGAATGACTATGAGGATAAACAATGAGACTACTTTTTCTACTTGTCACAATTTTTTCACTTTTGATTTTACCTGTTATTGCTGGAGTTGACGCTGAAGTTCTGCCTCTTAATCAGCCTGATGCCGGTCAGGCAGAAAGCCAACCCGCTTCAATAGAAGAACCGGCA
>JBMOKV010000329.1:0-1840 GCA_049325495.1 Candidatus Rifleibacteriota bacterium | reverse complement strand
GAAATGGTATTTCGCTGAGTCTGCGAAACACCTGGTCAAATCTTTGCTGGGGTTCTGAAAGGCCGGCAATATTGCCGAGAAGCCGGGCCATCTCTGCTGCCCGAATAGATCTTTCCTGTTCAACCCAGGCGTTAAGGTAAAAGCGGTTGAGACCCAGAAAAAGCAGAGCCGGCAAAACAACCATGATCAAAGTCTTGATCATGGCCTCCAGCAAAGTTACTACCGGTTGGTTTTTCAGGCTTTCAGGGCATGACGAAACCCAGTACATCAGGAAAACCAGATTTTCTGCATATATTCATCTCAATTTATATATTCTTTCAATAAAATTGCAAAATCAGCGGCTGTTCATAATTTTTGCGGATAATTTCGATCTCTGTTGCTTCAATTACCGGCTGACGGCGACGACTGAAAGCGCCGGTTATCTGATCGCGAATCTTATCAACTCGCAATATTCGACCTTTTACTTCAACGACTTCTGATCCCAGGGCTATTCTTGGATCAGAAGGCAGGTCTTTAGGAAATTCAATTTCAAAAGCATTTTCCATGCCGCTGTCAAGACTGATTTCAGGACGACTGTTGACGAAGAGGTATTTTTTTCCTTTTCTTTCTCCGACAAATTCAACACGGCCGGCCCATATAACCGCCTGGCCGATATATGGCTTGAAGTTCTGACTTACATCGTAAACTTCAATGCTCTTGTTAACATAAGCATCATTTCTCAATTGCCGGTATTCAGAACTGACTTTGATCTTTGCCCGCTCTTTGTCGATCCAGAAGCGGCTGGCGTTAAGCATTTCATCGATCTGGCGATTCTGCTCGTCAGTAAGGTTGCCGTAAGTTCTGGCCAGAGCAAGCATAGACTCTGCCTTATCGTATTCGCCCTGCTGATAATAATAAGTACCCCGGCTGAAATAGTTAAAACTCAAACGCCCAACCAGATAACTGAGTTTATTCTGGGCTTCCTGAAGTTTTGGGTTAATTTCAAGACTTTTTCGAAATTGAAAGATGGCGTCTTCAGTTTTATCCTGAGCTTCAAGCGCTTCACCAAGAGCGAAAACGGCCTTGACCATCTCGGGCTCGAGCTTGACTGCCTGGCGAAAAGCTTCTTCAGCTTTTTCCGGAACCCTGGTTTTCATGTATATCAAACCGATCGCATAGGGTATTTCTGAATCAACAGGTGAATATTCACGCGCTCTATTGTAATAATCAAGCGAATTGGTGAAGCGATTCTGCTGAAAATAAAGAAAACCGACCATTTTCAGCAGTGCAACATCGTTAGGCTTCTGACGAAGAGCCTGTTCAAAGTATCTTATGGCTTCCTCGCTTTTTCCCTGCTGCAAAAGCTGACGCCCCTTCTTTTCTGCTTCATCGGAGGGAATTGAGGAAAACTCAGTTTGATTAACCGTTTCCTGTCCCTGAATTTTCAGCTGAGTTCTCACATCCTGTTCCAGTGATGATTTGATCATATCGAGTTCACGACGTGCAGCAAGATAGCCAGGATTCAATTTGATAGCAATCTGAAACTCGATAAGTGCTTCTTTGATGAAGCCCTGGGCCTTGTAAACCCTGCCCAGATTGTAATGGGCCTCAGCATATTTTGGATCTTTTTCAAGCGCGGCTTTGAATTCACGATAAGCTTCGAGAAAGCGCTTCTTGTAAAAATGGTTCAACCCCACATCAACGTGGAACTTTGCCGAAGAAGCCACAAGCAAAGCCGGAAAAAGAAAGTTTATGACAATGACAAAAAAGAAGAATTTATGCCCTCTGATCTGCACAATTAAACCCCTATAAAAAACAATGGTAGAAAAGAACTCACCGGTTATTGTAGCAGAACCGCGGG
>JBMOKV010000328.1:0-1849 GCA_049325495.1 Candidatus Rifleibacteriota bacterium | reverse complement strand
GCAGAGTAAGTTCGCCGGAACCATTCTGCTGTTGGCTTTTCTCGTTGCAGTCATTACTGCCTGTAACATTTATGTGCTTGGCTCATTTTTTGTTTCAACCAAGACCACGCTGGTCGAAGCAAGAGGCGTAACCAATATAATGCAGCATTTTTTCACGGAATTCTGGCCCCGTCTGCTGATGCTGATTTTTGTGAACGTGATCATTATTTTCATCGTCAGCATAATGTATTCGCACCAGACTGCCGGCCCGGCATACAAGCTTGAGATGAGTATCAAGCGCATAACCGAGGGTGACCTTACCTTCGAAGTCAGTCTCAGACGCAATGATAACCTTAAAGAGCTGGCCACGGCATTGAACGAACTTCTGAAAAAATTCAGAGACACCCTGGCCAAGGCCAAAAATCTGAGTGTCGATCTTTCTGCCAAGCTTTCAGGCCTGGAATCAGACGCGCAGTTCAAGCAGCTCGCCGAGAGCTCAGCCGAACTTACCAAATTGATCAATCAGTTCAAAATCGAAGGCTCAACAGACAGCAAGCCGGTTGACGGTATCGAAATCGAGCTCGATGAGGAAGATTCAGAAAAGGCCTGATTTTTTTCAAAGGCGGGAATTCCGCCAAGCTAAGCTTTTAAAATAAAAACCCCCGCAGATTCTGCGGGGGTTTTTGATTTCTGGCTGTTTTTAAGCCGGCTTATTCAGCCATCAGTGCTTCTTTAATTCTACTGAGGCGTCCGCGTAAGCGAAGAATGGCCTTGGTGTGCAGCTGCGAAACCCGAGAGTCTGAAACTCCCAGAATTTTTCCAATTTCTTTCGAAGTCAGCTCTTCGTAGTAATAAAGGGTAATTACCATGCGCTCACGGTCTGAGAGCTTGGAGATGGCGTCGGCGAGAATTTTCTTGGCTTCGGCTTCTTCGATTTTGAGCTGCGGATTGTCGCTTTTCTGATCTTCGACGAAATCGAAGCGGGAAGAACCTTCTTCATCGTCGTAGAAAATTTCGTCGAGCGAAAGCAGCAGAGACTTCTTGGTTTCATCGAACAGCTTGTGCAGTTCAGAGATATCGATATTCAGATATTCGGCGATTTCTTCGTCTTTGGCATCGCGGCCCAGTTTGCCTTCAAGCTTGGCGTAGGCTTTTTCCAGTTTGCGGGCTTTCTGGCGAATCGATCTGGGAGTCCAGTCGAGAACGCGCAGTTCATCGAAGATTGCGCCCCTGATTCGGGTTTTGGCGTAGGTTTTAAATTTAACATTTCGTTCGGTATCGTATTTGTCGATTGCATCGATCAGACCAAGAATGCCGTAGCTAACCAGGTCGTCGAATTCAACGTTGCTGGGAAGATTGACCGCAATGCGCCCGGCAACATATTTGACGAACGAGGCATATTTCATGATCAGTGCGTCTTTGATGCGCTGATCATGATTGATTCTATATTGTTCCCAGAGTTTCTGATCCTCTTCGTCCTGAAGACGATTTTTCAGCTTGGGATCGGTAATTTCCTGATCTTTGCCTACCAGAAGTTCTTTATTCACTTCATCCCTCCGTGTCTGGCTGCCTTGTGAGACTCCTGATCCATTCCCAGGATATCCGGGACTGGAGTCGGCTCATCGGTAGGGGTGCCAAATGTTTCGTATCTGTTACTTGAATTATCATCATCGTCTAGAAGGTCGCCCAGTTCAGCTTTGAGCTGTTCGTCTTCAAGAAGAAGTTCATCCTTAAGTTTTTCCGTTTCTTTTTCGGTTGTAACCGGCATCAAAACCACTTCAAGAAAGCTGCCGAGTATTGTGCCGAGCATGCCGAAAATAAAGAAAATGACCAGTCCGCGAAAAATGATGGTGGTCGCCCCCACTTCAGC
>JBMOKV010000327.1:0-1853 GCA_049325495.1 Candidatus Rifleibacteriota bacterium | reverse complement strand
CCTGGATACGTGCACAGATTTTTCCCGCAAAATCTATCTTGAGCTTCAAAAAGTTCCCTATGGAAAAACAATTTCTTACGGTGAACTTGCCTCTATTATCGGCAAGCCAGGTTCGGCACGGGCAGTGGGCCGCGCTGTCGGCGCAAACCCTCTTCCGCTGATAATTCCTTGCCATCGTGTAATTGGCCAGAATGGCGCAATCGGAGGTTTTTCAGCGACTGGCGGCGTGCCCCAAAAAATTGCAATGCTGAAAACTGAGGGAATAAATATTGAAAAGACTGATTCAACCATTAAAACCCTTGATGAGAAAAGCATCAAAGAGGGCACCGCATTTCTCTGCCGGACAGACCGGCAGTTTGGTAGCTGGATAAAAAAACTGCCGCCATTTTCCCTGGCGGAAAAAAACTCTTCATCAACTTTTCAGACCCTGCTCGAAGCCATCGTTTATCAGCAATTGACCGGCAAAGCCGCAGCAACCATCTTTCGCCGGGTTTTAAATTTATTTGGATCCGACGAAAGTGTCACTCCATTTGATATTATCAGAGCTCGGGACACTGAATTGCGGCAGGCCGGGCTTTCAGGCCCCAAGATTCTTGCAATCCGGGATCTTGCTGAAAAGACCTTGGCGGGTCATGTTCCTGAGCTTGCCAAGATAAAGAAAATGACCGATGAAAAAATCATCGAGTGCCTGACCCGGATACGGGGAATTGGCAGATGGACCGTCGAAATGCTTCTGATTTTCAGGCTTGCCAGACCCGACGTGCTCGCTGCCGATGATTACGGACTGAAAAAAGGCCTGGCAATTCTAAAAAATTACCAGGCTCTGCCTTCATCAAAACAGCTCGCAGAAGAAGGCAAAGCCTGGAAACCCTTCAGAACTATCGCTTCATGGTATCTCTGGCGCATTGCCGAAACGCAAACCATAAAGTGATCAATAACGGTTATTCAGCTTGTCGGTCCAGATCTGGTAGCCATTCTTGATTCTGGCAAAACTCGAATTCCGCTTGCCTGCCAGTTCGGTGGCATGACCAGCCTGGACATCGTTCTGATGATCCCGGCAACATGAGATATAAGCCCGCTGTACATCCGACTCTGATGCATCCGGCGATAAATTGAGCAATTTAAAAAAGTCTTTCAGGGCAATTTCCTCTTTCAACCGGTTGGCATGGCCAAAATAATCGAATTCCTGAGAAGCAAAAAGAAATGGCCGACTTGTCTTGCCTACCTCGAAGCCAAAAACGATTATTTCAGGCATCCTTGAACTTTCTTTTTTCTTCAAACCGATGCTCTGTACAAGAAATCGCCAGATCGAGGGAAGAATCCAGCCCTGGTCAGGAATGAACAATTCCACATCAAGAGTTTTTCCTGGCTCAAGACGAACGAATCTTCCAGATAACCCAACATCTGCCAGACGGTCAGGACTGCCAAAAAACGGTTCAAACAACTCAAGTGTCTCCATGTCAGCAAGAAAGGTCAGCAAAAATATGTCTGCAGGCATTTCTGTCTGAATTTGCAGACTTGCCATGATCCTGATACCCTCAAGACGTTTCTCGCCGGCTTCAAAATGTATGTCTTTTATTTCTAATTTTTCCTGATTGTTGTTGATTGGACCGAGAGTCGAGAACCATTTCCCGAATTCGCGCCATTTAAATGGCAAAACGAACCTCTCTGTGTCAACCATATGGATTCCCTCCTTCCAATTTCATTGTACCTTCTTTTCAGAATTCCCGCCAATGCGCATGAATTCAAACGACCAGAAAGCTTTTCAGCCGATTGAATTTCAGCTATAATGCACAGAACTGATTTCACGAGGATACCAATGCAAAAATTCATCTGCATTTTGCTGCTGCTCC
>JBMOKV010000326.1:0-14148 GCA_049325495.1 Candidatus Rifleibacteriota bacterium | reverse complement strand
TGGCTCTGACCAAATACCGCGACTGTTACCCTGGTCTGAACGTGGGACCCGATTACAGTTACGCCTCTGGAGTGAGTGGGCATCCTACTCTGACCTGGACTGATGCAAACTTTAGCGTTTCTTACACCAAGGATAGCTATACTTATTCCATCTCTGGCACGGTTGATCCCGCCAAGAGAACAGTAAGTGCAAGCGTCAGGCACTCGATTGTCTGGCCTACCCTCACCAGTATTTACTTCGTCGGGGATTCTTCTGAGTCCTATGTTGCTGAAGAAACCTGGTCTTACAAGGTTAACAGCATTCCAGTCACCCTTGAGACTGATGCAAACTCGGTCGTTTTTGAAATCAAGGGTGGTGGTGCGTCTCAGTATGTCGGTGATTTAAGCGTTATCATGCATCCGAATCCAAGCTCTTATGGAGACTGGCTTGGCGCTGACTGGAGCGGAACGGTTGCCGATTCAAGCAAAGGAACTACTGCCACACCCAATCTAAAATTAACTTTTTGGAAGAAGTAACCGGGAAAATCTGCAGCTTTGTTTTCGGCGGGTTGCAGAGGCGCCCAAGTAGTTATATCATGTACCAGAGCTGGAAATGATTTTGCAGGAGGATTTCATGTCTGACGCTAGAACCATGATTCTGAAAATGCTTGCTGAAGGCAAAATAACCGTTGAGGAGTCTGAAAAGCTTCTCAAAGCAATAAATAACGAGGAAAATGCCGGCCAGGGGCAGTCTGATGATCGTCAGAAGCAGGCTGAAACACGCCGTGATGGGCAGCGCCAGGAAGAAAACCGGCAGCAGACCCGCGATGACTCAGAGTATGACAGCTTCAACCCATTCAGAGATGCTACCAAACTTGGGTTTGATCTGCGCAATCTGGCTCAGACCGTGCAGCACACCGTTTCTCATGCCATAAAAAAAGCTGAGCCGCGCAGCCGTGAATTTAAAGACAAAATGAAAGAATTCGGCAACTGGATGCAGGAAGTGGTCGGCACTATGGCCGCTGAAATCGGCCAGGTGAAAGGTGATCCGATTGATGGAGTTTCCGTCGATTTTGTTGCCCCGCCACCAGACGGCGTTGCCGATTGCCGGTGGTTCAGTATCGAAAACATTTATGGCGAGATCCGCGTTCAGGAAGGCAGTGAATTCAAAATTCATGTTACCGGCCGTATCAGCCGAGAATGTCTCGGTGAGTATCAGCCGGCCCAGTGGTTTGCCCGCAACGGCATGCGCATTGAAAGTCGGACTCTCAACATCGGATTCGACAAGAATCTTTCGGTAAAAGCTCTGATGGACATGGAAATAACCATTCCACCCGATATGGAAATCAGCTGCAAAACCGTCTCTTCGGCAATCAGAATTCGCGGCCGCTATCATATCGGTGAACTCAAGACGGTCAGCGGCAATATTCGCATTCAGGGCGCTGATCTTAAGCAATCTCTGATTGAAACTGTCAGCGGCGCGGTTCAGATTGAAGGCGGAGAAATTGATCTGCAGATTAAATCGACCTCTGGCGATTTTCTGGTCAGAGCTTCTAAAATCGAAGCGCTCAAGATCAATTCCGTTTCCGGCGATATTCTGCTGACCGAAGGGGTAATTACCGAAAACACTGATGTAAAACTGATTACCACTTCAGGCGATATCATCGTTGAAAAAATGAGCGGCCCCTGGAGCCAGGTTGAAGCAATTACCCGCAGCGGCGAAGCGGTTCTGGACTGGAAAGGTGATGCCACCCCTCTCAACAATCAGGGCACCTGTCTGAAATCCGGTGATTTCGGTGCGGTTTTCCGCGCCGAGTCAGTAAGCGGCGACATTCAATTTACCTGAAACAATTTCGTTTTAAAAAGCCCGGTTGCCCACCACCAGTAGCACCGGGCTTTTTCCTTTGGAAAACAAGGCTTTTTCAAATGCTGTGATCGAATTAGGGGGACATCATACTTGATTCAATAATAAGATTTCCCCAGATATAAATAATTAAGTAAGATGTCCCCCTATTTATCCCCATATTTCAGTGTCCCCCTATTTCCGATTTCTCAAACCGCGATTCGTTTTCACTGGAAATTTTGCATCGGTACTGCTAAGCTGCAGAAAATCCAATCACGGAGAAATGATATGAAAAAACTGACGATTATCTTTCTGATGCTTGTTCTGCCTTTGCTGGTTGCCTGTGGCGGCGGCGGAGGCGGTGGTATAGATGATGCCCTGAACCCCTATGGTTTTGTGGTTGCGGCTTTTGATACGACTAATGCCACCACATTAGCTTCAAATGATGTTCGCTCGGTAATCAGACCGGTTGCCAACGGTGTCATGTATGCCGGCACCGTTGCTGGTATTCAGTCTTTTGATCCTGCGTTAACGCCTCCGGTGTTTACTGCCCTGGCCGGCGCTCCCGCCAATGTTAATAAACTGGTTGCCGATGGCACTGCCGGTAACTTCTATGCCTGCACCGATGCCGGTCTTTTCAAATATGATGCTACCGCAAAAACCTTTACTCTCGACGCAAGCATCGGGGTTAAAAAGGTTCTTACCTTTACCCGCCAGTCTGACAGCATTTTCTGGGTTGGTCTCGAAGATCTGACTGCGTTAACCGAATCGGTTGTCCGCGTAGAAAACAACGTTGCCACCCTGCTTGGCACCGCAAAAGGCATAACCGCCAGTTCAGTCGCTGACATCTTTGTCGATTCTGATATCGTAATGGCATGTGGAACCGGCGATACGGGCAAGGGTGGCTTGTTCAGATATGACCCGTCAGGCGCGGCTTTCGTGAAACAGGTTGTTACCACCGGTCTGGACAAAGGCGCTTCATTATTCTTCAAAATCGGAACCACCTGGTTTGCCGGTGGCCCCGACTCTGGCCTGGTTACTTCAACCAACAGCGGCAGCTCATGGACAAAAACTAATCTGCAGAATTGCAGCCCGGTACACTTCAGCGTTGAAACTTATAATTTTGTCAGCAATACCCGTTACTGGATTGCAACCAATAAAGGCGCATATCTCACCTATGACATGACCAACTTTGTGGAATGGGCCAGCGCAAAAAAAATGGCCGGCGATTCTGCCCGCCAGACCTACTCTGGTTCGACTATCTGGGTTGCCAACGACGGTGCCACCGGTGGACTTTCAAGACTGGCTTTTGATGGCAATTATTGATTCCATACACGGAGAAACAGCATGGACCCACTTCATGTAATCGGTCTTATCATACTTCTGACCATTCTTTTCGCCCTGGGCGGCAAAGTGGTGATCTACTTCAAAAATCGCGAAATCACCCTGATTCAGCAGAAATACGAGCAGGAGATCAATTCGATCAGGCACGAGCAGGAAAACGTCAGAGCAGCGATTTCCGACGATATGTTCAAGCAGAATAAGCGTACTGAAGAACATTATCAGCGTAAACTCGTCGAAAAAGACCGGCAGATTGAAGATCTGGTCAACGAAATCAATGAACTGAAAGCCTGGAAGGATGATCTCGCCGTAAAGATGGCTGAATTCAAAGGCGCAAGCCAGGGAACCCCACAGATGCTGGTTTACAAGCTGATTGACCATAACCAGAAATTGAACCGTGCGCTCAATGAAAAATGGGAAAAGATCGAAGAAGACCTGTCTCGTGAACTCAAACAAACACTTGAAAAAGTCAAATCGATGTTTGTCGATGCAGAAAAACTGCATCACGATGGAATCGAGATTATTTCTGAGTATGAATCACGCCTGCCTGAAGATTTCAAGAAAAAGGTCCACGAAGAACTTCTCAAATTGCCCGAATCGGTCAAGATTAAATCCTGAAATTTCCGGGCTGGATTTTTTTCCGGCCCGGCATTATAATCGCATCCGGAAAATTATTAAACAATCGAGGTTGCATGAATGCTGAATACTAAAGTCATGGAACAGGTCAGCGATCTGATGATTCAGGCCCTTTCCGATGAAAGTATAAAAATGGCCCAGCCTTTGACCGATGTTGAAATCAAGCTTCTCAACGCAGTGATCGAACAGACGGTCAGCGAAGGGCATCTGAAGGAAGAACTGAGCCTGGTCAGCAGCCCGAAAGAGCTGATCAATCTGATCGACCAGAAATCTCTCGATCATGATAACGAACTCAGAGCCCGCAAAACGCTGCGGCGGTTTTTCGAATTATATATCAATCTTACTGCTGAACCGCAGATTCGCATTTTAAACTGAACAAAACCACGGCAAACTTCTGCAAAAGCTGCTATGCTGTTGCAGAAGTTTTCTTTTTCTGAGGTTTTTCATGTTTTCCCGCCGATTCAGGTCAGCCACTTTGCTGGCAGTTCTTCTTTTTGTAAGCCTGATGTGGCCTTTTGAACTGGTAAAAAACAAGCTTCAGAGCCTCGAGCAGCAGAAATATCTCTGGGATCAGGCCGCTTCAAAAGAAGAAGCCATTCAGGAGATGATAAATTTTCAAAATGATCTCAAACCCGAAAGATACCTGGATAAAGCAGTAATTGAAATTGAGCAGCGCTTCAACCTGACGAGAAGCGGAAAAAGCTTCAATGGCGACGAACTGGTCGAGTTCATGAGGGTCGAGCTGCTGCAGAAATATGGCGTTGATCCTTTGTTCATCTGTTGGACCAATAATGAGGCTTCATGGCAGGGGCATTACATTTCGCCACAGATGAAACTGGCAGCTGATGAAATTGAATATTTTCGTGCTTTCATCAATCGTTTGGCCCTGAATGACCTGCTTGGTTTTGAAAAAATCAGCGGAGTTGCCCAACTTGAGAATCTGTTGAACGGTTTTATTTTTCAGGCGCAAAATCTAGGCTATGAAGATTTTCAGGACTGGTTGCGCAAAGACTATAACCGCTTCTTAAGTTCTTATTATATCAACAGTCCCTTGCCTAATAAAACGACCCGTTACCTTCTTGATCGATTCAATTTTCAGTTTCTTTTGTTTTGTTCTCGTCAGCCGCTGAAAGGCGGAAATTTTGACTATTCAATTTCTGTCGGCGTTCTGGAAAAGGACATTGACACTGAAATAATGATCCGGCAAGCAGTTGGGCGTCATGATTCGCAATCAAGGGTCTCGCGACATCTGGTTCGGGGATTGCGTTCTGGAATTCTTTATCGGAACAATAAACCCGGCATTGTTGATGTGCTGCCCGTCGAATTTATTCAATTACTGGCCAATCAGAAACGTCAGCAAAGCCAGAAAATTTCAAAGCTTTCTCGCAAAACACAATTGATGGTTGCAATTGAAACTTCTTCGCAGGCGGTTGAATGGTGGCTGTCGTCTTCTCTGGTAGCTTTTTGTGAGCGTGTGATTTTTCTGCTGCTCGTAAGTTTCTGGTTGCGTTCATGTTTTTTCGGGTTTCGCATCGAGCTTTCACTGCGAAGAAAATTCATGGCTCTGCTGGCTCTTGCACTTATTCCACCAGGGGCATTGTCTGCTCTTTATCTTGAGTTCGTAACGCGTCAGGAGTTTTCGATGCGTCTCAGCTTTGCCGCCAATCGAATGCAGACCAGGCTTGATATGCTTGAGAATTTGTTCATGGAAGCAAAAAATCGGCAGGCTTTCAACAACCTGGGCGTAAAGGAAATGCTCAGCAGATTTTTTGCGGAAAATGATCTTAATCGGCTCGACCTTAAAGCAATCAAGCCATATTTTGAAGACAATATCGATCACAGCCTTTTTTATGAGCGCAATGGAAATTTTCTCAGCTTTGCTTACAATTATGTTCCCAATGAGCCTGAAAAGCTCGACCTGGGAAACGGAGCCAAATATTTCGAAGCTCTTGGGGTGCTTGATAAATCTTCTGCTGAGGTTCAAACCCATTTAAAAAGAAATCAGTATGCCGAAGGAATTGTTGAAGGCTTTTTAGATCTTCTCGATGAGAGAAAAATCATGGGATATGAAGGTATAGGTACGCCTCGCCTGGTTAAAACCAACCCAATTTTTCGCAGCCATTATTTTCTAGTTCCTGAAACTGGTGTAAAGCCGGCTAAGCCAAAAGTTTTCTGTGTTTTTGGCCACAAATTGAAAAACGTGGTGTTTAATTTGCTTCGCAGCTCAAAACAGAATCTATACGAGGTTACTCCAGAATACACAATCAATATGGCAATTGGGGAACGTAACTCCTCAGATTTTGAGCAATTGCATTTTATTGGCGACGGCGGGCAGAAGCAGAAATTTAAAGAACTTTTTCGAATTGCAGTAAGGATAAATACCAGTAGCAGCAGTATGGTACGAACCCCCAGAGGGGTTGAATTTGTCAGCTGGAGAATTTTTGATTATTCCCCTCTGATGCTCGCGGCCAACTGCCTGGTAGAACCTGTCAAGCCGGAACAATCGATGTTTGCCCTGTTTGGTCCAACGGTTTTTGTTTTTGTTCTGCTTTCTATTCTGCTGCTGGCTGAAATTGCCAACAGCCTTTTTCTGCCACCCCTCAATACCCTGGGGAATGCTGCCAGAAGAATTTTCGAAAATCATGACCTGAATCTGAAGGTTGAAATGGAAAATAACGATGAATTCGACTTGATGGGCAGGTCTTTCAACCACATGACCCGGGGTCTTCTAGAAAGAAAGCATCTTTTAAGGTTCGTTTCACAAAGATTGGCATCGCGCCTGGAATCCGATGATCATGCCGGCGAGCTGCTGGAAGTGGCTGTTCTTGCCTGTGATTTACGAGGGTTTACAACTATCACGGAAGAAAACCCACCGGAACAGGTCGTTGAAATTTTAAATGAATATTTTACCGAGATGGAAACGGCAATTGCTGCGTGCAATGGCATTATCGATAAATTCGTTGGTGATGCGATAATAGCTGTTTTCTACCCGGACCGCTGTAATGATCCATGTTTATCTGCTGTTCAGGCAGCGATAGCCATGCGTGCTAAACTGACTATTTTTAACCAAAAGCGTTTGAAAGCCGGTCTTTTTACTTTGGAAAACGGAGTAGGAATAGAATTTGGGCCTGCTGTTTCCGGCAGTATTGGCGTGTCCGGAATTAAGATGGATTACAGTATTACCGGTTCTATTCTTAGAAAGGCCAATGATCTTGAAGCTCTCTCAAAGTTTTCAGTGCATTCGAAGATTGTGGTTTCAGCAAAAGTGAAAGAAGCTCTTGCTGAAAAATTCGAATTTAAACAGCTGGATGCACGGTCGCTCTCTTATGAACTTACCAGTTGGTCGAGAGGAGCTTCCTGATGCCTGAATTGAGACAGACAGCGCTGCAGAGAGTTGATTTCAGACTGGCTTTCGTTGCCTGGTTGTTTTTGCTGGTAGTTCCATGCTTCTTCGTCGGAGTCAGCTTTGAGAAATTCTTTCAGTACTCATACCAACAGAAAGCGGAAATGATTAAACCTCAGCTTCACAATGAAATGAATCAGTTTGTTGAGGAACTTCAGCCTGAATTCTGGTTGAAAAACAAATTGGATCAATTCAATCAGAAATTTGGTTTTATTGAGCAGGAGATAGGTGAAATTGCGAGCTTTACCGCTAAATTTTCGAGTTACGATTCGGCATTTGTCAGAAAGCAGCTTGAAAAGCATTTGCGGGTCAGGGTGAGCTGCCTTTTTTATTATGGGCCTGATTGTGCCAGAGCTGATTACGATATTTCTGACAAGCAAAATTTCAATATTTCTCCATTTCCAAATGTTTTATTAAAACGAATGTTTGGGTTTTTAGCTGGACAACATAACACCAGCCCGATATTTAATGATTCTTCGGGTAATTCGATCAAAAAAATGCTGGAAAATGAGGGTGAAAAAAGAATTCAGCGCTCCATGGAGTTTCTGCTTCAGACCTTTTCCGGCAACATTACTCCCTTGACAATAAATTCTTATGAGGTTTATCGGACAATTGCCGCAAAACTGGGTGATACCCAGGCGATTTTTTTCCATTTTGCTCCTGCCAGGCTTAAGAAAGATGGAAAAACCTATAATGCTGGTGGCTATCTTGCAATTATAAGATCTACTGACATTGCACCAAGGTTAATCGTGGATGCTGCATTGGAAAGAGAAAAAGAATCGCTGTTCAGGCGAGGCTTAACTTGCATGCCCCAGTCGGTAAAATTTCCTGAACATTATCTCGATGGAGAATGGGGTCATTACCAGTTTTCTGAAGGCAGACTTTTTTACCGGGCCTTCGCCCCAGAGTCTTTTCTTCACTTTCTTACAACCCGAGGCAGTATTGAAACAAAAAATCTTTCAACAGTCAGAAAAAATCGTCTGATGCTTGAAGTTTCGGCCGATAAATCTTTGCTGGGGCATCGGCTTGAACCATGGCTCAAGCATATCAGATTCATTCTGGCCATGGTTTTTCTTGCTGGTTCGGCGGTTTTCGTTCGACTTGCTCTATTCGGATTCAATCTCAGGCTTTCTGTGGCGGTAAAAATTCTGCTCGCCGTAATGCTGGCTGCAATTCTGCCTCTGACGATGACTTTTCTTGCATACCTTACCAATTCGGACTTTGAAGAAAGAAACCAGTCGAGAACCGTTAAGCAGTATCTTGAGCTTCGTCAGTCTATGCTGCAAAAACAGATTAACAGCCGATTGTCAGAATACCAGCGCAAAAATTTGGAACTTGCATCTCAGCTTGAAGAAGTTGATTCAGTTCAATCCAGAAAAGATCTGATAAATCGCTGGCTGAAACATAGTAATGCAACCAGCGCTTATCTTGAGAGAAGAGGTGAAAAAGAAGTTCTGCTTGAAAATGGGGAAAAATTTCGAAAACTTGCTGCGGCAGAGCGGGAACTTTTGATGACCATGACCCAGTCTTACATGCAGTTTCTCTACCAGTCTGAATATATGGGCCAACAAATCAGCAACCTTGCCATGGTTATTTCGCAAAATATGAATAACACATCTACGTTTCATGATTTTTTGAGACTTTGTGGAACTTTTATCGATATTCCAAGAATCTCACAGGAATTTAAATTTTCTACTCTGCCGATTTTCGAAAAGCAGGGCAATGGTTTTTCGGTGCCCACCAACACTCTGATCTTGTGCTTTCCGCAGAACCTGCTGCTTGAAAGCGTTTTTGCTGATTTACATGACAGCATTGAACTCAGTGAAAAATGGGGTGATTATCAGATTGACATGGCTATCTGCTGGCGAAAGGGTGACAAGCTTGTTTTTATGCCCGAATACCTTTCGAAAAATCTTATGGTTGAGAAAATTCAGCCGATTGTTTCACTGGCAGGACGCTTAAGACGCCAGATCGTCTGGGAAAATGAAGACCGTGGCAGAAGTGAAATTTTAATTGCCCGTTTTGAGCAGAGTCTGCCGTATATTGCTCTTTTTCGGGCAAGCAAAACCAAAAATGCAGGCTTTGCAATTGCTGGCGGCGAATTTACCATGGCTTACCTTCTGGCATTGTTTGCCTCTATTCTTGTCATTTCAAAAATTCTTTTTATCGATCCGGTTGAAAAAATTGCCAATGGCCTTGAACAGGTGGCTGCGGGCAGTCTCGAATACCGCTTCTCTCTGGATACCGGTGATGAATTCTCTGACCTGGCAACGCAGTTCAATAGAATGACTTCGGGATTGATCGAGAGAGAAACGCTTGCTGGTTATGTTTCAGAAGATGTTCTGCGGGCCGTTTCTCAGGAAAATGAGCTTGTTCTAAAACCCGGTGGTGAGTTGATCGAAGCTTCTATATTGTTCTGCGAGCCCGTAGATTTTGAAAAAATTGCCGGTAATTTCAAACCATTCGAAGTTCTTGAAATGCTCAACCGGTTTCTGGCAGGTGCAGCAAGGGTTACTTCAAGATATGGCGGCAGCATAGACAAGTTGATCGATAAGACCTTGATGATTGTTTTCCGAAACGATAGCGAAAATCCTGGATATCACGCGCTTCAAGCCTGTCGCACCGCTTGTGAGCTTCGCAGGTTTTTTGCCGGCAGCAATTCTGATGGGCATTTTGATATACATTGCGGTATTGCGAGCGGTTCGGTGATTTCTGGTAAAATTGGCACAAAAACCGGCAAACTTGATTTTACTGTAATCGGCGATACGGTCAATATGGCCGCCCGCATTAAATCACAGGCCGAGCTTGTTGCTTCCAGCAAAATATGCGTTGATACCCATACCGCCCAGCTGGTAAAGACAAATGCAGTTTTGAAAGAAATCAGCAATATTCAGATCAAGGGTAAATCGGGACTTCATAGCTTATTTGAAATTCTAGAAGTCAATTGACGAAGATCAATATTTTGTTTCAAATAATTTACTGATTGATCTAAAATTTTCTTTGTTTTATCATCTATTCACAACCTAACTTATAGGGGAATCTTAATATGGCTTCAGGTGTACGCTCACAGAATCTGTCAATAATGCTGACCGATATTCAGGGTTATTCGGCAACCGCAGCCAATGCAAGCCGCGAAGAAGTCGTTGAGCTGATCAGAAGACACAGTCAGCTGATGAAACCTGTTATCGAGTTCTACGGCGGCACCATTGTTAAATCGATTGGTGATGCTTTCCTCTGCACTTTTCCAAGTGCGACCGATGCGGTTATCTGTGCCATTATCATTCAACTGCTGTTGAAAGAATATAATCAGAAAGTTAAAGAAGAAGCGAAGAAACTCATTTTGCGTGTCGTCATCAATTCAGGCGATGTCAGCATCGAAGAAAACGATATTTTTGGCAATGCCGTGAACATTACCGCCCGCATGGAGGCTCTCGACTGCTTTCCTGGCGGCACCATCGGCATCAGCGAATCAACACACCTGCTCATGGACCGCAGCGAAATCGTCGCCGAAAAAATCGGGCCGCAGAATCTCAAGGGCGTTCCTGAACCGGTAATGGTTTATAAGGTGCCCCTTGAAAAACAGAAGCTCAATCAACTGCCGATGCAACTGCTGAATCTTGTTGAAAAAGTCGTAAACGCAAAAGGTTCTGACGCCATGCCCGGTTCTGCCCAGATCAACGAATGGGCCCAGTCTGTCGGCTCTTTCCTCAAGCAGACGAACTGGGGCGATAATCTTGGCAAAGCTCAGCAACAACTGGGTAACATTCAGAAAAGTCTGACCAAAACCTTTGGTAAAAAGACGGTAACTGAGCAGAAAAAAGCTTTTTCCGATGCGCCACTGCCATCAAGAATCAAGAGTGGTGTTATCGATATGGTCATCGTTACGATCATGATCATTGGAATGTGGGTGGCCTGGTGGCCGGTTCAGCGTGTTCTTTTCGGCAGCCCCACCATCAGCAATCCCGTAGGCATATCGACAGAAGGCTGGGCCTGGAAAGAAGTTGGCGGCGAATATGTTTATGTTCGACCCCGTGGTCTGGTTGAATGGGTTGTCGATGTAAATGTTAAATATCCGTTTTTGCTGATGCTTGCCTATTTCTCCATTTTCTGGAAAATCAAGCAGGCAACTCCCGGCCAGATCGCCGCAGGTACGGCAGTTGTGTGTGAAGACGGTTCGACAACCATACCAGCGGCCATGGCACTTAAGCGCAGCGCCATGTTTCTCGTTTCATGTTTTACCATTTTTGGCCTGCTGATGATTTTCATCGGCGAAAAGAAAACCCTTTACGACAAAATCTGCCAGACCCGGGTGGTCAGCTGAAAACCTGTGAGATAAATAAAGAGTCTGTTTATTCACTTGTCGCGGGTTGCCGCGAAAAGATCACCAGTTTCAGGCCTGAGTGGTGGCCAGGTTGGAAATATTTTTTCTGTTGTTTGTTTAAAACTTTTATTTAAAATTTCGGTTGCCAGCTGGTAAATCATTCCCGTTTCACTGCCTCTGGGGCCGGCAATATTCAATATTTGCGGTTTATATCGTTTGAGCCACTTTTTCAGCTTTTTTAATTCTGAATCATCTTTTGAATTCATGACCAGGCATGGCTTGTTGCAACTGCAGGCGTATTTGACCGTCAGACTGGTTCCACGGGATTTTGCACCATCGGTTATAACCAGTGTGGCATCTGAATGCCTGACGTTGAGCCTGGTTCTCTGCTGATACAATTCAGAGCCGGTTTCAACCAGCGGGTATTTTGAGGGTATTACACCATCTTCGGCCCGCCGACCTTTCGGGCACCAGCCTGAACAATTAATCTGCTGGCGCAGGGCAAAATCCAGGGCGGCTCGGTCAACTCCGGTCTGCCCCCCTGAGATTATCATTGCAATTTCATATTTTCCCATGGTTTTCAGATTAAATCATCAAAAAGAGCTGCAGAAGCAGAATTGGCCTGCAGCAGACTGAACTGGTAGAGATGCCCTTTCTGCGCCAGCATATCATTATTGACCGGAGGCAGACAATCTCTTTCAAACAGCGCATCAAATAGATAAAGGCGGTCGGCATGATGCTCGGTCATGCGCAGCCAGAGATCACGTCGAATAGAATATGACGCATTTTCAAACATATTGCACAGAAGCTCGGCGCAACCCGTTGCAACCAGGCGATCAAGAGTGCTGCCGGCGTGTCTGATCGCAAATGGCTCGTTTTTGCCGATAAAGGTAAGAACCCACAGGTCAAGCGGGCAAAGACTCTTTTGTGAAACTTCTTCCGGATTCCTTGCTTCTCTCGTTGCCTCGTCACAGATAAAAATGCGGCGCAGATGCAGCGGAACATGGCGCAGCAGATCGGGTGCAAAATTCTTTCCTGGTTGGTAAAGGGCGCATTTCCCGCATCGAGTCATAAATTTTCCTTTCTTTTCATGGCTTCCTGGTAGAAAAAAATCTGGGGGCCGGCCCGGCTTATGGCGCAATTTTTAATTTATGTGGTTGGTTCAGACGGTCTGGCAGATTGCCTGCAGTTTATGCCCGGCATAATAATTGGCTGCCAGGGCATTCAAATATTCATTTCGCCGCAGACCCATGGATGCGAAAGATTCGATGGGCAGCAGGCCGGCCGCAGCAAAAATCGGGTTGAGCAACCAGATGCTGCGTGACTCGAATTTTTCAAGATGCTGCCAGAATTCCATTCTGAGTTGTTGCCCGGCCGCATGAAACAGAGCAAGCAGCATTGCCCGGTCACGATTCTGCAGGGCTTTTCTGAATACTTCAGGAGCAATGCGTATGGCGGTGATGTCGTTGCGATACAGCATGTTCACCGTGTAAACATCAAGAAAACAGCGCCAGGCCGGAATTTTTTTACAATTATGTTCAAAACCTTCGGGTTTTTCACATATCGGGTGGCTGCACCTTTCTGGGGCATTACCAAAAACTGGATGAAGCGGGCATTTATGGCAACAAATCATTTTCAACGCTCCTTTTTGCATCTCACTCTTAAATCATTTGAAAAAGAAAAATGTGAAAAAAATTATTGAAAAAAATTTGCGCGCTGCAATATGCTGTTCAAGAGGTGTCTTATGGAGAGCAGAGAACTGGCCGAAAAGATTGCGGCTTTTGCCCAAAGCCCGAACCCTGCCAAAGCAATGGCAATTATCGGTGCGTGCCAGCCTTTTGTGATTAAACAGGCATATTCCTGGCAGAATTCTCAGATGAGCATGTTCGAGCGCATGCGCGAGATCATGGCCGAGATGTTTCTCATTCTTCTTGAGGATTTTCGTGGCGAAACGGCAAAAGAGCCGCAATCCATGCTTTCCTATCT
This sequence comes from Candidatus Rifleibacteriota bacterium, assembly GCA_049325495.1. Classification (GTDB taxonomy): domain Bacteria; phylum Muiribacteriota; class Ozemobacteria; order Ozemobacterales; family Ozemobacteraceae; genus DYKG01. Next base: position 640 of record JBMOKV010000326.1, on the reverse strand, counting down.
CAATCTCAAGCTAAGAAGACTGACCCGCCCGCCCGCTTCAAAAGCCACCGCTTTTGGACTGGTTTCTGACATGGCCGATCTTGGACGTTGTGAATTCAAACCCGGTCATCTGCAGCTTACCCGTGAAATCGTGGCTGCCGTTAGAAGAACTCTGGCTGAGCAGTCGTTACAGATAAGCGGGTTGCTTGAACTTCTGTTCATCCATGTTTATCCCGAAATTGCCTGGGCCAGCCGCTGGGCCGCTTTCAGATTCGGTGAAAATGTCGAAGCCCGGCATGATGCCGACCGAAAAAGGCATCTGGTTTTCAACCGTAAATTGCGACAAAGCATGAATCTGCTGCCTTCCGGCGATTGGCGCGAAATTCATGATTGGAGCAGCTCAGCCCGCATGTATCTGGCCGAGCGCATCATCGAGTTTGCATATTCAGACCTGACCGCCGAGGCAAATCTGAGCCTGCCGGCTTTTAACCAGTGGCGCCAGACCTTAGAAAAAAAATCTGAAGTATCGGCGGCTGAACTTGCGAGCGCTGAAAATATTTTCATTGGTCTGAAAAAACGCTGGGTCGCCGTAGATGAGGAGCAGACGCAGAATTCAATAGCTGCAGAAGAAGCGGCTGAATATGGTGAATCAGCCGATGTT
>JBMOKV010000325.1:0-1858 GCA_049325495.1 Candidatus Rifleibacteriota bacterium | reverse complement strand
GAACTTCCTTATGAGCTTCATGAATGTCACCTTCTATTTCGGCGGAACAGCTCTGCTGATCGTTGTCGGTGTTGCCATGGATACCATGCGTCAGCTGGAATCTCATCTGGTGACCAGACATTATGAAGGCTTCATGAAGAAGAAAGGGTTGAGATGACCAAACGGAACCTGAATCTGATTTTCCTGGGCCCTCCGGGTGCTGGAAAAGGCACCCAGGCCAAACAGGTTGTAGATAAGTATTCAATTCCGCAGATTTCAACTGGAGACCTGATGAGAGCTACCGTCTCATCAGGTTCTTCTCTTGGAGAGAAGTTGAAATCTTACATGCAGGCAGGCGCCCTGGTGCCTGACGAGCTGGTCCTCGATATTCTTATCGAGCGCATTGATCAGGCCGATTGTCAGAAAGGCTTCCTGCTTGATGGTTTTCCGAGAACCGTCGGTCAGGCAGAAGAACTTGAAAAAGCTCTTCTGAAAAGAAAATCACCTCTTTCAGGTGTTGTTTCCATTGATGTGCCTGATGACGTTTTGACCGGCCGCCTTACGGCCCGACGAATCTGCAGTAAATGCAGCACCAGTTACCACCTTGAATATTTAAAGCCGCAGAAAGACGGAATTTGTGACCGCTGCGGCGGAGAATTGTACCAAAGAAAAGACGATTCAGAAGAGGTTATCAAAAATCGCCTGAAAGTTTATCATGATCAAACTTCCCCGCTGGTGGATTTTTATCAGAAGAAAAAAATTCTGTACCCCGTCGATGGAAATAAAAAAATTGACATGATTTTTCAGGAAATCTGTGATATAATCGATAGACTGAATTCGCCTTGATTTCCTTAAAATCTGATCAGGAAATTGATTTGATGCAGGAAAATGGCCGGATTCTTTCGGTCATTCTTACTAAGGTTAAGCATCAGGCCAAACCCGGTGTTTCAACCATGGATCTGGCAGACTACGCTCTGGAACTGATGGAACAGGAAAAATGCCGACCGGCATTTCTGGGCTATCGTGGGTTCCCGGGCACTATCTGTGTCAGTGTCAACGAAGAAGTTGTACACGGGATTCCGCAAAAGAATCGACTTTTACAAACGGGTGACCTGGTAAAAATCGATATCGGAATCAAAAAATACGGCTATTTCGCAGACATGGCAGAGACTGTCTATCTTGGCAAAGAAATGCCTGCTGAGATAGAAAACCTCATTCAAACTACAAAAGAAGCCCTGCGGGCGGGAATTTGTAGCGCCATTGCCGGCAATACTTTGGGAAAAATTTCACAAAGCATTCAGAATGCGGTTGAGAACAGGGGTTTGTCAGTTGTACGAAGGTTTGTTGGACATGGGATCGGCAGATCATTGCATGAAAAACCACCAGTTCCAAACTTTGGCTCTGAAGATCAGGGTCCGCGGCTTGAGAATGGAATGGTGCTGGCAATAGAACCCATAGCAACAGACGGAGACCCGGATGTCATTATAAAAGATGACGGATGGACGGCAGTTACCCGTAGTGGTCGGCTGTCGGCGCACTTCGAACACACGGTTGCGGTGACGAAGAGCGGTCCAAAAATACTTACCTCAACCTGCCAGGCGGGTTAACAGAAAGGGCAAAAGTCGAAAAATGAGCAAAGGTGATACCATTCAGGTTAACGGAAAGGTTCTAGAACCTCTTCCAAACGCCATGTTCAAGGTAGAGCTTGAAAATGGTCACATGGTTCTCGCTCACATCTCCGGCAAAATGAGAATGCATTACATTCGCATATTGCCCGGAGACAAGGTCACAGTTGAATTGACACCCTATGATCTGACCCGTGGGCGAATTGTTTACCGCTTCAAGTAACCCTCTAGTTGCGGTAAAAATTTTCCAGGAG
>JBMOKV010000324.1:0-14186 GCA_049325495.1 Candidatus Rifleibacteriota bacterium | reverse complement strand
AGGCGTGCCGCTGGCCGAGGTGAAGAAGGCCGTGGAGCACATCTTCAAGGCCGACATCGAACCCGCGCGCGTGGCCGCCATCATCTTCGAACCCATCCAGGGCGAAGGCGGCTTCAACGTCATTTCCACCGCTCTGGTAGATATGGACAAGCTCGGGGAGAATCTGGTCGCGGCCGATTTTTACAAAAAGTGCGACAACAGAGTGGGGTGCGGTCTGAGATGGCGACATGATAATCTTGCGCAGGTCGTCGATAATCATCTGTTCGAAGGAAAGAAGCTGTTCGAAAACCAGTTTTCGCACTGCCCAGTTTCGATCGTTGAGCAGGGCATACAGCGGCCTTGCATTTTCAATGACCTTGTGGCGGGTCAGGGCTCTGACTGCATAGCTTTTTACTTCAGAATCATGATGGTTAAGGTATTTTCTGATAACGGCAAAAGCGCTTTCGCCGCCAATATGGCCCAGAACATTCAGTAGCCAGTAAAACTCGTCGGGATTGCTTTCATCGAGCTTCTGCTGCACGATTGAAACGATATTTTCGCCCCATTCATGCAGAATTTTGGCGGCGGCTTCGCGTTTGTGCCATGCTCGATCTGAAAGAACGCTGATGACCGCATTGCAGGCCTTATCACTGTGGTCAATAAGAAGAGAGTTTAGACCCTCCCGCCACAACGATTCGTCTGTGCTTTTTATCAGCTCGTAAGGTGATCTTTCCATCCGTTAACCTTGCTTAAACCATTCGGCAAATTCTTGATAATTATCGACAGATTAACATATAATCTTTTGCAATGAAACTATTTAGGAGGGTAATTCATGCCTCTTTATGAATTTTTCTGCGCCGACTGTCGCAAAAAGTTCAGTGTTCTTTGCCGAATTTCAGAGCGCGATGCAAAGAATGTCTGCCAGCTTTGTGGTTCAGAAAATACCCGCAGACTGGTTTCCCGTTTCAAGACAATTAGAAGTGAAGAGCAGCTGATGGAAAATCTTGCGGATCCTTCTGCGCTAAGCGGCATAGACGAAAATGATCCCAAATCAATGGCTGCCTGGGCCAAGAAAATGGCCCGTGAAATGGGCGAAAACATGGATGATGAGATCGATGCAATGGCTGAAGAGGAATTTTCCGGCGGTGGTGCCGGTGCCGAACCTCAGATGCCCGGTTCGGACGACGACCAGCCGTAGATTTGGCGCAAGGCCTCATAAACAACTGCAGCCGCTGACGAAGACACATTGATGCAGCGCGCCTGGGGAACCATTGGCAGACTGATCATCTGTTGCTGAACTTTTTCATCATTACGCAGTTCGGCGGGCAGCCCGCTCGATTCTGAGCCAAAAACCAGAGCATCACCCTTTTTGAATTTTGCCTGGGCATAATTTTGTGTGGCATGGGCAGAAAGATAATAGAGGTTTCGACTCTCAGCCCATTCACGAAACTCATCGAGGTCATCGAGAATCAGCGGGTTCAGGGCTTTCCAGTAGTCCATGCCGGCTCTTTCCAGTCCTGAGTCGGTGAGTTTGAAACCGAAGGGCCGCACCAGCACCAGACGGCTGCCGGTTGCGAAGCACAGTCGGGCAATATTCCCCGTATTCTGCGGTATGTCCGGTTGAATCAGAACAACCGAAAGCTCGGCTTCGTTACTGCTGATTTTATGTGTCTGGTCTGACATGATTGAAAATTCTAACAGATTTGGGCTTTTCCGGCACTTTTTTAAATAAAATTCCGTCCTGGCCTGAAGGCTCGGTTGACGTGCTGATGTCAGCTCAGTTAAAAGCGTCGCGGCTTATTTTAAGCTCTGGCATGGATGTTGTGCTTCCCGGCAAAATGCGGGTGTTGCAACGTTGAGCTTCATTTAATGGCTGAAGCGGTGAAGAAAGATATCAGCATTTTGTTGCGGTTGTCGGTTCGTTCAAGAGAATCGATGCAGAGGTCGGTGAAGCCGGCTTCGGTGAAAATGTCGAACACTTCCTTTTCGTCGAAAAAATGAACCGTTCCAATATTGGCGCAGGCTCCGCAGGTAAGGTTTCTGAAAGTGTTTCCTTCGATTTTTTCACCACTGCCAAAACCGGTCATGTTGCGCTTGAACAACCCTGAAGAAAAAATGCGGCCGCCCGGTTTAAGAATGCGGTATGCCTCTGAAAGAATTTTTCGAATATCGGTAAGCCGGTTGGCGGAAATGGCGGCGCCGTCGATGATGCAGTCGAAAGTTTTTTCGGCGACCGGAAGCTGGGCCGCATCGGCCTGAAAAAGATTGCTCAAAAGGCTTTCCTGAGCCAGCATTTTTCGGCAATTTTTCAGCGCGCTGAAGCTGCCGTCGAACGAGTATGCATTGAAGCCTTCGCGGGCAAGAAACCATGAGTTTGCACCGCCCCCGCAGCCGAGGTCGAGAATTCTGGTCTGCGCTCGGTCTGCTGAATTGTAATGGCGGCAGACGAAGCGAATAATCTCTTCGGCCGGGTATCTGCCCCAGGTTCGGCTCTGATGAACTTTTTCCCATTCATGGTCAAATGATTTCATGTTTTTTCTCCTGGTGATAGTGCAGATGAATCTGGGGCTGGTCACCGGTTTCCTGTTGCCAGCGGCGTGAAATGGCAGAATAAATTTCCGGCTGATGAATAAACCGGCCGATTTGAAAACTATGGGTTGACGGTGAAAAGCCGCGCTTGAATGCATAAAGACGATCATCGGAGTTGTCGGTGAGACCGCCGCCTAGATGCAGCACCTTTTTTCCCCGATGAAGAGATTCTTCGGCGGCTTTAAAAATCAGAAAATCATTGGGCCTGAGAGAAAAAAAAGACCGGTCTGAAGCACCGAGATGATAATGGGTGCCGATTGAGTCTTCAAGAAAAACAGCGGCGGCGGCAAGTCGATTGTCGGCAGTGAAAACAGCCCTTGCCGTAAAACAGCTGTCGGAAAGATTAAACAGATTTTCAAAATATGCATTTGAAAAAAAGTAATAGAGTTCGGCGCCGAGCAGTTTCATGGTCTGAAGATACAAATGCACGAATTCGTCGCGGCTGCATGGGCGAAAACTCAAGCCGGCACGGCATGCCCGGCGAAAATTCCTTTGCCTCATTACCGACGCCTGTTGGATAATCATGTTGAAATTGCCAGTAAGCTCGATACTGACAGTAGTTCTATTATGACTGAAATTTTGACTGAGCGTATCGGAAAAAAACTGGTTAACCAGAGGATTTAATCGAACGAATTCGGCGACGATATGGTTATTCCGGCACCAGTCGTGGTGGGCGGCGTAAACCTTGTTGACATGATCGGGATTTGCCCAGATTCCACCGTAACCATAAGGGGTTTCAATGTCAAAAAGCGTTTTCTCCTGGCAGAAACGGTCGGGGATCTTTTTTAGAAGAAAGGGATAAAACCCGACGACAGCATGATTTTCTTCAAACAGCAAAGCCATCGCTTTGCCTTCACCATTGTTCTGCAGCATCTCCAGATATTCCCAGGTGTAGTAAGCTTTACCGGGAAAATCGGGAATTTTTTTAAGAACCCCGCTCCAGTCAGATTGTAGGGCGGTAACCTTCATTCATCAACCTGCCCGAGCTGGTTCCAGCAGATGGGCTGGTCGGGTTGAAAATCGCGCAGGGCAATGCGCCCCACAATTAAATCCAGCATTTCCGGGGCAAGGTCGCCGGTTGGTCTTTTGCAGGCCAGATCTTGCCGCACGATTTTCTGGCCGGCTTTTATGGCCCGGGCGGCACAAATTCCACGCCGCACCAGTGGCATATTTTTCATTTCGGCGGGCGAGGGGACTTTGATTGCTGAACCCATCATTTCAGCAGTTTTTCTGACTGAATCGACCATTGTTTTCAATTCCGCTGGTTCAATCGAGGCGGCGTGGTCTGGGCCGGGCAAATTGCGGTCAAGGGTGAAATGTTTTTCGATTATGCACGCGCCAAGCGCGGTAGCGGCAATGGCAGCTTCGAAGCCGGTGCTGTGGTCAGACAGGCCGACGGGCAATGAAAAGGCCTGCCGCATCGTTTTCATGGTCCGAAGGTTGATTTCATTGGCAGGAGCAGGGTATTCGCTGGTACAATGAAGCAGTGTGAGGTCGGTGCAGCCGTTTTTTTTAAGGCATGCCACGGCTTTTTCAACTTCCCCGATAGTGCTCATGCCGGTTGAAAAAATTACAGGCAGGCGGGAAGCAGCAATTTCAGCAAGAAATGGCAGGTTGGTCACTTCGCCTGAGCCGATTTTAACAGCGTCAACTTTAATTTCAATCAGGCATTTGAGGCTGGCGCTGCCGTCTGGCGTAGATAGGAAAGCAAGCCCCTTCTCTTCGGAAAACTTTTTCAGTCGGGCAAAAACTGCAAAATCGAGTTCGAGGCCGCGCAAAAGTTCAAGCTGGCTCGAAATCTCGGTTTTTCTCTGATATTGTGCGGCAGGTGCATATGCAGAGGCGCATTCTTCAGCTTTGAACGTCTGAAATTTAATCATGTCAGCACCGGCTTCAGCAGCCGCCTCGACAAGCTTCATGGCAAGCCGGGGGTCACCGTTATGGTTAACTCCTGCTTCGGCAATGATTATCGGCAGTTTTTCAAATGAATCGATGAATAGTTTACCTGACATAGCCTTCAACTTCAGGAAATTGATCTAAGTTTTCTTTTACCCAGTCGATGGTATGGGCAAGACCTTGGTCGAAACTGGAGCGCGGTGACCAGCCCAGTTCGCGGCGGGCAAATGAAGAATCTCCGATAAGTCTTTCGACCTCGGAATCTTGCGGTCTTGCTCTTTCAGACTGATTTTCAAGCCTTGCACGGTTGCCGCAGATCCCGATGATTTTTTTTGCAGTTTCTTCTATGCTGATGCCGTTACCGGTGCTCAGGTTATAAACGGCGCCAGGCCTGCCGGAAGCGGCTGCGGCAATGAATCCGGAAACCGTGTCTTCAACGTAATTGAAATCGCGAATCGGGGTCAGGTTGCCAAGCCTGACCACATCTGATTTCAACGCCTGAACCGCAATGGTTGGAATTACGGCACGCATCGACTGTCGCGGGCCAAAAGTGTTGAAGGGCCTGACGATGGTTACCGGCATGGAAAAGCTGCGGGCAAAAGAAAGGCCAAGCATGTCTGCGCTTATCTTACTGGCGGCATAGGGTGACTGGGCCTGCAATGGATGTTTCTCGCTCATCGGCACTTCGATAGCAGTGCCGTAAACTTCTGAGGTTGAAGTAAGAATTATGCGGTTAACCCGATTAAGGGCAGCAGCCAGAAGAATGTTTAAAGTGCCGGTGACATTGGTATCAACGTAGCTCTGTGCGGCTTCGTAAGAGTAGGGGATTCCTATGAGAGCGGCAAGGTGAAAAACCGTATCACAATCGGCGATTAGCCGGTTCATCTGGTTCTGATCGCGAACATCGCCAAAATGAATTTCAAGATTAGGGTGCTCACAACTTCTCAGCCATCCAGAATCTGCACGGGAATTGTAATGAACCAGGGCTTTTACTTTAACGCCATGACTCAGCAGGGCTTCTGTCAGATGACTGCCGATAAACCCTCCGGCGCCGGTAACAAAGGCACAATTTGCCGAAAAACTTCTGTTATTCATTTGGTGCTCCGTCATCCCGGACTTTGAAATAATCGTTTGGATTTCCGATATCGAGCCAGAATTCGGAAACCGGGTAGCAACTCACGCCAGCTTTTTCGGTGACCGCGGTTTTGATAAGTTCGGGCATATCAAATCTGGTTTCGCGGGGTACCAGGCTAAGAAGCGTGGGGTCAAGAACATAAATTCCTGCATTGATAAAAATGCTTTGAGAAGGTTTTTCTTCAATGTCGATGAGCTGGTCGCCCCGCATATTAACGACGCCGTAGGGAATCTGGAAATTGAATTCCCGGGTGCACACTGTCATCGGCTTACCGGCGGACTGATGATACTGAAGAAGATTGCTGAAGTTGACCGGTGAAAGAATGTCACCGTTCATTACCAGAATGGGTTCCTGAATCGGGGTGGGCAAAAGGGTCAGTGCGCCGGCAGTGCCGAGAAACTGCTTTTCGTGAAGGTATTCGATTTCGGCACCAGCAACCGGGTTAAGCTCAAAATGTCGCACGATTTTTTCCGCCTGATAATTTACCGAAATGAAAATGCGGGTGAAACCGTGTCGACGAAGTTGCTCGACGATTATGCTGATTATTGGTTTGCCGCCAACTGGCAGAAGCGGCTTGGGAAGGTTGCGGGTCAGTTCGCCCAGTCTTGAGCCAAGGCCACCGGCCATTATTAAGGCAGGGTTAGGTCTGGGGCGGGCGGCAATCAGCTCTTTGATGGTGGCCAGCCTGATTACCCGCCGTTCACGGTCTACGATGGGCAGGTGCTTGATCGAGCGGTTGGTCATGATGAACAGCAGCTCGTCGTCGGTGGTGGCATGGTCGGCGACGATCGGGTGACGGTTCATCAGTTCTGAAATCCGGTCGTTAAGAGAGGACCCTCTAATGATGCCACGTCTGATATCGCCATCGGTTACGGTGCCGATCAGCTTCCCATCAGTATCGATCACCAGAGCAATTTCAAGGGCGGCATCGTCGATAACCTTCAGTGTTTCGAGAATACTTGCAGATGGGCTGATGCAGATCTTTTCGCAGCTGTTCATCGATGGTTCCTGAGTATATAAGAGCGCATTGAATTCTTTCGATTGTCCTTTGCCGCTTCGATGGTTCGACGTGGCTCACCAACCGCCCGCCAAGCGGGTTCAGCGACCGATAAAAGACGGTCATTGAGCCTGTCGAAATGCCCGTCTTTGAAAAAAAACGTAAGTTTACGTAAATTTTCGAAGAGTTTTAAGAATAACAGAAACCGGCCAACGGGTAAATAAACTTGAAGTTAATCGGGGGGTTAAATATAATATTAACAAAATCAGGAGAAAAAAATGGCCAGATCAAAGGTGGCGGTTCTCAGAACCAGCCCTTCAACAGTATTACAGGATTATCATCGTTTACTCAACCTGGCAGGGTATCAGGATACACTCGCAAAAGACAAGGATACCGCGCTGAAAATAAACATATCGTGGCATTTCTTTTTCCCCGGTGCATCGACGACGCCATGGCAGCTGGAGGGTGTGATTCGTGCAATGAAGAAGGATGGGTATGACCCAAACCTGATTCATGGCTGTCACAACCGCACAGTGGTAATCGACAGCCATCTGGGCGAGCGGGAAAACAAGCAGATCAACGTTATCGAAGCACATGGCCTGCGAAATGTGCACCTTTACGAAGGCGAAGACTGGGTCAATGTGCGTGATGCGGTTGGCGACCTGCACAAAGATTTTCTTTGTCTGAACGAGGTTTACCCGAAAGGTTTTTCGATTCCGCGGCGGTTTATCGGTGAAAACATCATTCACCTGCCGACGGTAAAAACTCACGTTTTCACTACCACGACCGGTGCAATGAAAAATGCGTTCGGCGGCTTGTTGAATGAGCATCGACACTGGACCCATCCGGTTATTCACGAAACTCTTGTCGATCTATTGATGATCCAGAAAAAGATACATCCCGGGATTTTTGCGGTTATGGATGGCACCTTTGCCGGCGATGGCCCGGGTCCGCGCTGCATGAACCCCAAGACGAAAAATATCATTCTCGCATCTGCTGACCAGGTGGCCATCGATACGGTAGCCGCGTCACTGATGGGTTTCGACCCGTTGAAAGACTGTAAATTCATCAGGCTGGCCCATGAGCGCGGTCTTGGGTGTGGCGACATTAATGAAATAGAGATTGTCGGTGATGTGGATGCGGGGCGTGAACGCTGGAATTTTGACGGGCCATTCAAAGAAATGACCTTTGCTTCAAGGCAGCAGCACAACATTTACTGGGGATTTCTTAAAAAACCGATTGAATGGTCGTTGAAGACCTGGCTTGCTCCGTGGGCATATATTGCCTCGGTTATTTATCATGACATGTACTGGTATCCGATCGAGGGCCGCAAAAAGCTTTATCAGATTTTAAAAACTCCGTGGGGCAGACTTTTCGACAACTGGGAGCTGCTAAAGCCTGATTCCGAGGGTAAAGGCTACCCTGATCTGGGGTCTGACCAGCGTCGAATGAAAGTTACCACTGATCATATTTTTGAAGTCATTCGTCTGATAGGCATGGCAATTGCTGAGTCGCCCGAGTGGAAGTCGAATGGCGGTCGCCGGGTTTGTCCATCTTGTGTGGGGCCGGTTTGCGATCATAATTCATGCATGAAGGGAAAAGATTGAAATGGGTGCATTTCTGGTATTAACTGGAACCATTCTTCTTATGGGCAGCGTAATCTGGCTGGTAGGGGAAATCCTTAAAACCGGGGTTCTCTGGGGAATGCTTGCCCTTTTCCTTTTACCTGTAGTGGGCCTGTACTGGACTTTCTGGGTTGATTACCAGCGCTGTCATGAACCATTTTTCATCGGCCTGGGGGGCACAGTTATTGTTCTTTGCGGGTATGCTATCGGCGTGGGCTGAGGCGCAGGCACAGGAGGTATTGATTTGTCGAGTTTCAATTTTTCGGTAATGGTGGTCGAATCTAAACAGCCGGGTTTAGTCGTTAAGCTGATTGGAGAGTTGGATCAGTTAACGGTTAGAGAGTTAAAGTCGCGTCTTGAAGAGCTTGAAGCCGGAAAAGCGCCGAGGTTGGTTTTCGACCTGGCAGAACTTGAATTCATGGCAAGTGCCGGCTTATCAATCTTTGCTTTTTATCACGAGCTCTTTCAGAAAAATTGCCAGGGCCAGACGATGAAGCTGATCAATGTTTCTTCGGGTGTTATGAGAGTATTCAAATTAACCCGCATGGATGAAATCATCAGCGTCAGCGAGTAACGGCCTTTCTGAAAAAAACAAGCCCCGATTGCTCTTTTAGAGTTCTTTCGGCAATTAAAACGAACTTGTCGAAAGTTCACACAAAAGCTACAATACCCGAAAAGATACAATAAGGAGGTTACGATGAGGATAAGTAATAAATTGATTCTTTCACACCTGGTAATTGCAATTGTGCCGGTGATTATTCTTGGTCTGATCCTGGCAAATCTGTCTTACCGGCAATTGAATGAACTTGACCTGGTTGCTCATGAACAGGGTGTTGAGTTGGTGGTAAAGAATGCGGAAAGCGAAATTCTCCGACAGGTTGATTCCGCGCTTTTTTCGAACAACCAGTTGAAAAAAAAGCACATCGAATACTATTTTTCGGTTATCGAAGACCATCTGAACGTTGCCAAAGACAGTCCCTTCGTGCTTGAAGCTTTACAGAGGCTTGATGAGGCGTTCATGCAGGCTGGCAACTCTATCGATACGCAGACCTGGCGCGACCTGGCCAAACAGTATGACCCTGCTTTCAAAGACATGGCCAGTGATAACAACTGGAGCGACGTTTATCTCATGTGTCCCGAAGGCAGCATTGTCTATTCTCTCGCTAAGAATAGCGATCTGGGCCAGTTTCTTGCTCGCGAACCTCTAAATCAGACTCATCTTGGTAAAGCCTTCAAGAATATTCACGACGATCCGAAGCTTGAGACGGCAATTGCCGATTTTGCCCCATATTCGCCTGGAAAAGGTGTTCTGGCGGCATTCATGGTCACCAGAGTTTTTGACAAAACCGGTGCTATCGCGGGTCACATTGCCTTTCAGGTTGACAATGGCCAGATAAACGAAATAATTAAAAACAGATCTGGTCTCGGGGAAACCGGAGAAAGCTTCGTGGTCAGCCGCCGCGATGACGGGCAAACCTACCTGGTAAACGATAGCGCGGTTAAAACTGCCAAAGCGGGTCAGGTGATCAGCGACGCACAGATCGAACTGGCCATGTCTGGAAAACAGGGTATCGAAGTCCGCAAAGCAGTCGATGGCAGAGAAGAAATTGTTGCCTACGAATTGATGCAGATCAAAGGTCTGACGTGGGCTATCATGACTTCAATAGACACGGCCGAGGCATTTAAAGAGCTTGTTAAGATGCAAGCCCTTGCTGCCAGCATCGGCGAAAAAATTGAAGGCGCCCGTATTCAGGCAGTTCAAAAAAACTTTTCGGTAACGACTGTATTGATTCTGATTGTTTTTATCGTTGGTGCAATAATGGCCTGGGCGATTGCCAGAGGCCTTACACAACCGATTATTTCAGTTAAAGATGCACTTAATGAACTTGCCGTAGGAGACTTGAGCGCCAAAGTAAGTTATGAATCTAATAATGAAATCGGTCAGATGGCCGATTCGTGTCGCGCCATGATAGATGCAAACAGGACTATTTCAGAAGCCGTCACCCAGATTGCCAGCGGCAACTGGAGCACCGAAGTTAAAGTCCGGTCGATGAACGACGAGCTTTGCAAATCGCTCAATCAAATGATTCAACAGGTAAATCTGGCGCTTTGTGGCGTGATGCAGTCCGCAGAAGAAGTTGAAAGTGGCTCTGCCCAGATTTCCGCTGCCAGCCAGTCCCTGTCCCAGGGTGCAACTGAAACGGCAGCTTCGCTCGAGGAAATCAGCAGCTCTGTAACCCAGATCGGCAGCCAGACGAAAACTAATGCCGAAAATGCTTCTCAGGCTAATATTCTGGCTTCTCAAACCAGAAATTCTGCCGAATCGGGCAATGAAAAAATGGTCAGTATGATGCAGGCAATGCACGGCATTCAAAATGCCAGCAAAGAAATCGCAAAAATAATCAAGGTAATCGATGATATCGCCTTTCAAACCAACCTCCTGGCATTAAATGCAGCAGTCGAGGCCGCTCGAGCCGGAAGGCACGGAAAGGGTTTTGCGGTGGTTTCCGAAGAGGTTCGCAATCTTGCTGGTCGAAGTGCCAAAGCCGCAAAAGAAACATCTGAAATGATTGAGAATTCAATCACGAAAGTCGCCAGCGGCACGGAAATAGCTGTTGCCACAGAAAAAGCCCTGCATGCGATTGTTGAGAGCTCAGTAAAAGTTGCCGATCTTGTCAGCGAAATTGCCGCTGCAAGTAATGAGCAGGCCAGAGGTGTTCACGAAATAAGTATCGCTCTTGAGCAGATCGAGAGAGTTACGCAAACGAATACTGCCAATGCCGAAGAAACCGCATCAGGCGCCGAAGAACTTTCAAGCCAGGCACGGGAACTGAATTTTCTCATGAGCAGATTCAAGTTGAATTCTGAGTTTACCGGAACTCAGAAGAAAAAAATGCCGGTAAATTCTTTTTCAGAAAGCCATAAGGGTGGCATTGAAACTGCGGCATTCCGCTCAACCAAACCTGAAAAGAAAACCGATAAGGCTTCGTCAACTCATACCGAAAAACAAGAAAATGCAAGGATTGGACTGAAAAAAAATACCGTAAAACCTTCTGACATTATAGCTCTCGACGATGATGAATTCGGAAGATACTAAATTGAAATGAATGCTTTTATACTTGTTTTTTCATTGAGCTGTTATAGGCTTTTTGTTGAGCGCACACTGCCAGCCTTCAAAAATAAGATCGCTTGCCTGGAATTGGTCTAGGAAAAAAGAAACCGGCCTGGGCAAATTTTAAGGAAAAGTTAAACAAAAACCTCTCAGCGTGATCTGAAATTCAGCTGAGAAGCTTTTCCCGTTCCCTTCCGGCAATTTCAACCGAAACTGCCGAAAGAATATATTTTTTTCCAGGATCTGTCTTGTTTTAATCGAAAATTTAAAATTTAATATTTAAATATTTGAAAATGAAGGCGTATTCGAATGCGATTTCCTTGATGTAGTCATATCGACCTGAAGCACCGGCATGTCCTGCATCCATGTTGGTCTTTAGCAGCAGGGTGTTGCTGTCTGTTTTGGTTACACGCAGGCGGGCAACGAATTTTGCCGGCTCCCAGTAAGAGACGCGAGGATCGTTAAGGCCTCCGGTTACCAGCATAATCGGGTAATCCTGGGCTTTAATATTGTCATAAGGAGAGTATGACAACATGTATTTGAAGAATTCCGGGTCACCCGGGTTGCCCCATTCTTCATATTCTTCACGAACCAATGGCAGGCTGGGGTCGCTCATGGTGTTAATGACATCGACGAAAGGTACGTCGGCGATGACGATCTTGAAAAGGTCGGGGCGCATGTTAACCACGGCTCCCATCAGAAGGCCTCCGGCACTGCCGCCGTTGATCACCAGATGCTGGCTGTCGGTGTAGTTTTCTTTAATCAGATGCTCGGCGCAGGCGATGAAGTCGGTAAAGGTATTTTTCTTTTTCAGCAGCTTGCCATTGTCATACCAGGGTCGCCCCATTTCCTGCCCGCCTCTGATATGGGCGATGGCGTAGGTGAATCCGCGGTCGAGCAGAGTCAGTCTGATCGAAGAGAAGTAGGGGTCATAGGAAGAGCCGTAAGAACCGTAGCCCGTCATGTATAGCGGTGCCACACCCCTGGGTTGGTCTTTGCGATGAACCAGAGAAATGGGAACTCTGGTGCCATCTTCAGCGGTAGCATAAATTCTTTCAGAGATATAATCAGCGCTTTTAAACGAGCCAAGAACTTCATACTGCTTCTTGAGTTCAGCAGCGCCGGTTTCAAGATTGTAATCATAAACAGATTCGGGTGTGGTCAGCGAAGTGTAGCGGTAGCGCACTATGCTGGTTTCATATTCCGGGTTGGCATCCAGGTCGACGCTGTAAACCGCTTCAGAAAAATCTATGGGTTTGAATTCGCCACTGGCAACGTCGAAAAATCTCAGCTTCTGCAGCCCCTGATCGCGTTCAGAAATCACGATATGTCTGGCAAAGGCATCGATGTCGTTGATCAGCACGTCGGGCCGGTGGTCGATGAAGGTCTGCCATTTTTCTTTGGCGAAGTCATTGTCAGGGGTTTTCATTATTTTGAAATTGACAGCATTTTCGTTGGTAAGAATGTAGAAAGTGCTGCCCTGATGTTCGACGCCGTATTCTATGCCTTTTTCGCGAGCTCTGAACATCTGGAATTCTGCATCGGGGGTTGTTGCATCGATAAAGCGTACTTCCGATGAAGTGGAGCTGCTGGATGAAATCAGGATGAATTTGCGGTCACGGGTTTTGCTGACGCCGCACCAGAACTGGCCGTCTTTTTCCTGATAAACGAGGGTGTCAGAGGCGACATCGGTTCCCAGGCGGTGTTTCATGATGCGGTCAGAGCGGCCGGTGTCATCTACCAGAGTGTAGAAAACGGTGCGGTTGTCTTCGGCCCAGGTAAGACCGTAAGAGGTTGAGGCAACGGTTTCTGAGAATTCCATGGCGGTGGTAAGGTTGAGAAAGTGGAGTTCAAACTTTTCGGCACCCGAATAATCGACGGAATAAGCCAGTATGTTGTGGTCGGGGCTGATTTTCAGAACGCCCAGAGCGAAATAGGGTTTGTTCTGGGCATATTTATTCTCGTCAAAAATTACTTCTTCAAGGGCGTTTTCTTCAGTGGGTTTGCGACAGTGAATGCGATACTGTTTGCCCTCTTCGGTGCGGCTGTAATAGTAGTAGGGCCCCATTTTTTCAGGCACTGAAAGGTCGGTTTCGCGAATTCGGCTTTTCATTTCTTCGAAAAGCATCTTCTGCAGTTCTTCGGTGTCTTTCATGACCGCTTCGGTGTAACGGTTTTCTTCGTTCAGGTAGCGAATAACGTCTTTGTTTTCTTTTTCCCTGAGCCAGAAGTAGGGGTCAAGGAGTTTCTGCCCATGCAATTCGGTGGTTTTAACCTGAGTTTTTGCTTTGGGCGGTGAAATTGTTTCGGGGCTTGCTGATGCGGTGGCAAAAATTGCGCCTGAAAGAATGAATAAAAGCAGAAAAGATGTTTTCATTTTTTCCTCGACAGAGTAAATTTTCAAAGACAGTTTATTCTATAATAAAACCGACGGTTATGTTACATTGTTTTTGTTTTATGGCTAATCTAGATGGTGAAAGGACCTGTAACGACATGATCTTTCGAACTGCTGCAAAATTTTTTCTGCTTTTGGCATTTCTTCTGCCGGTTGCCGGTATGGCCCTGCAGGTAAATGACCCGGAACAGATTGAGGTTCATGGGCTGGTAAGTTTTGGTGAGGACGGAGCCGCCTGGCTTTTCTGGCAGGGACACGAAATGCTGGTGACTTCAGGATATATGATCGGGACTGATCTGCGCGTTGTGGCGATCAGACATGACAGCGTGGTGCTGTACCGGCCGCAGAAAAAGACATATCATGCCCTGATGCCAAAATCTGACCTGATCTGGAAGGATCGAACCCACGTAATCTGGACTCAGCCGCTGCCAATCTGGAAGATTACCCGTATGGTCGCA
>JBMOKV010000323.1:0-1872 GCA_049325495.1 Candidatus Rifleibacteriota bacterium | reverse complement strand
AGAAATCGACATTGAAGGATTTGTCGAGCCCCCACCAGAAGGTTTTGAGCTCGATGAAGCCAGCGTACCGCTGCCCAATTTCCTGAAACCTGCCGCTGTAGGCAAAGAAAAGGGCAAAAAGACCCAACCCGCTCAGGTTGCTGACATGGCCCTGGATCCGGGCGAATTGCCCGAACTCGACCCATTCAACGAAGCAGACTCGCTGCTCGATGAATTTGCCACCGAGCTTCCCGAAGAACTGGGCGGGCCAGCGAAAGAACAGATTGCAGCGCCGGAAATTTCTGAATTTGAAGAAAGCTTTCCAGCTAAAGAAGCGGTTCCACAAAAAGCCGAAAACGGCAATTTTGCCAATCTTTCAAAAGCACGCGATCTTTTCAACCGCAAAAAATGGAAAGAAGTGGTAGATCTTCTCAGTCCTGTTTACGCCTCTGAACGCAGTACAGAAACTGGTCTGATGCTGGCAAACGCCCTGCTTGAAACCAAAGAACCGGTAATGGCCATGGAAATTGTCGACACCCTCGACATCGATCCTGAGCTGATGAACGAACCGATTAAAGACGCTATCTATCGAACCGGTATCGCTCTTGAAGGTTTGAAGAAATATGACGAGGCTTTGCGAATGTATGACATGATCTGTAATGTTGACATCAACTACCGCGATGCCTTCGATCGCTCTGACAAAATCTACAGCAAGAAAAAGAATTAGAATTTTCCGAAAAGCAGTTCCCACTGCAGGGCAAGACCTTCGATTCGCACGCCATTTCCTGCTGCGAAAGTGTAGCCCGTAGAAAATTCAAAAACGATGTGCCGTGAAAGTGGCAAAACACCTACTACCATCGGCTCAAAAAATGTGAAAGACCCCTTATTCAAAACCAGGCCAGAGGCTAAAGTTCGCAGCTTGTAGTTCCCTACTCCAAAGCTGGCACGCCATTTGACCCGTGAATCTTCTCGAAATGAATCTTCCAGGGTAAATCCACCCATCTCAAGATTGAATTTCATGCTTTTACCATTCAGGGTTCCTGCCTGATAAACCAGCCCCAAAGCAGGATCTCGCATTTTTCCAGCAAACATCCTCGCACCCCAGACCGCCATATCACCACCAAAATCATGGGGAGCCGAAACCCGTTTGTATTTCACCGAAGGCCCGATGCCGTAAATAAACATGTTTTTATCGGCCCTTTTATCAATAAGAAGAGTTGGGCCGGTTTTGGCAAAAACGGGCATAAAAGTCTGACCAAGAATAAAGATGAGCAGCAGGAATCTTTTCATAGTGTGTTTATCGACAAAATAGCAGTTTTACCACACAAAAATTGGTTGCTTTGCCTGACCTAAACTCAGTATTATATATAATTCAGAGAATACGCGGTTAAAGCTATTGTCGCACCAGTGAACATCATCAGGAGGACGAAGTGAGCAACGAATTAGGCCCAACACCTCTAGGCAAATTTGTCATGTTCCTTTTTGTAGCAGGCTGTATTGCAGCAGCTGCCATTTCTTTTTCGCCGGAACTGAAAAGCAAATTTTTCCCCGCAGATCCCAACGCCCCAATTTCAACAAAATCTGGTGACCCCCTGCCGGTTAACGCCCCGGTTACCGAGAAAACCACCGTTGAAGCCCCTGACACCAAAGGCATTACCACTGTCCAGGAATATTCATACGTTCCAAAAGAGACATTGCCCCCGGTTTCTGGCGTATCGGGCTACAAATGGGATGAAAAAGAAAAGATCGTGGTTTTTCCGATTAACGTATGGTTTGGCTGGCTGCCGATCATTGCCGCCAACAATGGCTTTTCACCAAGCGAAGAAAGCGTATTTTTCAAGAAATACGGGTTCAAGGTCAATCTAAAACTGATCGATGACCCGGTTACCGCCC
>JBMOKV010000322.1:0-1873 GCA_049325495.1 Candidatus Rifleibacteriota bacterium | reverse complement strand
CTGAAGCTTTCCAGAACCGGTTTTCCCGGCAGAAAAAATCTTTTCTCAAAGGCAGCACCGACCCCGACATGCTGATCAAAGATTTTACCAATCACATCTACTACCTTGACGGCACCCAGACCGGCGGCATGTATCGCATAACCGACCTTTTCAACCGCGCTGTAGAGCTGTTGCGCAGCGGCGAAAGTGATGAAAAGACGGCTTACGTCATGGGTCTGATGTCACATTACATCGCCGACCTGAATCAGCCCCTTCATTCGGCCGGCAAAGAGCGTGATCCATACGAAGATGCATATCATTCCCGTTACGAAGGCGACATCAATCACAGTCTGCGCAATTTTAATCTGGTCTGCGGCAATGAACGCCTGATAACTTCAATTGAAGAGCGGGTAATGGAAATGGTCGGCGCCGCCAATCGCCATTACGATGAAATAGGTATGTCTTACCGGGCCGCGACCGATCTGAACCCGTTGATGGAAATGACCGGCCGACAATTGAACGCTTCGCTGCAGAACATCGTCGATTTCTGGGCCACCGCCCTTTACAGCGCCAATTTCAATGCTTCGAACCAGCAGACAGCTCAGACACCCGCTTCCGAAGACTGGAACGTGCAGGGAAAACCGGAAAAAGAAGCGGACAGCATTAATGTTAATTCGGCATCGGCAGTAGACATGGCTGCATTTTTCCGCATCAGTGAAGAAAAAGCCCAGCGCCTGGTCGATGGCCGGCCGTTCAAAAGCGCTTATGACCTTGCCAAAACCGGAGTTTTCAACCCGATGTACATCAAACGCAACAAAGATCGCATCAGAATAAAATAAATATCAAACAAAATCAGCAATCTGCCGATATATGCAAACTGAAAATTGCATTTATTCTGGAGGCAGATTTAATGATCAACAACAAGCGCTATTTTATTGCCGGCGTTCTGGCCGCTACTTTTGGGGTTGCCGGGATTTTCAGCATCGATTCGATTCAGGCTTCAGGAAGCAGCCTGCAGGCTGAAATCAAATTTGCGCGGCAGATCGGCATTTACGATTCAACCAGTTACAGCAGCAAAATGCTGGCCCGCCCCATCGCCGAACAGGCATTTTATCGTGGTCTGACCAGCGTAATGTACGAGCTGAATTTCATTGAATCCCTTAGCCCCGATGAAATGAAACACCTGGGCATAATTCCCGCAACCGACGACAAGCCGGTAATTTCACGAAAAGCGGCTATTGAAAGCATTTTCAGAGCTATCAGTTTTGCCATGAATTCCGGAGCGGTCAAGCCCTCACGGGAACCGGCAAATTTCCAGCCCTTCTACGACTGGATCATCGAGGAAAAATACATGCAGGGTCTTGGCGAAGCACTGGATCGAGGCATAATCAAAGGCATGCCGAATGGACGTTTCTGCCCCAATGCCCACCTAAAAACTTCTGACGCCCTGGTTCTATTCAAAAGAATGTTTGACGCCTATGCCGGCAAAGCTGCAGAACCGCTGAAAAAGGAAGCGGTCTCCATTGATTCAGGCAACGAACCGGAACCGGTTTCAGGCTTCAATTTTGAGCGCCTGCAGAAAGCCGGTGCTTTTTCGACGATTGACTGCAATGTAAAAATGGACCCGACCAAACCCATAAAGCTGAAAGAGCTATATGGCATGCTGCATGGCATTCTGACCCAGGCTGAAAAACCTGCCTATATTACCGAACTGAAATATTTCGTCAGAAACCGCACAATGAAGAAAAAAGTAACCCGCACCATGCTCGCCGGCCTTGGTTCAATAATGGTCAGGGCTCTTCCCTGTCCAAATGTTGAAAGCAAAGCCCTTTACGCCGATGTAAAAGCCGGTTCAGGCCTCGATCGAGCTCTGGGGTTCCTGAGCCGGACTGGT
>JBMOKV010000321.1:0-14253 GCA_049325495.1 Candidatus Rifleibacteriota bacterium | reverse complement strand
GGCCATTTGGGCGCAAAAATTGCTCTTCAGCAATTTTTGTGACCGCCTCGGCACTTACCGTAAAGCAGCTTGGCTGGTTATTTTTGGCTGTTTTTTTCTCTCTTTTTGTCCTCATTTTAGCATAACGCTAGTCGTAACCGGAAATAAGAGACGGGCGCGGGGCTTGCCTCGCAAGACCCGTGATCCGGCCTTATTTTCCGCGTTCACGCTCTTGTTAACCTTTTTTATTATTTGAATTTGTAAGTTGTTGTCTGCCATTTTCACCCCAGTTGAAAATAGTCATCAATTCTCCCAATTTTCCTTTTTTTCTAAGAATGTCATTAAATTCTTCTGGAACGCCTTTCGGAAATTTTGTTTCAATCAAATAAGTTAAAAGAAGAAATTTCTTTGTGTCAATCAACCAATTGGAAAATTTGGTTGCACAACTAAATGGATCAATTAACAACCGACAAGCAGCCAAAGAACGTAATACTCGAGAATCCTTATTTACAGCAGTTTCTAATATCTTAATTGAAGGCCCATAAAAATACTTGTTTGCTAAAAAATAAGCTCTCACAAAATCATCTATTAAACTTATTTCAACCAAATCTAGGATGAACAATTTATTTAAGTTATTCAATTGTATGTTTAACAGGGACGAAAGATTCTGTTTCAATTTTTTCATCAAATTAGTGCAAATGTTGGGATTGAAATTTTTCTGCAGAAACGTTTCATCTAATTCAATATGTATGAACATCAAAATAAGTAGGTCTTCCCCAAATTCTGAAATCAAATGAAATTTGCTATCTTTTACGCACAATGCTTGGCCAAAGCGTTGGAGTCTTATGTTCGAAGATTTCAAGCAATAATCTAAAATTTCATCAGATACTTGTCCCAAACAATCGAAATACAATGCCCAAAAAGATGAATTATCATAAATTATTAAATCCAAAATTTTTGTGTTGATTTTCAGATTTGAAGTTATATTTCTTACATTTGGCTGAAGTTTTAGTCTAAGTTCTGATAGGTTAAAAATATAATTATCGATGACATTTACGAACAATTCATCTTCAGAAGTTTTTTTGAAAATAATATCAGGTTGTAAATAATTGTTTGAACGGACTAATTCTTTTAATTCCTCAATTTCCATTTAAGCTTGCCTCCAAAATATTTACCAGTTTTAAAACCTGATTTCTGAAAAAGTTGTTTTGAATATTCTGAATGCTTGAATATCCCTTTCCAATTGTATTAATGGAGCTTCCAGAGGCCAAAAATACTTTTTGATATATTTCTTCGGAGGAGAAAATGTACCGATCATGAAAGTCCAATTTTGGAACCCTGATCCGAACTGATTGAAAGATACCCTTTGATTCAAGTCTTTGAATTATTTCTTCAAATCTTTTTAAAGCTTGTTCTCTTTTTGTCTCAACCCTCTCTTCTGTGCCTGCATTTGTCTCTGTGATTGCTTCTGTTTCTTGTTCAGAATTCCCGGCAAATTTTAGGCGCGTATAAATTATTATGCTGCGCCCAATGACTGAGGAAAAGCAATTGATTAAAAAAGCTATATCGGACGGTGAAAAATATGGATCCAGAATGATAATTTTCTTAACCCCTGATTCATCAAATGCTTTCCTAATTTTCTTAAAAAGCTCTTCTTCATTGTCTTTCGCAATCATCGGGATATAATTTAAAGGGATCTCGTCAAAAGTAGCTCTAACTCTCTTTTTTCTGCAAGCCCAGGTTGGCATTAGAATCAAACCTCACTCTTTATTGAAATGTATCGATCTCGCTTTTGGCCATCAATAATTATGGGAGTATCGCCAATGTTTAGGCTGAAGTTAATCTTCTTTAAAACCGAAAAGGTTGATGAAAAGATTAAATGAGAATCACTCTGGAATATCTTTGTCTGAACAAGATCTGGAACATAACCGCAATAAAATGGGCTTGGGTTATCTTTTAGGATAAAATTGTAATCATTTTCTTTATCATCACAAGTAGTTCTAATTTCTACCCGTGAATCTTGGAAGCATTTGAATTCATCATAAATTTGGAAGAAAAAGCCCCCCCCATCTTCTTCAAATCCTTTAAAATGGGTCAAAAGCCTTGTGGGAAAAAATCTCATGAAGCAGCCAACAACTTCAGGAAAAGATGAAAAATTTAGGGAGAATTCATCACGAAAAAAATCAAGAGCTATTTCGTTTTTGGCAATAAAATCTTGGATTGTATCATTCAAAATCAATTCTGGACCAAAATAAACAATACTAGTTCCAGAATAATGATTTAATGGATTAAATTGATCCTTTGGGTAGGAAAGGCTAATGAAATCATTTTCCTCCTCTGTATGAGGAAAATAAATTTTATAGTTTTTCTCATTAACTAGGAGGTTCACTTGGCAATTATTAATCAAAGAATCTAATTCTGAAATTTCTGTTAAATCAGAAAAAAAAATGTGAAAGCCAAATTTCTCAAACCCCTTCCATTCTTTAATTTGATAGTCAATTTCCGTTAGAAACCATTCTATTTGGTGGCCATAAATTAAGTTGAACGTATCATTGAACTCTTTGCATATTAAAATCGTTCGATATATTTTTTTCATTTAAACCTGCTTTCATGATAGATTACAACATAATCGAGGAATCTAATTTTAACGCCACTATGTGTTATGAAAATTTTTTCCCAATTTTTCCCTCGACGTCTACAATGTATGAGGCCCAGAGAAATAATGCTCGACTAGTTTTGTTTATATAAACTTGGCTATTTAAGCCATCCAGAATTTGAGCTATTAATGATTTAAATGTTCGAGATGATATGCCGCTATGATTTCTTAGAACGTCATGTGCAAAACGTATTTTTTCTGTTTTTTGTGCTTGTTCAGCAAAAATTGATTTGCGTTCCAGTTCTGTACCGTTGACGGCTTTTTGGCCAAGATCTGAAAGTTGAATTCTGTTTTTGGAATAACTTAGCAGACCTAGCGATTTTGCATCATATATGAGCTTATTTACTTTTTTTGTAGGATTTTCTAAATCAATTTTTCCGAAAGACAAAATAAAGGCTTCAACTTCAATTGGGTACATTTGAGGAGTGTATGAAAAAGCATTTTTCGCAGAACTAAGAACTGCAGGATTTACATTTAGATTTCCAAGGTCTAGAAAGTCTATCCAGCCAAAGAAAATCTGGGCATAAGTTTCTAAAGTTCGATCGGAGTATGTCTTTGTCTTTATTTTGCTTTTAATTATTCGAATTAAGTCTAGAAGCGAGATTTCTCTATTCGAAATCTTTTTTAGCGCTATTGTAAAAGAGTGTTTTGTTAATTTTTCTTTGATATAATCCTTAAAAGATTTTTCGCTAACATTTCGTATTGAGCTTTTCAGGTAATACAAATTGTTTTTGTAATTTATAAGGCCCAAACTTCGTAATTCTCGAAGAAGATTTAATGCTGCTCCCTCGGCAACCGCGTTAGGTATTTTTTCAACAAACTGTTCCAGGGATAAGCATTCTGAATTAGAGAATGTTAGAAAAGCTTCATATACTGAGTTGACCTGTTGACGGATCAAATATGTTTCACCAATGGGGGGGATTTCATTTGTAACCAAATAATCCCTAAATATATCCCAATAAATGTTGTATTTTGTACCACTTTTAATTATTAGTCTTTTATTGATAAGGTGTTGAACTATTTCGCTGCTAATTGTATCATCAAGTTCAGTCACATCAAATGCTTGATCATTGAATGCTCTATTAGCAATATACCTTAGTCCTTTAACTTCTTCAGGAGTTAATTCTTCCAAGTCGTCTTCAAATAATCGTTCAACCTGAAAGTCTTGCTCATACAAAGATTCTATATCTAATCCTTGTTTAATTTGTTTCTTAATATGAATACATAATTTTTTTACAAGCCAAGGATAACCTTGTGAGTTGTCAACAACTTTTCTGACAATGTCCAAGTTGAACTTTTCTTTGACATCCTTTTCTAGTTGCTTAATTATTGATTTGCTTTCTGACACGAAAAACTCATCTAAGGAGACACTTATAGCAAATTCTTTGGCCTGTTGCCATAAATGATATGCTTCATTTTCGATGGGGATGTTAACTTCTGACTTCCAAGAAAATCCCAGAATGAAATTTCCCTCCAAATTGTAGATATCTACCAAAAATTTATAGAAACTTTTAAAAATACTTTCTTTGCGAAAAACATCTTCAAATTGGTCAAAAACAATTATTAAATATCGGGAATTTTTTTTGAGCCACTCTTGCAATAGCATTGTGTTTGGATCTGCCAAAATATCAAAAGTCGAAGGAATCTTAACACTTAAAAATTGACTTGGAATAAATTTGTCTTCAACAGCCTTTTTTAGAATCATTTTAAAGGCTAATGGTATAAAATTGTGAGAATTTGCGCTTCTTGAGTCAACAGCTAAGCAGAAATACTTGTTCTTGTAGTGCATATTTCTGCATCTTTCCTTAAGATCATTAATCAATGAGCTTTTGCCCCAACCAGATTTACCATCAATATAAAAAACCCTTTTATTGCTATTTCCTTTCCTTATTTCATCCAAAACGCCAAAAAGAAAATCTTTTTGTCGTTTTCTTCCTACAAAATATTTAAGCGATGCTGGCTTATAATCATCCCAGCTGGCTGAACTTTGAATTTCGGCAATGGTTTCAATCTCTTTCTTTGTCTGATCCCTTTGGTCTTCAATGTTCGTTCTTTTACAAGGATCATCTTTGTAACCTAGTGGCCGCAATTCTTCTATATAATTTTTAATACTATCAATAACTGAAGCTTCCTTGATGATTGAATTACATTTTGCGTCCAAAATACTAAAAGATTCTGGAATGGTGCCTGAAGACATTATGGGGATGTAAAAAACACCTAAATGGCTATACAGAAGAATCAATTTATTAATATCTAGCCCAGTAAATTCATAATCGTAATTTGAAATTGTTGAAGATGCTACAAGAAGCTCCATAACTTTTTCTGCGTTCCAAAAATACAAATTTTTATATCTTCCGTCAGATTGAATTTCACTAATCAAGCCTGCTACTTGTCGTTCAAAGTTTCCAGTGTAGAGGAAAAATCCAATGCTAAACTTTTTATATTCTTTGTTAAAAACAAATTTTGTTATTTCATCACTGCTCAAGCTTTTCTTTGCCTTGCACTCGACCAAACATCGTTCGTCAGTTCTATCTAAGTGTTTACATTCAAGATCAAACTCCATCCCAGTGTAATGAACATTGCTATCAACCTTATATCTTTGCGAAGAGAAAATCTTGTTTGTTAGTGATTCGAAGAATTTTCCTTTTTCATTACCCTTTGCTTCTTCGCTAGGCCAAATTACTATTTCTTTCAGCATTTATTTTTTTCTCTCTTTCTATAAATAAGGTTAACGCAAGTCGTGAGCGGAAAAACGAGACGGGCGCGGGTGTTGCGCAAGCAAGACCCGTGATCCGGCCGGTTTTTCCGTCTCGACGCAAATGTTAGGCTCTTTGTCATCTTTTACCATAGCCTTCAATTTCAAGAGACTTTGCTCTGTCAATCATTGGAGACAAAAGATTAAGGTGTGGCGCAGGAGAAAAAAAATCACCTTGATATTCGCATTCACATATTTGAAGAATTACTTTATCCAATAGAATCTTGCCGCGAAGGTATACACCTGAAACACCCATGCCTTTAGGTATCTTGTGTTTTGAGGAAAGCATTGGGTAGAATATTTTGTGCTTTGCCAAGTTTGTTGAATTATCGGTTTTTGATTCAATAAAGAATATGATCTTTTTGCCGTTGCGCCTACCAATAAATAGCCCATCAATTTCAACCTGGCCATTCTGGTGATCCCAAATTGTGTTAATTTGTGAATGCGGAGAGAACGAAAAAGAAAAGGTTGACTGACAAGTTCCTGGTATGACGATATCTAGGTCGTCCAGTCCTAATGCGTAGGCCATTGCTCCAGAAGCTATTGACAGATTTACAATTGAGGACTCAGTCGCCGCAGGAACAATTTTAAAAGCCAATAATCGTTCAGGGGCAATTTTCGGCTTGAAGATCTCAGTTTTTGTCGCTTGGAATATATTTTCGTCAAGAAAAAAATAGTCGGACCAATCTGGCGAGAATGACTTAGCCAAGCCGAAGTATACATCGCGTTGACTCTTGGGATAGCCCAAGCGGAAGATCATTAAATGTGCTGCTTTCAGCGCTTTATTAAGCGATGAAAGAGAGTGAATTGAAAGAGTAGCTTGGGTTCGTCTTTCTCCCTTTATGCCTGAATCTGCTTGGTGTTGTTTGTATAAAGTGGGAGGAAAAAAAGAGAGGCCTTCTCTTTCCATTTTCTCAATAATTGGTCGAAATACACCCATGTTATTTCCTCTTCATTTTTTTATTTTCAGAGTTGACGCAATTGTTAGACTTGCTCTCATAATTTTGATTTATTCTTCATTAATTCTTCGATTAATTCTTGATTTGATCTTATTTTTAACATGTTTTTGTGTATTATGGAAATGGAAAAACATGGCTGGCCGAATTACGAATCGGACTACTGCGCCAGAAAACGACTGGCACAATGCTTGTCATTTTTTCTGATTCGCAAGTGATGTGCCACAAAAGTTTTCTGGCTCATCGCCAGCGCAACCAGGCCGATTGTCCTAATTTTATTCTTCATTCTTAATTCTTCATCTCACATTTTCGTTGATCAGCAAAACATCTGCTTTAGCTGAACATTTTCGATGGGCCATTTGTCTTATTTTGAGCTAGTCTAACGTCCGTCATAACCAGAATTGCGAATAGCAATTCTGCGTTCATGCGCGTGTTAGAAATTTTCAGGTTGCGATTACCGCATGGCATTTCCTTGCGTTTTAACACCCCGTCATTAAGTTGTCTTATGTCACATAGGGTAGCATACCCCAATATGTTTTTTGGACAAACCTGGCTGTTTTTTGTTAGTAAAAAATTATAACCCTACTTGGGTGGGTCGATGAAATTTTGTTGGTTTTAAAACAAAATAGAAACAACCCACCTTTACTAATAGGTGGGTCGAGCACCCCAACCCCCAAACCCAACAAAACCCAATAAATCCTTTTCTGGTCTATCTTACAGCCCTTTTTGTTGAACAAACTTTCTTGTTGTGTTGCAGCAAAAAACGTGTTATATTGTATTACAAAGTCGGAAGATCGACAACGGAGATGATGGGGGGTCGGGGGGGTTAAAACCTCTCCCCCCATCGTCGATCTTTTTTAACCTTATTTACGGTTAGCAGGAGCCTTTGCCTGATTTAATTTTTAACGACTGTCGTGACCGGAAATGAGAGACGGGCGCGGGACTTGCGACTGCAAGGCCCGTGATCCGGCCTCATTTTCCGCGTCGACGCTCTGGTTATATGCTTCTTTTTTTTCTTGGAAATGGATCATTTAAGGCAACATTTTCTTGTTTTTTTAATTCTGAAAAATCTACATGAATTTTTAATGGTTCACCTGCGGATAGAAATGATGCTTCAGATAGAATGTCGATGAGACCGGCCTTCTCGGCTCCGTATTCATCTAACAAAACACCATCCATTATGCCTTCAAGGTAAATGACGGAGTCTTCTAAACCTATTTCAGAGACCCGAAAACTATTAAACAAGTCTTTAAAAACAGATCTAGCGAGAATAGCATACCTTGGAAGCCTTGCAATTGAAGATAGCAGACTTTTTTTATCACAGTAAATCTTATCAATCACAGGAATGAAAATAGTAACTTCCTTTTTGGATTGATCATAATGAATTTTCGCAACTGCCATGTTACGTGCAGATAGATTGCTCTTAAGTAATTCTTCCAATTGTGAAAGCTTTTTGTCGTTTGCTAAGGATTCATCATATAGAATCCTTTCAATAGCAGAATCTTGTTCAAACCTTAGTTTTGTTCTCTGTTCAATCGTTGTTGTATAGAATAGAAAACTACTAAGTCCTATATAATCTTCAAGAAACAAATCGCCGTGATCAATCCCAATGATATTTATTACTACATCAATAGAAAGAATGCTTTCAATGAGGAGCATTATTCTTAAATCAAGTTCATCAAATGACCATTCGACTATTTCAACTTTTGGTGGGGAATCTCGTTTTATGTTTCTAAATAAAATACTGGCTTCTCGATATTCAACTCCGTGTGAGCCTGCATGAGAAATCGCATTGCGAACTATTGGATCATAACCTTTTAAAAGGTTGCAATTTTTGTCTCGAGCTAAAATGAATTCGTTTTTATTTCTCTCTCCTTGAGAAAGATTCTCCAATTCTACACTTGAATATGTGCCTTCAATAAACTGATAGCAGGCCACAATTAAGGAAATATAGGGATCAAATAAGTCTGCAACTATGCTTCGATAAATGTTTACCGCGTGCACCCGGTCAGGGGTGGTTTCTATTTTAAAATCCTTAAATCTCGCCAGTTCTTCAAATACCCGGTGTCTATTAATTGATGTCTTTTTTTGAATTGCATGCCAAGGCAAGAATACATCCGTTATGAATTTTTTTTCATTAACCTTTAAGGCATCATTAATTAAACAAAGTAAAAAAGTAATGTTGTCGAGACGAATCTCTAACAAACCTGGTAATAGAAGCATTCTTTTCAAAGATACTGTGATTTCATCCGAGAGATGTTTTAATTTGAAAAAAAGGCTCTGAGGTTCGAGTTGTAATATAATATTATCGACAATCATGTTTTTTAGCGCCCTTTAACGACGGGTTATGCGCAAGCAAGACCCTTGATTCGGTGCTCAATTTCTGTCTCGACAAAAATGTGATATCTATCAAATTTTAATTTTCTTTCTTCTCATTGATTAGGTCATCAATACTTTTAACCATAGATTTAAAAGCTTTGCCGTCATCCTCAAATGACAAGAGAAAACCATAGCAATTTGCGCAAATCAAATAGAATACCTCGTCATTCCTAGCCTTATCAAAATCAATTTCAGGAAAATCTTTTTTGCTTGTCTTCAAAAACTGAGATTTCAAACCTTCAAAAACTTTTTGTCTCTTATCATATTCTAGATTGTGAGCAATTTGATTTCGAAGGGTATTGATTTTCTGGATTAGCTCCCAAATGTCAATTTTGTCCTTTCGCAGGGCAAATGATTTGGCAATTTGAATCTTTTTAAAGAAGCTTAAATCAGCAGTGTCAATATATTCTTCGTTAAACACATGTTGTTTTATAATTCTTGAGAGACATTCTTCGAGAATTAGATGCCCCTTAAGGACTACTAGAGCTAGTTCGTCCATGGAATTCATTTGAGAATGAAACTGTATAACCCGCGGATCATCAAGGGGATTCATTTTTCCTCCAGCATATAACAGATATTATACAGAATATGGTAATAAATGAAAATATATAATATGCTAATATTGAATAATTGACAAAAATGAAGTGGTTTTGAAATTCAATTTTAAGGTTGGAAACTATGGCTGGAAGCTCAGCATTTAAACTTGCCCCCGAATATAAGCCCCTGTGGGAAAAATTGCAGGCTTTGCTTGTGGAGTTAAAAGAAAACCCCAGAGCAATACCACATAAGGTTAAATGGGCAAAAGCTTTTGTAACTTCTCTCAAAGATAAACCCCTCGTCAATGCGGATTTTAAAGATGTGAGGCTGTTTCTTCGCAATCTTGAATCCGATAAATCAATTTTACCATACCAGGTTCAACAGGCGAAAGATTCCCTCTTTCTTCTTTTTACCCAGGTGTTGAAATACTCATGGGCACTCAAGTGGAATGAAGAATTTTCTGAAAAAAAATCGAAAGAAATTTTCAACACCAAACCTGGCGCAAAGCCCGTTGATTTAACAGAAATCTCCGGAATTCATGAAAATCTCATCGAAAAGACCCGAAAAGTTATCAGGACCATGCACTACTCGATCCGCACCGAAAAAAACTACCTCGACTGGATAAAAAGGTTCCTGTGCTTTCATCACCCAATCGATATCGACCGGCTCAACCCCCAACAGGTCGCCGATTTTCTCGAGTTTCTCGCCGTCGAACGCAATGTTTCCTCAAGCACTCAAAACCAGGCATTGAACGCAATTTCCTTCATGGTGACCACCGTTCTCAAGCTCGATTTCTCTGGTCAGCTGCAGTTCTCCAGAGCGAAAAGATCCCAGCGCCTTCCTACCGTTCTGCGAAAAGATCAGGTCAAAAGCCTTCTCAATAATCTCGATGGAATCTACTCCCTGATGGCCGGACTGACTTACGGTACCGGAATGCGCCTTATGGAATGTATTCGCCTGCGTGTTAAAGACATCGATACCGAGCGCAATATCATTACCGTCCGCGAAGGAAAAGGTTCCAAAGATCGGGTTGTGCCCCTCCCTGAAAAATACCGGAAAGACCTGCTTGAGCAATTGAACAAAACAGAAGCCCTTCACAAAAAAGATCTGGAAAACGGCTACGGCGAAACCTGGTTGCCCGATGCCCTGGCCCGCAAATACCCATCTGCCTTGAAAGAGTTGGGATGGCAATATGTTTTCCCATCAGGAAGGCTTGCCGTAGACCCAAGATCGAACCGGGTCGGACGCCACCACATTCATGAGAATTCTCTGCAGAAAGCAGTCAAGGATGCAGCAAAGAAATGCGGCCTCCCTTCCACGGTCAGTGTACATACTCTTCGCCACTCTTTCGCAACTCACCTTCTCGAAGCAGGTTACGACATAAGAACCGTCCAGGAACTTCTCGGTCACTCTGATGTTTCAACAACCATGATTTACACCCACGTAATGAACCGACCCGGAATCACTATAAGAAGCCCCGCTGACGATCTTTGAATGACCATTTTGAAAAGTAAACAGATTTTTGAATTTCCCCGGCCCCTGGTTACCGGGAAAATTCTTAACCGCTATAAACGCTTTATTGCCGATCTGGTGCTTGATTCGGGGCTTGAGGTTCGGGCCCATGTCGCCAACTCTGGAAGCATGAAGACCTGCTGGCAGAAATTCTGCCCGGTGATCGCCACCGACTGCTCGGCCGATGAAAAAAGAAATCTCAAATATTCATTACAGGCCGTTGAAATGCCGGACGGCTGGGTCTGCGTCAATACTTCCGCACCCAACCGGGCAGTAAAGAATGCCATAGCCATGGGGTTGATCAGCCAATTGACCGGTTATGACTTTCTCCTTCCCGAAGTGAAAATTTCTCAGCACAGCCGCATCGATCTTATGCTCTGGTCAGCTGGAAATGATGCTGAGGCCTGCACGTTCAACCCCTCGAAGCGGGATCCGGTTAAACTGACGAAACCTCGGAAAAAAGAAATTTTAAATGAAAATTTGTGCTTTATTGAAATTAAGAATGTCACACTTCTTCAAGACCACGGACTCATAAGCTTTCCCGATGCCAGAACCGAACGGGGACAGAAGCACCTGCAGGAGCTGATCAGTCTGAAAAAACAGGGTTATCGGGCCATGATTGTTTTTTTTGTGGCCCGCAACAGTGCCGAGAAAATGACCACCGCCAGAGATATTGATCCGCAATATGATGCCATGTTGAAAGAGGCAGTCAGATACGGGGTTGAAGCGGTGGCGATTAAGGTCAGGATTGGTGAATCGGGGTTGTTTTTTGATCGGGAGATTGAAATTGTTGTTTAGTTTTTTGGGGGGGACACCCCAGTCAATGCGGGGAATTTAGGGGTTGAGGTGATACAGCGGTCATTTCGACAGGCTCAATGACCGTAAGGTTAGCTCAATGCCGGTATTGGCGGGCGGGCACGGTGGCCCGCCCATCAATTCGGGTTCTGATTGTTAGTTTTTGCGGCCGTTTTTTTCGAGGTGCTGGCGGGCCTGGAACGCGAAGGTGGCGAGGTTGGTTTCACGATTGGGCAGAATGCTGCCGTCGTAAATCATATCCACATAGGGCGCCTTGCCGCGCATCTGCACCTTGAGAATCGAGCTGGCGATGGTGCTGGGCATACAGGTGAAGGGCATCGCATTGACCACCCCGTTGTAGCCTTCTTTGGCAAACGCGATCGCGCCGCCGATGCTGAGAATCGCTTCGCCGTTGATGTGGTTTGAGAAAATTCCCTCGGTTTCATGCAGAATGTGCTCGGTCGTATGGTCGAGCCGGTCATGCAGCAGATCCTTGAACGGGTAGCTGATGAACTTCGCAACCATGCGCTGATACTTGGAGGTCAGCCAGAATTTGGCCAGCTCGCCGTAATTGTTCAGGCTCTTCTTCATTCTGATATTGTAATGGGAATCCTCGATGCCCGTATGGGTCGTGTACTCGATCCATTCAGCAACCGAGCTGGTATAGGTTTCGCACCCGAGATCCTCGAGGGCCTTGATCAGCTGCTGGTTGCTGTCTTTGTGAGTGCGCACGAAGATTTCTCCGACAATGCCGACCAGCGGCTTCTTCCCATCAATTCTTTCGATGCGGGAAAAGGCCCGGGCAGCCTGCTTGGCAGCCTTGATCATTTTCAGGCCGCCGCCGGCTTCGATGGCGTCGATTCCTGCTTTCATCGCTTCTTCGAAAACCCGGTCAGTCGTGCCTTTGACCTTTTCGTAAGGCCGCACATGCCACAGCGCTTTCTCGATCATGTCGGAATAAACCACCGACTGCCAGGCAAGCTGCCGGAACTGCACCGCCTGGTCATCACTGAAATAGCCGCTGAACCGGTAACTGTCTTCAGAACTCGGCGACAGAATCGGCACGTCAACGTATTTATACTTGTCGAGCAGAATGCGGTGCAGCCGGGTGTACTGGCCGAACCGGCACGGGCCTTCGGTTTCGGGCATGAAGAACGCCAGCTCGTCGTTGACTTTCGCTCCCTCGGCGATATGGCGGTCGATCACGTCAAACATGTCGCCGGTCGTCACGATGCAGGGAAAACACTCCTTGCCCGAAGTATGCTTCTTGCCGAATTCAAGGCCGGCCTTGCTGTAGGTCGGCATTACTTCTGCCCGGCAGCCCACGGCGCGGAAAGCGGCGGCGAGACAGCGGGCACCCTCGGCCATGTAGGGCAGGTAGAGAGTGCGCTCGGTGAGCGGGGCCGTCGATTTGCGCGGCATGAAGTTCACGTCTTTCTGGGTGAGCACGGTGATCTGGGTCTGGTTCTTGATCGCATCAATGAACGCCAGCAGACGGGTTTCGACGCCCGCTCCCGCCGAATGTTCGTCGAGCTCCAGCTCAAGATAGGGGCGCCCGGTGCGGTTCATTTCGTGGTTGAAGAAATGCAGCACGAAGGAATCGGGGCCGCACGAAAAGCTGGTCAGATACAGCCCGAACAGCCTGGGGTCGCGGTTGATGTATTTGGCGGCCTGTAGAATCTTGTTGCCGAATCCCCAGTACATATTCGGGTATTCGGATTCAATATCGATTCCCTTCAGATCAAGAAATTCCTGCGGAATAGCCATGATGCCCAGGCGGCTGAACGTGCCGCAGATGTTGAGATTGGTGCGCGAATCATAGGCGCTGTAAGGCCGTCCGACAATGATGATGGCGCGGCGGTCACCCAGATTCTTGAGAATCTCGGCACCGACCCGCTTGATTTCCCGGTCGAAATGGTCGTTGGCAGCTAGAGCCGCATCATAGGCGGCGCAGAATTCGCGCTGGTTGAACGGCAGGCCGAGGCGTTTGAATTCATCAGCGAATTGCAGCGCCATGTCTTCACGGCCCTTTTTGAACACGATTGCCGGCTTGATAACGTGAGCGGGCTTGAGATGCAGGGCCGACATCAGCATGTAGGTGTTGGCTTCGACGTAGGGGCAGTAAAAGCCGTTGTTGCCCTGATTCGACTCCATTTCGATCATCATCGGCATGAACAGATAATCGCAGTGATCTTTCAAAACCGCCGCGTGCCCATGCGAAATCTTGACCGGGAAACAGGCCTCGCAGGTCATGGCTGCTATGCCCTTGTCAACTATCTCCGTGTTGGTTTCAGGGCTGATAACAATTTCATAACCCAGCCGGGTCATCAGATGTATCCAGAAAATGCCGAGCTGATGGAAACTCAGCGAACGCGGCATTCCAAGCACCTTTTTGCCGGCTTTCTCGCCCGCCGGTTCGCCCAGAACCCGGTACATGCCCTTGATCTGCCGGAAAAACAGCTCGTGCCTGACCCGGTTGAAATCGGGAGTGCGCTTTTCCGCCGACTGGCGCGATTCATACATGCCGCAGTCGCCGCCGTAGATCGCTTCATCGTCGCCGACCCGGTAAATCTGCAGCTTGCACTGGTTGTGGCAGTTGGCATTGCGTACACAGATTTCCTCTTCATGGGTGAACGGCTTGTCGATGACATCCCAGCCCCGGAACCTGGTCTTGAAAGCTTTGC
>JBMOKV010000320.1:0-1876 GCA_049325495.1 Candidatus Rifleibacteriota bacterium | reverse complement strand
TCCACAGTCCTGATTGAGTTAGCCCGTAATGGGGTACAACTTCGATCGGGGCATCAAGACAGATAGAAGAGGTGACGGCATAATGGCCAATGCAAGTTTCATGTCAATGAGATGGCTCAGGCTTCATATCAAGGAGATCATCTGGGCAACCGTAATTCTTTTTGTTGGTTCGATTTTTGTAATCGGTTATGGTACCAGCAGACAGATTCAGAACCAGGAAGAGCGCAAGAAAATGGCTGAAGAAGCCGAAAGAAAAGCGTCTGAGCGCAAAAACACCGCTCCGGCTCATTTGCAGAGCAAGCTCAGCCTTCCGGTAGCTCACATTTCCTTTCCTACCCAGACCGCTTCTCTTACGAGTGTCATCGATGTAAAAACCCTGTGGAACAGCATCAAGGATTCTCCCGAATACCAGCAGGTTTCCAACATGCCCACCGGAATCAAGGAATTCTACGGCGGCATGATCAAGGAAAGGGCTCTCGAAAGCCTGATCACCATTTCGCTGGTAGATCTTTATGCCCAGGCAAACAATATCAAGCCCCAGATCACAGCTCAGGCTATCGTTGAACGCGATCGCCAGCAGATCACCCCGGTTGAATTTGACCGCGAGCTGCGCCGCAAAGGCATCACCACCGATGAATGGGGTTCTGAAAGACTGAAACAGCTGACCATGCAGGCGGTTGCCCAGTCGATCGTAAAACCGATTCCTCCAGCCAGCGCAACGGAAGAAGTTTTAAAGAACTATTATGAAACCAACAAGATTCGTTTCATGGAAGATGATCAGATTTCTTTCAACCACCTGCTGGTTTCTCCCAGTAATTTTGCCGGTAAGGCCGAACTGAACGACGAACAGATCAAGTCTCATTTCGATGCCCACCGCTCTGATTTCATGAGCTCTGAGAGAGTTCAGCTCACTCACATCATGATCAAAAACGAAGACGAAGGCTATCTTAACAGCATCGAAGTTAACGACAAAGAAGTCAGACGCAGATATACCGACAATATTGAAAAGTATAAGAACCCTGAAAAAGTTAAGGCCAGCCACATTCTGATCAAGCCGAAAAACAGCTTTGACCATGATTTTGCCTCTTACAAAATTGCCATGCGCAACTTCGTAATTGCTGAAAGTGATGCGGGCACCCTGGTAACTTTCGATGCCAGCCTTGCCAATCTTGGCCCCGATTCAAATCTTGATTTCGACAGTTTTGCGGTAAAAACCAGTGATGGCAAGCTTTTTTATCCAAGTATTTCCTCACAGGAAAAAGCTGAGAATGCCCTCGAACTGCCTCTTAGCGGCTCTACCCGCAATTCCGTTTCCGGTCAGATCGCCATCGACCTGGAAAAAGGCACCCAGCCGGCTGAATTGCTGATCAAAGATGGCACCGTCACCGCCACCTTCGATATCAGCTCCGCATTCGACAATGAAAAGGCTTTTGCCGCTGCCAGAGCCGAAATTGAAAAAATCGCAGAATTGATCAAGGGCGGCAAAGACTTTGCCGAACTTGCCAGATCAAGGTCACAGGACACCGGTTCAGCTGCCAAAGGCGGCGACCTGGGTGCCTTCGCCCGCGGTTCCATGGTAAAACCCTTCGAAGATATGGCGTTCACCAGCAATGTTGGCCAGATCAGCGAACCGGTAAGAACTCAGTTCGGTTACCACCTGATCAAAGTTGAAGAAAAGATTCCTGAAAAAGTCAGAAGCATCGATGAAGTAAGAGCTGAACTGATCAAGGAATACCAGCTCGAACAGGCAGACATGAAGGCTTCGGCAAGTCTCGAAAGCATTCGCCAGAAAATCATTCACAAAAGTGAAAGTATTGAAAAGCTGGCAAAAGAAAATTCAATGGGTGGAGCCAGAAAAAGCAATGGCCTGCTGCCG
>JBMOKV010000319.1:0-1882 GCA_049325495.1 Candidatus Rifleibacteriota bacterium | reverse complement strand
ATCAAAGTCTTACCAGCCTGCACACGCAGCTCGACAGCATCAGAGCCATGGTTTTCAACCGACCATCCGAAGAAAACCAGCCTTTTTCCAAAATTCTGTTTGAATTTTCCAAAATTGCCGGCCTTAAAGATGCTATTCTGACCAGAATTCACAATGATGAAAGTATTGAAATTTCTTCACGATTAGACAGATCACGCGCACCCGAGCTTAATCCAGCCGAGCTGGAAATTGTCAAAACTCTCAAGAATAATCCAAACCACAAAGCTACGGCGCAGATGGTCGATGAAGAAACAACCTGTTCCGCATATCCATTGTTGCATGGAAACCGGCTACTTGGAGTTCTTTTCACTTATTATGACGAAAAGAATCAGAGCCAGACCACTGCCAGTTTCACCGATTTCTGCATCAGACTTCTGCGCGACCAGCTCGCCCTCTTCGTTATGACCGAAGAAAAGGAACTGTGGGAAAGCTTTTACCGCGAAAACCTTTCTGCCTGATCAGAGTTTGTAGTAATCCCTGAACCAGTCAACGAACCGGCCCACCCCGCGTTCCAGTGGAGTGTTGGGGGCAAAGCCCGTGTCGCGCATCAGATCATCTACATCTGCATAAGTTGCCGGCACATCGCCAGGCTGCATCGGCATCATGATCTTCTCAGCCTTATGGCCGGTTTTCTCTTCGATAATTTCGATAAAACGCAACAATTCGACAGGTTGGTTATTACCGATATTGTAAACCTTGAATGGCGCACGGCTGGTGGCCGGGTCAGGCTTTTGCCCACACCAGTCGGGATTTGGCTCTGCAATGCGGTCAGTTACTCTGACCACACCTTCGACAATATCATCGATATAGGTAAAGTCGCGCTGCATTTTCCCTTCGTTGAAAACCTCAATCGGCCGCTTCTCAAGAATTGCACGGGTAAAAAGGAACAATGCCATATCCGGCCGGCCCCAGGGGCCATAAACGGTGAAAAAGCGCAACCCGGTCGTCGGCAGACCGTAAAGATGAGAATAAGTATGGGCCATCAACTCATTGGCCTTTTTCGAGGCGGCATAAAGAGAAACCGGGTGATCGACATTATGATGAACCGAAAACGGCATCAGTGTGTTCGAACCGTATACTGAGCTCGAAGAGGCATAAACCAGATGAGCCACCTTGTTATGGCGACAGGCTTCAAGAATATTCATGAAACCGACGATGTTCGCATCAATGTAAGCGTGCGGGTTTTCCAGACTGTAGCGAACTCCGGCCTGGGCGGCAAGATTGATGACCCGGTCAAAATGATGGTCGGCAAAAAGCTTTTCGACCGCCGCCCGGTCAGCAAGATCGCCTTTAACAAAAGTAAAAGACTGATGATTCTTCAGAATCGCCAGCCGGTCTTCTTTTAGCCTGACATCATAATAATTGTTGAGGTTGTCGAAACCAACCACCTCATCGCCTCTTTTCAGAAGGCTGATAGTCAAATGAAACCCGATAAATCCCGCCGCGCCGGTAACAAGAATTTTCATAAATGCTCCAGATTCTGGTTTTTCTAGAATGGTAACTTTTATCGGCGATTCAGGCAAGAATTTAGTATTCGAACCAGCCTTATGCTATATTGGTTCAACAAAAAAATGAGAAGGAGAAAGGAATGACCCAACCTCTTAAACGCGCTTTTCTTTCAGGAAACGCAGCAATTGCAAGAGGTGCCTGGGAAGCGGGCGTCAGATTCGCTGCCGCTTACCCGGGTACCCCATCAACCGAAATTCTCGAATACTGCGGAACCTACGACGAAATCGATGCTCAATGGGCAGTTAACGAAAAAACCGCGATGGAAACGGTTATCGGAGCCTGCTACGCCGGCGCCAGATCTCTTTGCGCCCAGAAACACGTCGGACTCAACGTA
>JBMOKV010000318.1:0-1882 GCA_049325495.1 Candidatus Rifleibacteriota bacterium | reverse complement strand
CCCGGGGCGTCTTCACTGCCTCCTTTTTCCTGCTCAGCCGCTCTTGAAAATGCTTCAATCTTATCATTTTCCGATGATTCTTTCTGAAACCAGCCCTTTAAAATCTCGGTGAAACCTGAGAACCAGGTCGAACCGGTGGATGACCCCTTTAAAGCCTGAAATACGGCAGCACCGTCTGCAAAGCGTTCTGTCGGGTCTTTTTGCATGCATTTTTGAATAATTGCTTCGAGGTCCGATGAAATGTTGGCATTCAACAGCGAAGGAGATGCGAAATTTCCCTGAATGATTGCAGTAACAATGGCTGCGGGATCTTCCTCCTTTACCGGATGAGAAAGAGTCGCCAGCTCATAAAGAACCACC
Source organism: Candidatus Rifleibacteriota bacterium (assembly GCA_049325495.1). Taxonomy (GTDB): domain Bacteria; phylum Muiribacteriota; class Ozemobacteria; order Ozemobacterales; family Ozemobacteraceae; genus DYKG01. The sequence continues at coordinate 1,522 of JBMOKV010000318.1, read as the reverse complement.
CCGAAACAATAGACATCAGTTCTGAATGATATTTTTCCACGGCTGCCCATGAGCTGTTCAGGGGCAGCATAGGCCAGAGTGCCCATAAAATGGTCACTTCTGGTGATTTCCGTCTCGCTCGTAGGTTTAACCAAACCAAAGTCCAGTAACTTAACCTTTTCATCATTGACGATAAGAAAATTCGAGGATTTGATATCGCGGTGAATGACTCCCTGACGATGGGCCTCTGCCATAGCTGAAGCGGCAGACAGCATCAGTGCTCTGAGTCTTTTTGAATAATCGGGGTATTCGAGGGGATTTTTCAATTGATCCTGCAGAAAAAAGGGAGTTTCAGGTTGGAATTTTTTTAAATAACCCGTTTGAATAAGCTCATCGACACTCAATTCCCCAGAGTGAACCACGTTACAATGTCTGATGAATTCCTTTATGGTGCGGCCCTCAACAAACTCCATGACAAAAAAAGGCTGACCGTTATACTCTCCATAACTGTAAATTCTTATGATTCCCGGGTGATCCAGTCTGGCTATGGTGGCTGCCTCTCTGGCAAAACGGTCTTTTGCAATCTGGCCGGCAGCAGCATCATGCATGATTTTTACTGCAACGAGTCGATTCAGAGTTTCATCATGCGCCTTATAAACCGTCCCCATTCCCCCAGAGCCGACCTCACCAATGACTCTACAGCCATTGATCATGGTTCCGGCAGGGATTTGAGTTTGCGTTTTCTGCATGGCGATACTCTATCGTGAAGATAGAACCACGTCAAGCATCAAATGCCTGCATTATCGGTAAACTGGCGTTGAAAGATGCTATTAAAGGTGTTATTCTGCAAAAATGGTAAAATTTGAGCCGTTAAAAGCCCTGGAAAAATTCTGGGGTTATCGTAAATTCAGGCCTCTGCAGCGTGAAGCTGTCGATACAATTCTTTCGGGGCGCGATACCATGGTCATAATGCCCACCGGAGGCGGAAAAAGCATCTGCTACCAGCTTCCGGCAGTGTGTGGAATTGGCCTGACCCTGGTAATTTCGCCTTTGATCGCACTGATGGACGATCAGGTATGTGGAGCCCGGGAGGCTGGAATAAATGCCGGAACCCTGCATTCTCAGACATCTGAAAGCGAGCGCAGAAGAGTCTTTGCGCAACTTCATGAAAAAAAGATTGATCTGTTATACATCAGTCCAGAAAAACTGGTTGGCGGGCAACTCAACGACCTGATCAAAAATCAGGTCGGGCTTTTTGCTGTCGACGAGGCCCACTGTGTATCACATTGGGGCCATGAATTCAGGCCCGAATACCGACAGCTGGGAAAAATTTTCTCAGAACTTCCTGACAGTGTGGTTCGCCTGGGGTTGACCGCCACCGCCACGCCACAGGTTCAGGATGACATCTGTTCTCAACTTGGCCTGCGCAACCCGGAAAAGCTGATCGGGCACCCAGACCGGCCCAACCTTGTTTATCGTTCTTTTCCCCGCTTCGATCAAAGCCATCAGGTTCTGGAAATTATCAGAAGACATCGCAACGAGG
>JBMOKV010000317.1:0-1886 GCA_049325495.1 Candidatus Rifleibacteriota bacterium | reverse complement strand
ACGGTGCTGTTTGCTTTGGCAACCCCGATTCGCTCGCAGAAATCCCGAATGGCACTGGCAGGATAGCCGCGCCGGCGCATTCCTGAAATAGTCGGCATTCGCGGGTCATCCCAGCCGTTAACATGGTTTTCTTTAACCAGTCTGAGCAGTTTGCGCTTTGACATTACTGTGTAAGTCAGGTTAAGCCGCGCAAATTCATACTGATGGGGCACTGCTGGCACCGGCAGGTTTTCGACGAACCAGTCGTAAAGCGGTCGGTGGTCTTGAAATTCGAGCGTACAGATCGAGTGGGTTATGTTCTCAATGGCGTCTGACTGACCGTGGGTATAGTCATACATCGGATAAATGCACCATTTATCGCCAGTTCTGGGATGATGGGCGTGCAGAATACGATACATGACAGGGTCGCGCATGTTGATGTTTGGCGAGGCCATATCGATTTTTGCACGCAGAACCTTTTCACCATTTTGAAATTCACCGTTGCGCATGCGCTGGAACAGGTCGAGATTTTCTTCAACACCGCGATTTCGGTATGGAGAATTGGTGCCAGGTTCGGTAAGTGTGCCACGGGTTTCTCTTATCTGGTCGGCAGTCTGGTCATCAACATAGGCTTTTCCAGCTTTTATCAGTAGAATAGCCCAATCATACAGCTGTTCAAAATAATCAGAGGCGTAATATTCGTGGTCGCCCCAGCTGAATCCAAGCCAGTTGACATCTTCTTTAATTGAATCGATGTATTCCTGCTCTTCTTTAGTGGGGTTGGTATCGTCAAAACGCAGATGACAACGACCGTTATAAGACTTGGCCAGGCCGAAATTCAAACAGATAGATTTGGCGTGGCCAACGTGAAGGTATCCGTTGGGTTCTGGCGGAAACCTTGTAACAACCTGATTGTGCTTGCCTGATTTCAGGTCTTCGTCAATAATGTCTCTGATAAAATTGGAATTTTTAATGGTTTCTTCAGTTTTATTGGTTTCTTCTGTTGTCATCGAAAGCCTCGAATGTTTTCAAGATTTTTTACGATTGCTGATTTACCCGCGATTGTAGCACAGCAGAGGGTTAGATTCCAGTTGAAAGATTTTTTGAACCTTTTTTTTCCAATCCTGTAGTATATTTGCGAAAATAGATTTTTTTGCAAAGGAGCAGAAAAATATGGCAGAACAAGGTTCAGCAGGAAATGTCATTGCCGCACTGTGCAGCTTTTTTTACCCCGGACTTGGGCAACTTATCCAGGGACGCCCTTTCAGCGCAGCCTTTTACTTTATTCTCGGCAGCGTTCTCTGGTTCTTTCTGCTTGGATGGTTGATCCATCTGATTGCCTGTCTTGATGCCGCCTGGTATTCGAGAAAATAGACCAGCGATTATATGAAAAAAACGATCGAAGAATTGGCATCCGAAAACCGTGATATAAAAACGGTAACCATCGCAGGAATGGTTATAAATGTTTTCTTGACTATTTTAAAGATTTTCATTGGATTGATTTCTAACAGTCAATCGGTTGTTGCGGACGGGGTTCACAGCCTTTCCGACTGCAGCACTGACATTGCGGTTCTGGTAGGCCTGAAATACTGGAATGAACCGCCCGATGAATGCCATCCATACGGGCATCGAAGAATTGAAACCTTAATCGCGGTTTTGATCGGTGCTGTTCTTGCTCTGGCGGGCCTGGGCCTTTGTTACCAGGCAGTAGAGAAATTTCGAACCGGGAATTATGTAGTCCCCATGAAAATCGCCCTCTGGGCCGCGGTGATCTCGATTATCGTCAAGGAAATTCTCTATCATTGGACCATGAAAGTCGCAGAGCGGGTAAAATCGCCGGCCATGAAAGCAAACGCCTGGCACCACCGTACCGATTCTTTTTCCTCTATACCAGTCGCTCTGGCTAT
>JBMOKV010000316.1:0-14318 GCA_049325495.1 Candidatus Rifleibacteriota bacterium | reverse complement strand
TGCCCGTTACTGGATATCCAACGAAGATGAAAATACCAGGGTAACCTGCGTAAGAGAGCCCGAGCCGACCGACCATGGCTACATCGAAGAATAAAATGAGTGAAAATGTTTTTGAATTTTATCTTAAGCAGATAGGAAATCTGCTGCAGAAAAAGAAATACGACACCGCTCTCGAACTGTGCCGCGAGATGAAAACACGACTGCTGGCCAGTCCTCCCGTTGACCCCGTAATGCTGGGATGGCAAAGGTTTTACCAATTCATCATTCTGGTACAGCTGCACCAGGATTCGGATGCACTCAATCATTTTTTTTCCAATGAGGAGCACCCCTATTCGCTTGATCTGAACCAGATCATTTATATGACTTCAGTGGCAGCTGAGCTGGCATGCAATCTTGAAAATGTTAAACACACCCTGAAGCTTGCCCGTCTGTCATGGGCTCTTTCATTCAGAGATCATGAACTGATTACGAGAATTCAAAAAGCCCAGAATGCCTGTATTTATTTTGAGCGGCTTAAACAGAATCGCCTCAATTTTGGCTTTGCCAGATTTTTGACCGGATTTGGAAAAAGCAACGATATTCCCGTTCTATACCTTCAGGGTCTTGAATGTCTCCTGGCCAACTTCAAACAATCACACAGCAGAATAATCAACGCTCTGCTTATCGATTCTCTCGATACATTGAATAAATATTACGAAGCACCACCCGAGAACCTGGATCGGGCAAGAGTTCTAGAAATAATCGAGGCGATAAAAAAGCACCGTCGCACCTATCAACATAGCGGACAATATCAGAAAGCCTCTGGGTTTCTGATGCAGAAGCAAAACATCGAATTGAAAAACCTGCTTAAAGATTTTCCTGAGCTGGTATTTGAATATGATGAAGATGCCAACACCCTGCTTTTCGAAGCGGTGCGCTACAATAACGAAGAAGCCGTAGATCTTCTTCTCGAACTGAATGCAGATCTTCACAGTATCGAAGACATTCAGGGGGCAACCCCGCTTCTGCTGGCAGCAAATCTTGGCTACACCTCAATAGCGCGACGTCTTCTGGATTACGGCGCAGACCCTGAAATAAAAGGGTTATTCGGGCAAACCCCACTTATAAGATCAGTCATCGAGGGTCATCATGACATGCTTGCGCTGATGCTCGAGTATGGGGTAATACCCGACCGGCGTGATGATTCGGGAAATACGGCCCTGATGCACGCCATTGAAGATGGGCAGATTGAAATGGTCAAAAGCCTGATTTTTGCGGGAGCCGATACCAGCATAAAGAACGCTGCCGATATGAGTCTGATAGATATAGCTGAAAAAATGCAGAACCCCGAAATGATAAAATTGATCGGCGAACTTCCGGGAATGAAAACCGGTTCGGTAACATAATGAAAATTATACTACCGTCACCGCCCGACGAGCTTGTGCCCTGCGGGTAATCGGGTGATCTAGAGTTAACAGCTTTTTTTGAGAATGCCCCGATCAAGTCGGGGCATGACAAAATGTAAAAATTTCAATGCGCTTTTTTTAACTGAGATTTAAAGTTTGAGTTGCACCAGCTGGCAATGTACATCTTCCAGCAATGAAAGCTTGCGATTCAGCTCCTGAATTTTGTCTTCTTCACCAACCAGTTCAAGCAAAATCAAACCTGATTCTGAACAGTTTTCAAGAGTACCGTCATGTAGACCCAGTCGGGTTTTGATCAAGCAGCCCCAGGCAGTGAGAATCTTCTGAACGTTAACTGCGGTGTCTTTTCTTTTGCCAACCAGAATACAAAGAATGTTTCTTGCCATACAAGTTCCTCCCGGAAAATTTGATAAAGAAATTGTACAACAATCTCCATGTTTTTAAAACCCTTAAAATTTTTCGATCAGGGGCTGTCTTTTAAAAATCAGAAGGCTGAAATCCTTTTCAGAACCTGTTTTTTCGTTTTGAATCACAAGCTTGCAGATTTCCTGACGCAGACTTGAAGGCTCAATCATTTGAAAATCTTTAACCAGAGATAACAGCTTTTTCCTGTAGCTCTCAGATTCCATGTCTGCCACCCAGGAACCGCTGAACAACATTATTCCGTCATTAACCTGCAGCCGAATCGACTGCGTCTTTAAATCCAATTGCTTTTCGGGAATGCCCAATGGATCAACCGGGCTTTGCAAAAATTCAGGTGCGATTCCCTCTGCAATCATCAAACATCCGCCATGCCCGGCATTAAGATACTCGATTTCTCCATTTTCCACATTACAGATTGCAGCAAAGCAGCTGAAAGTTTTCTGGCCATTAAACTGAGATATTAGAAGACTGTTCAGTGTGCCAAAAACCTCGGTCAATGAAAAACCGTTCCCGACCTCTGAAGTTGTAAAAACCGCTTTCGCCATGGCAGCAATCAGCGATGAACTTAGTCCGCCGCCCGAAGTTTCACCAGCTGCCACCAGCCATTTTCCGCTATCAAGTTTTCGCACGTCAAAAAAGGTGCTGCCAAGTTCAGAGGCCGGGCGCAGAAAAACATCAAAGGCAGCGCCTGCGTTATCCGCAGGAATTTCAGGCATCATCTGATTTTGAATTTCGCGGGCGTTCATTACATCTTCAAGCATTTCCATCGTTTGATTGAAACGCATTGAGAGTTTTCCAAGCTCATCATTCTGCACGATACAGATGCGTTTCTCGGTATGCCTTTGCTTGAGGGCTTCAATTCCAGCAAGCAGGTTCTGCAAAGGCACCAGAAGCGTTGCCGAAAACATTCTTCCCACCAGAACCGTTAAGATAAGCGCAAAAACGATGGCCCGGAAAATATCGCGGGAAATCCCTTCAATTTCATGATCTATTTGAGTTTCAGGGTACAGGCAAAGCAGAACATGGTTGATCAGCCTTTTTCCCGGAGCACCTGCAGCCAGCCAGTATTGATCATTCCAGAAAATCCTGCCATTCTGCAGATTTCGATTTCGCCTGACCCGGTTAACGAATTTTTCAATTTCGGTGCGGTCAACTGATGTATCTCCCGCAACCAGTGATGATTCATCTATTGACCAGGCCATACGCCTTAAAACTGCCGAATCATGAGTGTCGCGAATCAGAAGCCTTTTTTCCAGAAATCGATTAACTGACCAGCGGGCCTGCTGGTCAATAAGAATAAATGCGGGTTCAAAAGAGGGGTCAGAATAAACATCCCAATACCAGAAAAGGTCATGTCCGCCGAAGGCAACCTGATGCAGCTCGTCTGGGCTCTCAAAAATTCCTGCCCACCCCCCGAGAGGACTTTCCAAGAATTCCTGCAGAATGATCTCTTCGGCAGATGGAATTTCCTTTTGAATCGGGGGTAATCTCTCGCCGATGAATCGCTGCATGCTGTGTTTGGCAAAAACTCTGGTAACGACACCTGTTCTTTCTGATGCTTCCTTATCCTGGGTCGACAGCATTACCCGATTTTCCACATCCTGAATTTCAATCATGTTGAAAAATCTCTGATTCTCAAGGGCTTCGAAGTGAGCTTGAAGCAAAGAGGTTTGCGTTGCAATTCCCGGTGTATTCTTAATTTCTCTGAAAAATTCAAGAATACTGTTTTTTTCCCGGGCAAACTCATTTTCAAGATCATTGATGCTGTTCTGGCAGGCAATGTATGCTGTCTGCTGCAAAGCGGCCTCTCTTTCGTAAACCAGTTTCCAGCCAAGAAAAACCAGACCGCTGATTGGAAGAAAAACGGCATACAGCATCAGTATCATAAGCTTATAGCGAAGCGACCAGGCTGAAACAGCCGCGAAAATTCGACGATTCATAAACAGCATTGAAAAACCAACGAAAAGAATGAGACAAACCAGCTTAAGAATTTTTTTATTCATACTTTGATCGAGGTCAGGAAATCTCATCGAGAAATCAAAATACTGGTTATCCATGGACTTCCTGACCGTAACGGTCTGAAGGAATCCATCGCTGGCCGGTTTACTTTTCAAACCGTTGTTTGCAAGTGACTTTCCATGACTTTCAAATGAAATTTCAACTCCGTCATGAAGTTTTTCCGGCAGAAATTCGAGAAAATGAGAAGCTTCAGGAATCTTCCATGAAATCAGAAACATACCATCATGGGCAGGGGAATCATGCTTGATATAATGAAACAGTCCTCGACCCTTTCGCCCGGTAAATTCTACGGGATGCCCCGCTTCAATCTGCATTTTGAAGCGGGTATAGCTGCCCCCGAAAAGCGCCTGGGCTTCAATTTTGTGATCAAGCTGTGATTTAATCGACCGGCCATGGACAAAATTCCAGACGCTGGTAACCTGTTCCTGGGTGTTGTCACAAATTTCGGGGGGAGTTAACAGTTCTGAATCTTTAAAAATATAAGGAACATAACTCATTTTCTCATGGTCGAATTTTTCAAAAACCGCTTTGATTTTTTGGGAGCTGAGACCGTTGAAATCAATGCTTTTTTCAAAATTTTTAAATGATTGATTAAGAAAATTTACCGGGTCGATAAAATCACAGATCTTTTCTGCCCTTTTATCAAGAAAATTACTGGCTTCAATCAGGCTGTAATGCTGTTTCTGGTCAATGACCGCATTGGCAAAAAAGAAAACAAAAAGCACCGGAAAAACAACAAAAAGAAAATACCCGCTGAATGCATATGGGCTTCTTTTTATTTCGGTATAATTTTTTGCCTCTGTCTGCATTACCTGTCCTTTTTCCTGATTATCAGCAGGGTAAAGTCATCCTCACGGATTCCTCCTGCCAGAAATTCCTGCCAGAGGTTGTAGGTTCGCGTTACGATGGCCTCTGAATTGAGGCCTGCCATGGTTTTCATTACCTCATAAAGTCTTTCGTGGCCAAAAACCGTAGAGTCAGGACGTCGCCCTTCAACCAGAGCATCGGTATAACAGAAAAGGGTTTGGCCTGGCTCAAGAATAATCCTGACTTCCTGGCGCCCCCGTTTGTTTTCCCGAATCCCAAGGGGCATTCCCTCAACCTTGATTTCTTTAACAGAGCCATCATTGCCAATAATCAGCGGCCAGTTATGTCCGGCGTTTATTATTCTCAATTCGTCGGTTGCCCTGTTCAAAAAAACAAAAAGCATGGTCATCATCTTTTTGCGCTTAAGATTCTTTAAAAGCATATTTGAAATAATTTCCGGGTATTTTTCAAAAGGGGCCCCATCTTCAATAGCCTTGAACAGAGCAGCTTTGGCCATGGCCATTGCTATGGCCGCCGGGGTTCCATGACCGCTCACATCACCTACAACCATCACCCACTCTTCTTTACCAGCGCGAAGAATGTCGCAGTAATCTCCTCCCAGGTCGGTGGCTGTAACATTGAAGAAGGATGTTTCATAGCCTTCAATATCTGGAATTTTCTGAGGCAGCAGGGCTTTTTGAACAATACTGGCCATCTGCATCTCTTTAAGATTCTGCTGCATTTCATTGAATGCCTGGGTCAGACTGCCAAATTCGTCTCTGGCAGCTATTTCAATCGGGACTTCAAAATCATATTTCTGAATTCGGATTATCCCTTCATCAAGTTTTTTTACCGGCTCAAGAATAATTCTGCCAAGAAAAACCGCGATGGAAAAAGCGATCAAAAAAATTACCAGAAGTCCCGCAGCGATGCTTTGCCGCATCTGCGAAACACTTGATTCAACAAAACCGTAATCAACCAGCCTTACCAATGTGTAAGGAGTGAGAATTGAACCCGGAAAAGCCAGAGCAACAAATCGCCCCTCATTGTTTTCCACAATGCCGCTTTCAGGCTGACCGGTCACATTGGCGGCCATAACCAGCCGGAGAATTTTCTCAGAACTGTGTTCAGAACCATACAGCCATTTTCTCTGAGCGGAATTGAAAACCGCAAATTTTTCCCGACCCAGGCCATTGAAAATCCTCGTCAGGAAATTCAATCTTGAGATTTCCGTAGCCTGGTGAATCGACAACATGGCGACTGGCCGCCCCGGTTCTCTGACCATGCCCCAGAACCAGCTGTCTTCATTTCCCCCGAACTTGAAGGAATGAACCCTTTCAGGGGCTTCACTTATTTGTGCAAAACCAAAATCGCTGCTTTGAAAAATATTATTAAAAACTTCATCAGGAACGTTTTTTACCAGAGTCTTTTCAGTAGCCAGCCGATCTTTGAGACGGTCGTGAATCAGGAAACGGAAAAAGTCGTCATGCAGATTTTCAAGACCATCAAAATGATTCGAGTTTCTCAGGTTTAAAATTACATCCCCATTAAGGCTTCGAGCTTCGAACCAGGCAATTTTTCTCTCATCCATTTTTTTCCGGGCCTCAGTTTCCAGAGCCTTGAAATCTGAGTTATTCCTTGCAAGAGACATAAACCGGTTGCAGATTTCGCCAAACTGGAAATCTTCGCTGACAAAATCCTCTTCAATCGCCCACAATTTTTGTTTCAGGTCTTTTTCAATCTGAGAAACCAGTACTTTTTCGTGGTCAATAGCAGTGAAAATTCCGGTTATTAAAAGCCCTGCTGCGGGAATCGTTATGGTAAGCAACAGAATAAGAACCAGCCGAAACTCTATTCTGACGAATTTTTGCTGAAGATTTCTCTGCCATGATAAAACCCAGAGAAGAAACAGCAGCATGCCAGGAAAGAACGTCAGGTTGAAAAGTCCCATCCGACTCTGGAACTTCGATTCGGAAAACGCAATGGAACCAACGAAAATACCGTTTCCGGTTTTTAGAATTCCATAAAGATCGGTAGTATTATAGAAATATCCATCATTTTCATTTTCAAGTCTTTTTTTAATTGCAATAACATGATCTTCAGACATGAGAGAAAACTTGGGTTTTTCAGAATCAGGGCTCCAGAAGGCAAATCGGAAAAGGCTCTTTTTTCCATGGCGAAAATGGGTTTGCAAAATTGAGCTGCTGTTTTCAATGGGCATTGAAAGAAAAATGATTCCAGAATTATCCTCGTCTGAAAACCTTTTCCAGTAAATAAAGCCGGGAACCCTCATTCTTTTTAGGGGGATTAACCGGCCTTCCCCATTTTTTACTTTCCCCACATTTGTTTCAGACCCCAGGAGGGTTTGAATTCTCTTATTGATTTTTTCATCGGGGGGAAGGTAGCCTTGATTCCAGCCCTGCGCCAGGCTTTTCCAGAGCCCGGAAATAACAAATCTATTGGCTTGAGAAAGATCAGGGAATTTTACTATCTCACCCTTGCCATCAAAAACATAAACATTGAAATCACATTTAGCCCTGCTCATCCAGGCTTTAATCAGACGAGATGAAGTTTTCGGGTTTAAAAATTCATTATTTTTTCTCAGCGCATTGGCAAGGCCTGAAAAAAGTCGGAAATAAAAACCTTCGGGTGAGGTTTTTTCTGCCAGATCAATAAGTTCGTTTCTTAATTCTGTCTGTTTTTTACCGATAGCCTCATCCCGGTATCTGGAAAAAAGACCATTGACTGTTTCGTACACGACAAGAAAAGGAATAATTACTAATAAAAGCAATACCAGTCTTTTTACGTATATAAAAGGCTTTGATCCAACCATATTCGAGAATTCTATTGCTTTAATACAACAAAGTCCAGAATTTTGGTCAAACCATTTTAAACATTTCCAGAAACAGTTTCAGGGCCGTAAGACCGGCCATGGAAATATAGATGTACTTTATAAAAACGCTTCCCTTTGAAATTGCGGTGCGTGCGCCAAGATAGCCCCCGATCACGTTGGCAATGATCATGGGAATACCGATATCAAAACGTACAGTACCATTGAAGAGAAAGAAAACCAGAGAAACGATATTGCTTGTCCAGTTGAGAATTTTCGTATTTGCGCCGGCTCTTAAATAATCGCAGCCCAGAAACTTAACAAAATAGAAGGTAAGAAAAATTCCGGTTCCCGGCCCGAAAAATCCATCGTAAAAGCCCAAAGCCAGAGCAGTGAACCAGAGACTGAAGTGCTTAAAAACATTCAGCCCGGAGTAATTGTGTTCAGATCCAAGCTCGGGCCTGAAATAACAATAAATCGCCACGAAAATCACGAGAACCGACACCCATGGTTTCAAAAATTCATTGGGCAACTTTAATACAATGGCGGCACCAGAAACGGCACCAATCGCCGTAAAGAGAAGAGCAGGAAAAACCACCTCACGCTGTGCCATACCGCGACTGATAAAAGTCATTGCGGCAACTGAAGTGCCTGAAACTGAAACGAGTTTGTTGGTGCCCACAATTTCAGAAATCGGCAGCCCACAAAGTATGAAAGCGGGAAAAGTAATTACCCCCCCGCCGCCGGCGACGGCATCAACAAAACCAGCTGCCAGAGCCGCAATAACCAGAATGAAAATTTCCATTTAAATCGATTCTAAAATAACCCGGCCTGCATCGTATCAACTCTTTCTTCCTGGTTGAAAAATTTTTCAGCCATTGAAGTCAGAGCTGAGGCTTTGCCCCGCAAAACCGGCATTTCCGGCAACGATTCAAGAAAAAACTGGCCGTAACTTTTGGTAATTATACGCTTATCAAGAATCCACACGGTTCCATGATCGGTTTTTTTTCTAATCAGCCTGCCGAAACCCTGTTTCAGCTTAATTGCAGCCATGGGCAACTGATATTCATTAAAAGGGTTGCGCCCCTCTTCTTTAATTCTTTCGTTTCTTGCCTCGAGCACCGGGTCGTTCGGAGTTGCAAAAGGCAACTTGGTAATGATCAGGTTACGCAAAGCGGAGCCGGGAACATCGACTCCCTCCCAGAAACTGTCGGTGGCAAAAAGAACTGCATTGCCGTCTTCTTTAAATAATTCGAGCAGGTAATGGCGCTCGATTTCGCCCTGGCGGTAACACTCAAGACCATGGGCTGCCAGCCTGGGGGCAAGGGCATTGTATAGATAATTCAAATGGGTATATGAAGTGCAGAGAACCAGCGCTCCGCCCATCGAAGCCGTGATTATGCCTTCAAGTGGTCTGGCAATGCCTTCGGCAAAAAGCGGGCTTGCGGGGTCAGGCAGGTCAGTGGGAATAAAAAGACGGGCTTGGCGCTCGTAATTGAATGGCGATGGAAACCGGCCTTCGAGGGGCGTGGTTTCAAGCTCATCGCTGTCGAGCCCAAGGCGGTTTTTAATAAAGCTGAAATTCTTGCGGGTGGTCAGAGTGCCCGAAACCAGAATGCAGCAGTCAATTTTTTTGAAACAGAAATCGAGCATGGGCCGGGAAACCACGATTGGCAAAGAATGAAACGCCGGGTAGATCCCGGTCTTGCGAACCATGGCGGTGAAAAAATGAACAAATTCATCGCGGCCGCTGGTTTCAAGGTCGAACATGACGTTAACCGAGCCGCCCACTTCTTCGAGACGTGCGGCATAAGAGTTCATTTCAACCAGCGGCAGATCAAAATGCCGCCGCTCTTCTTCGTCGTCGCCAAGATGGTTTTGCAGTTTGCGGGCCAGTTTTTTCATGCGTCCGGCAAGACGCTTGCATTCGTCACGCATCTTAAAGGCATAATGGGCGAGAGTTTCAAATTCACGGCGACTTTCTTCTTTTTTGCCGATTCGGATTCGGTGTTCGCCGTTCTGGGCTTTATCAGTGTTTACGAAAAAACTTACGAGATTTTCAAACAAGGCCCGGCTAAGATCACCAATTTCAAGCCGCGATGTGATCAGCTCGGTGGTAATTTCTTCGAGAAAAGCGCTGCGGTCTTCTGGAGAAAAGGGGCCGTGCCCGAAAGACAGGGCCAGATGCAGCATCGCAAAAGTACCCGTTTCACGCCGCCCACGTTTCTGATAAATTTTGCCGAGCTGGCGTTGCAGGCCAAGTGCAGTGGTGCGAAAGCCGAAATGCCTGGTGGCCGTTTCTTCAAGGTTATGAGCTTCATCGAGAATAACCGCTTTGCAGGCGGGAATAACGGCGGTCTGACTGTATTCAGATGTTGCACCGCGTAAAGCCAGATCGGAAAAAAGAAGATGGTGGTTTACCACCAGTATATCGGCTTCACATGCGAAACGCCTGGCTTTGTAAAAAAAACAGTTCTGGTATTCGCTGCAGTTGATTCCCGGGCAACTGTCTTTGTCGCAGCAGACTTTTTCCCAAAGCGATTCAACCGGCACCCAGTTCAGGTCGCTTAAAGAGCCATCGGCGGTTTTCTCGGCCCAGGCAACCAGGCGCTGAAACTGGCCCAGCTCTTCGCTTTCAAGAAGGTGATCGCTGTCTTCAGAGTTGAGATACTCCTGAATTTTTCTTAAACAGAGGTAATTGCGGCGCCCTTTTACCAGACAATAATTGAATTCAAAGGGCACAACCGAGCGCAACAGCGGCAGGTCTTTATTAACCAGCTGGTGCTGAAGATTTATGGTGTTGGTCGACACCGCTACCCGACACCGGTGCTGATGCGCGTAATGAATGGCGGGAATCAGGTAGGCCATACTCTTGCCAATGCCGGTTTCGCCTTCAAGAATGGCGTGCCCGGGTTCGTTCATCGCGGCCACGATAAGTTTCATAAGCTCCTTCTGGCCGGCGCGCTCTTCAAAGCGCTCGATCAATGCGGCAATTTTCCCTCCTTCGGATATGTACCCCAGCATTTCATTCTTATCAAGGGGGGCGGCTTTCTCAGTTTTATGCGGTTCTACCACCACGTAAAACCGACTGCAGTCATTGTTGTGAATGGCGAAACCGATTCCGGAACTGCCGCAAATCGAGGCGATATTCATGTCGGGCGCCGATGGCGAAAGTTTGCCCGAGGGATGATTGTGCAGCAGAATATCGCCGGGCCGCAGACTTCGCAGAACGGCCGGAGCGGAATCATGATTACCCCGGGCGAGGATGCGCAGATCTGACCAGGTGCCCTCTTCGTTTATGGTAGCGGCGGACAGAACTTCTGCACCGCCGGCATGGTCTATTTCTTCACGCAAAAGCTGACAATCAGCTTCATTTAGTAGAATGACCGAATCGGGGGTATCGCTTTTTTTTCTTCGGGGTGACATCTGCAGAATTCTATGTGGCTTCACCCTCTTTGTCAATGGTTGTTGGATTATTTTTAGCCCCTTGATTTTCGCTTGTCGTACAGGCATAATAGCCGCAGCAAAAATCAGATTTTCCAGGAGAAGAATCATGGGTAAGCTTAATGGAAATGTTCTTATCGCTCAGGGCGGCGGTCCGACTGCCGTAATCAATCAGAGCCTGGTCGGCGCGGTTCTCGAATCCCGCAAATTTCCCGAAGTTGACCGTGTTTATGGTGCCCTGCATGGTGTCAGAGGCATTATTGAAGAAGATTTTGTCGATCTTACCCAGGCAACCACCCACAATCTTGAAAGAGTTGCCTGCACCCCAAGTTCAGCCCTGCTGTCAACTCGTGACAAACCCGATGCCGCTTATTGCGAAAAGATCTTCAAGATCTGCATGAAGCATAACGTCAGATATTTCTTTTATAATGGCGGCAACGATTCGGCCGATGCGGTGCGCATCGTTAATGAAAACGCTGCTGAAGCAGGTTATGAACTGCGCTGCATTCACATTCCCAAAACCATCGATAACGACCTGCGGGTTACCGACCACTGCCCTGGCTACGGCTCAGCGGCGAAATTCGTGGCTCAGGCGTTTGCCGGAGTCAACCTCGACAACCGCGCCATTCCCGGAGTCTATATCGGTGTTGTAATGGGGCGTCATGCGGGATTCCTCACCGCCGCCTCGGCTTTTGCCAAGAAGTATGAAGACGACGGCCCGCACCTCATTTATCTGCCAGAAAGAACTTTTGATAAGGATGCTTTCCTGAAAGACGTCGATGCAGCTTACTCAAAGTATGGCCGCTGCGTAATCGCTGTATCAGAAGGCATCGTTGGAGCTGACGGTCAGCCGATCATCACCCAGTTGACCGGCAACATGGAAAAAGATGCCCATGGTAACGTGCAGCTTTCGGGCACTGGTGCGCTCGGCGACCTGCTTGGCCAGACGATAAAAGACGGTCTCAAAATCAAACGGGTACGCTCTGACACTTTTGGTTACCTGCAGCGCAGCTTCCTGGGTGTGGTATCGGAAGTCGATCAGCAGGAAGCCCGTGAAGTCGGCGAAAAAGCGGCCCAGTTCGCAATCTGGAACAACGTTGACGGTTCGGTCGCCATTAAAAGAACCGGTGATTATTCCGTCGATTATTTCCTGACCCCTCTGCACACCGTAGCCCGCGAAACCAAACACATGCCCGATTCATACATCAATGCCGAAGGCAATGGTGTTACCAGCGAATTTCTCAACTACGCCCGCCCGCTGCTCGGCCACATGCCGGAATATGAAAGACTGCAATGTCCGAAGGTGCCCAAGAAGTGAGTGCAACAGAAACCAGAGTCTGTACAGTTGCAGGCCTGACCCCACAGGGTCAGGCTTTTATTAAAGAAAACAATTATGATGTCTGGATACAGGGCAATTTTTTGCCCGGCGACCGCATCAGAGTAGAATTTGATGGAAAACACCGGCCAAAAGCCGTTGAAATGGTCGAACCCTCGCCCGACCGGGTAAAGCCGGACTGCTTTTTTCACGGCCCCTGCGGCGGCTGCGACCTGCTTGAACTGTCGGAAAAAGGTCGGAAAAAAGAAAAGCAGGCAATGATCAAACGGGCCCTGGAAAGGATTGAAGGCGGATCATCTGCGAAACTCAGACCATTTGTTGCAGCCCGCGAACTGATCCGGTATCGCCCTCGGGTTCGCCTGCACCAGAGCCGCAACCACGAAGAACGGGAAGCGGGTTTTCTTGCTGCTGAAGCTTATTCAGAAAAAGTGCCGGGCGGAGTTGTGCCGGTCACCTCATGTGCAATTATAACCACGCAGCTTAACCAGCGCCTGGTTGCCGTTCGCAATATTTTGAGCCACATGCCGATTTTTCTCGAAAGCCTGACTTTGATGAGCTCTTCATCTGAACATTCTGACAAAGTGGTCGGACACGCAATGCTGATAAAAGGCAAAACGCCGGGCTTTTATCACAAGGAGCTGATGAAAATCATGCGGGCCGGCCAACTTAAAGGGTTGACCGTTTCCGGCCCCGACGGAAAAGTCAAAGAAGCACACGGTGATGTTTCGGTTACCGGGCTGATTGCCCCTGAATGTCCCGGTGGGCCATATGAAGCCGAACCATCTTTTTTTGTGCAGAGCAATATTTTTCAAAACAGCGTTTTAATTAAAAAAGTGCTTGAATATTGCAAACCCGAAAAAGATTTGAGAATTGTGGAAGGGTTCTGCGGTGCCGGAAATTTCACCCTCCCGCTGGCTGCTGCCGGCGCAACTCTGGAAGCGGTTGAATCACACCCTGGAGCAATTCGAGCTGCGAGAAAAAACATCTTCCAATCAGAATTCAAAGAAAAAATCAAACTTGTCGATGGCGATGCGATTAAAGAACTGGGCAAACTTACCCCTGAACCGGATGTTCTGCTTCTCGACCCTCCCCGCACCGGAACCCCGGGAATTGGCCGCACGGTCAAAAACCTCAACCCCAAAGCCATCGTTTATGTATTCTGCGATCTCGAAGCCATGGTGAAAGACAGCAACGCCATCATTCACAGCGGTTACCGACTGGAAGAAGTGACTGGCATAGACCTTTATCCCAGAACCCATCACGTCGAAGCGGTCTGCCGGTTTGTAAAAGCCTGAGCCTTCAAGCCAACCGGCTTGTAAAATAAAAAAGCGCATCGAAGCCTTGGCCTTCTCAAGGCTGCCTCAGTGGCCGGTTTCAACTTGATATCATCGCCCGACGAGCTTGTATGCTTGATCGGGCGATTCTCATTTTGGGCGCAAAAACTATCTAATGGCTGCTTTGCTGCGTAGAGCCTCGAGAAAATAAATGGTGGTGAGAATGCCGTCGCCGAAGCAGCTGCTTCCCTGATGAGCGATTATACCGCCGGGCCACCAGCCGATCAACAGATCGGAAAAGGCCGCATGGTAATTCATGTCGAAAAGATTTCCGTCTACTTCAATAACTTCACCGTCGGTACCGGCAGGTTTTACTTTTCCGGCGGGCCCGACCACCGTGCCGGCAGTCATTCTCTCACGTACCAGGTAATCAATGACCGTCTGGCGAACAAATTCTTCATCAACCTGAATACCCCGGGCATCACAGATACTGACCGCTTGGCCATCGGGGCTGATAACCGCATCATATCCGGCCGGGTCTGATTCAAACAGAATTTTAAGCTCGGGAGCTTTTCTGAGTCTTTCACCCAACTTTAAAAATGGTATTTTGATGCTGCACAGTCCGGGGCCATCTTCGATAAACTGGTCGGCAAGCCCGGTTAGACTGGTCAGGTAGAGGCTGTCGAAATCGGTGGTTCCAAGAACTCCTGTTCTGGAGGTCAGGAGAGGTTTTTTGTCCACCACATCCTGTTCATCAACTGGTCCACCATGATTGGTCAGCG
>JBMOKV010000315.1:0-1888 GCA_049325495.1 Candidatus Rifleibacteriota bacterium | reverse complement strand
GAAAAGCTGTCTTATCATTACCTGCTGACTGGTGATGTAGTGCCGTTTACCCCATCACAACAGGATGTAGAAAGGCTTAAGCTCAGTATAGAAGAGTTTCTTTCGGAAAATGCGACCGCCGAGTTTGAAGGTCAGCGAAATCCGCTGTGCAGTTACTGCGATTACCTTGAGATTTGTGAAGATGCAAAAACCATGCTTCTTTCACCTTCGAAGATCAGCTGTTTCCAGAGCTGTCCGCTGAAATACCAGATGAAGTACATCGACCGTGTACCAAAAGAAGCGCGCCCCACCCCAAATCTCAGCTTCGACCGTTCTATTCACTTCGCACTGCGGGAATTCCACGAAAACTACAATGCGAAACAATTCAAAAAAAGCCCATTTCGCCAGATTTTAAACAAATATTGGATTCGCGATGGGTATGCGGACTCTGAAGAGGAAGAGCGCTTCAAGGTCAGGGCAAACATGTTTCTGGAAGATTATTTCAAATCGTTGACCGGCAATGAAAAGCCGATCATGTTTGAAGTTTCGGCCCGCTGGAACTGGAACGATATTGACACGGTGGTTCAGATAGACCGGGTCGATGAACTGCCCGATGGCAAGCTCGAAATAATTGATTACAAAACCGGAAAGAAAGTTCCCGATGAAAGAGTGCTCAATGAAGACCCCAGCCTGCTGAATATGTTTCTGGCGGCCAATCAGAAATGGCCGGGAAGAATTGCCAGGGTTTCTTACCATTACCTTTCAAACAATAAGCGCTACAGCCTTGATCCATCAGAAGATGATATAAAAGCCCACAAAATCAGGACATCGGAACTGGTTGAGCTGATCAATAAAAACGAATTTGAACCGAACAAGGGCTCGCTCTGCGCCTGGTGTGAATTTTATGGCCCCTGCCCCGAATGGAAAGTCAAACCCCATGAAATGGTTGGCGAAACCCAGGAGCAGTTCAGACAGCGCATAAGATTGAGTTATTCAAAAATGAGCTTGTATCTGAACTGTCCCAGATCTTACCGAAAGCTGTATATAGACAAGGTTCCGCCGAAACCGCAACCTTTCTTCAGCTTCGGAACCACAATTCACGAGACGTTTGAAAGGGTTTACGACCCGATTAACCCGATTCCCAAACCAAGCCTCGAAGAAGTTCTCAGAATTTTCGATGAGGTACGGCTGACCCACCGTGAAGGATTTGATTCAGACGCGATTGAAGAACAATATCGCCAGGATGGAATTCGACAGGTAACCATGTATTATCACAAGTACATCAAAGATTGTGATTTCAGGCCCGCCTATTCGATCGAAGATTATTTCGAGATTCCCTGCGGCAAATATGCAGTAATGACCGGATTCATCGATCGAATCGATAAACTCGATGACGGCACCTATGAAATTCTCGATTACAAAACCGAGCCGACCATGCGCAGTCAGGAAGCCGTAGATACGGATAAGCAGCTGAGTATCTATTACTGGGCATGCGAAGATACCTTTGGTTTGAAAATCAGCAAACTTTCATTGCTGATGCTTGATCATGACTGCAAAATTGAAACGACCCGAACCCGGGATGACATTCCCAAAGTGGTTGAGTCAATTGATAAAACTGCCTATGCAATGATTCATGAAAAAGAGTTCAAGCCCATAAAAAACAAATATTGCAAAAGCTGTGACCATCTGCACGATTGTCCTCTCAAAGACGAAATCCTCGCTGACGAATCTCTTATATCGATGAAAAAATTCTGATTACTGTTCTGCGTGCACAACCGGCTGATCTTTGCCGGTTGTAGCGTCTGCAGAATTATTCAAGCCATTGCAGGTCTGACCGACAATCTTGTTAAGCACGGCATAAGCCTGATCAGAAAGTGTTTTTCCGCTAAGTAACAGGTTCCAGGAAATC
>JBMOKV010000314.1:0-1891 GCA_049325495.1 Candidatus Rifleibacteriota bacterium | reverse complement strand
GTCTTGTCTGATTGAAATTGGTTTGCCCTGCTCTGATGAAAAAAAATTCCTCAGACCAGACGAAAAAATAACTTTTTCGGAATGGGAAAAAGCTTTTGATGATTTAGGAAAACTTTTGGGATTTGAAAATTTATCGGATCTTTGTATCGAGAGAATATCGAGCCACAAATATTTGTCATTCGCCGAGCTGAATAATTCAATCACAATGCTGCGTAAAAAATTCTCGATGAATCAGCCCGACAGAAACTCTATCGATGGCAACAACCGGTGGCCTACCAGGCTTGAAGCACTTAGCCAACTTTCATCTTTAATCAGCGAATTTTATTGATTCTTCGTAAGTTTCAGGAAATTGAGCTTCAGCATTTTCAAGAATTTCATTAGTTTCCTGGTCGGCATCTTGAGAATCAAATTCAGGCTTCAAACTCAAGATATAGGGTTTTTTCTGGTCTGAATTTACAAAAACTATTTCATGAGCTTCAAGAAATGCTTTGGAAAAACATGAAATTTGATGGTAACCAGGCCTAATCCCGCGAATCTGGAAGGAACCATCGGAATTACTTCTGGTAGCCTTTTCCCCAAGACGAATCAAAGCTCCAGAGACTTTTGAGCCCGTATCTCCACAAACAATCAAACCGGAAAAATTAGTCATTTCAGGCTTCAAGCGAAGACTCAATGCATTGGTTCGGTAACCTACCCTATGTTTGAGTTGCAAAGGTTTGTACCCCTCGCAATAAAGCGTAAGTTCAATTATTTTATTAAGAGGCTGGTTTAAAGAAAACCTTCCGTCCTTTCCAATTTTCTGATTTTTACCATCAACGGCAAGCATTGCACCTTCAAGCGGATTACCGGTAATCGAATCACAGACCGTTCCGTTTACCTGGTGCATTTCCTCTTTGTCTTCCCTTGAAATGAACTGCTGATTGTTCTTTTGTTCATGACTTGCGACGCCATTCTTTATTTTGGCGGCTCTGACCATTTCTGAAACTTCAGATATTTTAAAATTTTCGTTTTTCCCCGTTTCTTCTTCAACCACTGATACAACCTGGGGAAAAAACTCTTCAGGCTGATTTTCACTGGCAACAACCTTGGCAGAAGGCACTACAAGGCGTTTGTTTTTCAATTCGGCGATGCGCGTTCTAATTCTCGCAATCTCGTTTTGATCACGAGATACAGTCCCATTTCCAAATTCTTCGAGATTACTCTTAACAAAACTGGCAAAATCTCTTCTTAGCTTTATGAATACTGTAGCACAGCCAATTCGGGGAATTTCAACCTGGCCGGTTGGAAGAAATGTCGGGTGCCGGAAGAAAACAGACAAAAATGGCAGATCAGTTTGGGGAATTGGAACAGATGAATTCTCGGGAATTCCATACCAATTCTGATTATCCCATGAGATTTCAAAATTATCGAGCTCTAACTGTTTTAAAGCGCCTTTGGGCAATATGGAAATCCGATCCTCATCTTTTGTCAAAATCAGCAAATTCGAAGAAAAATAATCAGTTATTGAACCCGAAATTTTTCTCGCTTCTTCTAAGCTAAGAGGCTTTTCCGGGCATAAGTTGAGCCCATGAAAAACAGAAGCTGCTCCAATTCCTGAAAGTATTTTCAAATCAGGTTCAAGCCAATGTCCAGGATTAATATCTTCAAAATAGTTTGAACCCTCAGCGGTTAACTGCGGAACCCCAAGATTGATTTTGATGTAATCAATCAATCTGGCAAAATAGTAAATTGCCTGGCCTCGATTAACTATTTCATCAAAATGCCACCCCCCATCGGGGTAATTCTTTACCAGACCGGCATCGATGGCCGCTCGCAAATCAGCAGGCAGATCGGAAAAAAAAGCTCCAGGAGCCGCACCAGTTGATTTTTTCTGCAAAACTGTCTGAAGCCT
>JBMOKV010000313.1:0-14346 GCA_049325495.1 Candidatus Rifleibacteriota bacterium | reverse complement strand
TTTCATCGATGTATCACAGCCGGGTCGATTATCCCGGAAAACTCTCGAATCAGGCGAAGGGAGCAGCAGATGGAAGTTCTGATTAGCAACAATCAGTCTTTGCTTAAACTTGATCTTGACCAGATCAAACAGATTGCCGAAGAAATCATGATGTTCGAAGGAAGTCCGGATAAGGCGGAGCTTTCTCTGGTTTTCTGTGACGATGATTTTATTCAGAAACTGAACAAAGACTATCGTGGCAAGAATGAACCCACCGATGTCCTTTCTTTTCCAATTGAAGAAGAGACTTTCGAGTCAGAATTCAGAGTGCTTGGCGATGTGGTCATCAGTACAGAGACTGCGGTTCGCCAGGCCGATGCCATAAGGCATGAACCTTTTCTTGAGATCGTTTTTCTCATGATTCACGGTGTTTTGCATCTGCACGGCTATGAGCATTCAAATAAAATTTTGCGAAGACAGATGCGCGACCGTGAGGTTTCGATTTTTCGACACCTGTGTGAAAAACAATTGTTGAAATGTGGCAATTGTGAGGATTATTCGCCGCTGATCAAGCGGGTAACTGAAATCGACTAGAATTTTACGAAGGTGGATGACTGGTATTTTTATGGATGACTCGTTATCTGGTCTAATTTTCGTGGGCCTTTTGTGCCTTTCAGCTTTTTTCTCGGCGACAGAAACCGCTTTTTTTGCCCTTTCGCCGCTGCGTTTGAAAAAAAATGAATCCGAGGGCGATGAACGCGCCACTGAAATTCTCGGGGTGCTTGCTGACAAGCAGAAAATGCTGATGACCCTGCTTCTGGGCAACACCATGGTCAATGTAACGGCAACTGCCATGGCCACCAGGTTCATTGTTGATTATCTGCCCAGATCGCCAATTGCAGAATGGGTTGGCGGCAGTGTGCCGGTGGCAATTGCTCTGGCATCTTTTACCATGACGGTTATTCTTCTGGTTTTCGGTGAAATTACCCCGAAAACCATTGCCATTTATGGTGCCTACGGGTACTCGCGCTACGCGGTTAAGCCCCTGCGGCTGGTTATCCTGGTTTTTTACCCGATCACGGCTGCGGTCACCTGGATTCTTAGCAGGATTTTCCCGCGCTTCTCTGACTGGAACAGTCATCTTGGCTCAACCACCTCAATGGACGAAATAGACAGTTACTTTACTCTGGGCGAAGAAGTCGGAATCATTGAGCGTGATGAGAAGGAAATGATCAGCTCGGTTTTTGAATTTGGTGAGACGCTGGTGCGTGAGGTCATGATTCCCCGACCAGATATAATTGCCATGCCGATAAATATAGAGCTCAATGCATTGCTTGAATTTATCAGAGAAGATGGACATTCCCGGTTTCCTGTTTTTGACAGCAGTCTTGATCGCATTGTGGGAATTCTTTATGTAAAAGACATTCTCATGAAACTGGATGAAATCAAACAATCGTATGATCTTTTCAAACTGCTGCGACCACCCTTTTTTGTGCCGGAAACCAAAAAACTCGACGACCTTCTGAGTGAGTTTCAAAAGCGAAAGCAGCACATGGCTGTTGTGGTCGATGAATACGGCGGAATTTCAGGTCTGGTGACGATTGAAGACCTTCTTGAAGAAATTGTCGGCGAAATTGTCGATGAATACGACCTTGAAGAGCAGGACCCGCTCACAAAAATCGATGAAAACCTGTTCAGTGTCGATGCAAGATTCAGCATCAGCGATTTTGAGCAGGAATTGGGCTTTGAATTGAATTATGAAGACTCTGAGACGGTTGGCGGCTTTGTTCTTGAAAAACTCGGCCGCATTCCGCAAAAGGGCGAAGTATTAACCGAACCCCAGGGAACCTTTCAGGTAACCGAAATCAAAGGTAATCGCATTCTTCGGGTAAGATTCACCAGAAATCCTGAATTTACCTCTCCCGCCGCCTGATGGAGATACCCTTATATATTCTGCTGGTCGCCCTTTTTCTGGGTTTGAACGCTCTTTTCAATGGGGCTGAGACCGGGCTTGTAACCATCGATCTCGATTATCTGCGGTTCAAGGTGCGATCTGACCCGACTGCGTGGCGCGAAAAAAGGCTTCTAAAGATCGTGAGGGTTCCTGAGAACTACCTGGCAGTTACATTGCTGGGAATCAACAGCTGTCTGGTTATTGCAACTTCGCTCCTGACTGTACTTTTGCAGAAAGCCGGGCCATTGGCACTGCAGCTTGGCACTCTGGTCGATTCTATTTTCATTTTCCTCGCCTGTGAATTCATTCCAAAAATGCTGTTCAGTGAAAGACCTCTTAAACTTTGTTTGAAGTTCCTGCCGGCACTGGTTATCGCAGAGATAATTTTTTATATCCCGGTCAGAATCGTAACTTTTTTTACCCGGGGTGTCATGAGCCTTCTCAAGATTCCCACCGATAAAACCGAAGGCCGGTTGTCACGAGAAGAGCTTCTGATCCTCCTGATGAACGGGTCTCTTTGCGGCACTCTCGAAGAGAGTTCAAGCGAAATGGCCAAGGGGATCATCGAACTACGTGATACTACCGTAAAAGAAATCATGATTCCGCGTCCACAGATTGTCGCTCTTGAACTTAATACGCCACTGGATGTTGCCAGAAAAACCGTTATTCAATCAGGCTTTTCACGCATTCCCGTTTATCGGGGAGATATTGACCAGATCGTGGGAATTCTTTACTTCAAGGATCTATTTTTGAAAACAGAAAAAATCAGATCCCTGAGCGAAATTATGTTGCGGCCGCTTTTTGTTCCTGAAATGAAGCCCGCTTTGGGGCTGTTTCGCGAGATGCGTGAAAAAGCCGCTCAGGTGGCGGTAGTGGTCGATGAGTTTGCATCTGTTGTCGGCATCGTTACCTTTGAGGACCTGGTTGAAGAAGTGGTGGGTGAGATTCATGACGAATTCGACAAGCCGAAAAATCGCATGAAATTCAATGATGACGGAACAATTTCGGTGCGGGGCGATGTGGGGCTATTTGAATTGAACCATATTCCCGAGTTCGAATTTTCTTCGGCTCAGGGAGTTTCAACAATTAATGGACTGATACAGGAAAATCTTGGTAGAATACCCGCTGCCGGCGAAACATTTTTGCTCGATGGCTTCAGATTGAAAATAATTTCCGGAGACGAGCGAAAAGTGGACTGGATAAAGATTATCAGGGAAACCCCAGGTAAATGAAGCTTCCGATACAGCATGAAAGACTTAATCGAACCCTCGAGCGGGCGCTGTTGCGGCTTGAGGATATATTTCTTCATCTGCGCAAATACCTGTTGACCGGCATTCTGGTTCTTGTTCCAATGGCGGTTACCATTTATATCATGTATTTTCTTTTCCAGTTGACCGATGGATTCCTGGGTGTGGCGGTTTCTCGGGCAATCGGTTATCGAATTCCGGGTATGGGGCTTTTTCTGACGATGATGTTTTTTATCATAGCCGGAGCAATTGCCCAGAACTACGTTGGGAAGCGCATATTGTCAGGGATTGAAGGATCTCTTGAAGCGATTCCCGTGGTGCGTTCTCTTTATAACGGAATCAAGCAGGTAGCAGACGTGGTTGTTCAGAAAAACCGAGGTGAATTCAAGCGGGTTGTCATGGTCGAATACCCCAAAGAGCACAGCTGGACCCTTGGTTTTGTTACAAATGATTACACGGTGCCCATACAGTCTGATTTGATCGATTGCCATAAAATGGCCACGGTATTCATTCCCACCACTCCTAACCCCACTTCCGGGTTTCTTCTTATTATAGAGAAAGAACGGATCATCGATACACATATGGATATCGAGGATGCCATGAAAATAGTTATCAGCGGCGGACTGGTGCAACCGGTCCGTATTCCGGAAAACAGTGAAGAAGCCAGAATTGATGATTTTACCATACCCCACTAATTTACGAGGACTCCAGATGATGAAAAGCAGATTGATTGTGCTTATGATTGCTTTGCTCGCCCTGAGCTGCGTTCTCAAGGCTGAAAAAATAGATGAAATCAAACAATATTTTGAACTAAGAGATACTCTCAGCCTGGTTAATCTGGAAATGAAGCGGGCTTTGGCGCCTAACTCCCGGTCTCCAATGTTGAATGATGCAGAAGCAGAGCAGAATCTAACTCGTCTGGTCATGTTTCTTGAAGATCGCGTCAAGAACTTTGCCGAATTGAATACCCCTCTGAAGCTTCATTACACGAGAAATTTAAACAGCCTGTTCAATGAAACCCGCTACCTGTATGCCAACGTTCTGGTTAAGATTCGCAGTTCCCGTTTGAACCAGTTACCCGAAAAGATTGTTCAGACACCAGCGGCCTCAGAATCGCTCGAAGCTCAGCCACGGCCGTATTTTAAGCCGATCGACCTGAGAACTCTCTTAAGTCCCGCTTTGCTTAATAAAGCTGACCTGAAAAAGGCGGGTTCGGTGTGGGCCAATCAGATGCAGGCTACTGAATCGGCGGCACTTGCCCTGGCCAAAGCAGAATCCCAGGCCAGAGTATCACCTGAAGTATCCCATAAAACTCCCGTAGTTGTCTCGCCACCAGCAGATTTGCCCGAACCGCCGCAGGAAAAAAAGCCGATTGTTGCGCAAGCAGTGAAAGCTTTGCCTTCAGGGGGGGCGCTAAAGCCACAAAATCAGACACCTGCCGCGCCGATGCGGGAAAAGCAGCCCGCTTCACCCAAAAGTGATCCGGTGGTTGTCGCGTCCGTAGCCGTCGATAAATCGACGAAAAAGCAGGAAGCGAAGATAGAAGTAGTTCCTCCACCTCCTGAAGCGATAATCTCACCGGTTGCCTCGGTGTCAGCAGCTGTAATAGAGCCCCAAAAGCCTGAAATTCAAGACGCTAAGACGGTTTCAGTGGCCTCTCAAACCGTAAGTAAAATTGAGACTGCAGTAATTCCACCAGCTGATCAAGTCCAGATTGTTCCGCAGGCTACCCCATCGACAGCTGTTTTTCCGGTGGCTATTGCTTCGGGCACAGCATTGCGGCCACTTGCTGTAATGATCGAGAACCACAACAAAGCCAGGCCACAAAGTGGGCTGATTAACGCCGAAATTGTCTATGAAATTCCGGTTGAGGGCGGGATTACCAGATTTATGGCCCTGTTTCTGCATACACCAGGGATCCTGGGGCCGGTACGCAGTTGCCGGGAATATTTTGTTGACCGCGCCATCGAAGTTTCTGCTCTTTATGTTCATTGTGGCGGCAGCCCAATGGGTTATGCCTATATAAGCAAGAGCAAAATAAACTCAATTGATGAAATCAAACATGGAAAGCCGTTTTTTCGGGATAACACCCGAAAAGCGCCCCACAACCTTTACACTAAGGGCACTGAACTGGTTAAATACATGGCCGGTTCAATTCCCATGAAACTGCCTCAAAAACCCGTTCCATTGAATTACGGCCCGGTTCCGAGTATCGGTGACAAGCCTGGTCAAGAGCTGAAGATAAGGTATCATGGCAATTATAAAATGAATTATAAGTTTAAAAATGGGGTTTATGAGCGCTTTATGAATGGTGAAAAGCATACCGACCGCGAAAGCGGAAGGCAGATAGCCCCAAAAACGGTTATTTTGCAGACTGCCAACATGAAAACCATTGATGCGGCAGGGCGCCAGGAAATCAGTTTTATTGGCAGCGGCCCCGCAATGGTTTTCTACGGTGGACGGATGCTTGAAACTACCTGGAAAAAGAGCAGTGCATCAGGTATGACTGACTATTTCGACAGGAATGGGAAAAAGGTTGTATTCGACCAGACTGGAGCCGTCTGGATACAGGTGGTTTCTCCCAGTTTGAATGTGGCTCTCAATGGTGCAGAACTGGAAAAAGATAAAAAGCAAAACAAAGCAGCCGAACCAGCTAAGTCTGATAAGGACAAAAAGGCTGCAGAAAAGAGCTGAAATGCAGAAATTCGCAGCAATAGGACTTTTCGGTCGGGCCAATGCTGGCAAATCGACCCTGATAAATGCAATGGTTGGTGAACAGGTGTCAATCGTTTCCAACAAACCGCAAACTACCAGAAAAAGAATTCTGGGTATATTGACGCACAAGCAGACTCAGCTGGTTTTCTGCGATACTCCGGGGCTGCACCAGATTAAAAACAAGCTTGACGCCTTCATGCATTCAGAAATTATGGCTACTTTAAAAGGCCTGCAGGCGGGTCTGTATCTTGTTGATCTCTCAGATCAGAGGCCGGATGAAGATCGGTCATATCTTGAGCAAATGCGCTCTGAAGAGGAATTTCCCCTCTTTCTAGTGCTTAATAAATCTGATCTGGTGGAAGAAGCTGATGTTGAAAAGGCAAAACAAAAATACCAGGAGTTCTTTGATTTTTCCGGGATTTTTACGGTGGCGGCCCGCCGTGGTAAAACTCTCAACAGTCTGCGCGACCAGTTGATCAAAATTGCACCAGAGGGGCCTCATGCCTACGATGCAGACTATTATACCAGCCTTTCTGAGCGCGAGATAGTCGAAGAAACTATTCGTGAAGTGGCATTGGAAAGCTATTATCAGGAAGTGCCGCATTCGATAGCGGTTCAGGTAGAGCAGTTTAAAGAACGCGAGAATGGCAAAACCTTTGTCGAAGCAAATATTTTTGTCGAGCGTGATAGTCATAAACGCATCGTTGTGGGAAAATCGGGCGAAGGAATAAGAAATCTCGGCAAAGAATCAAGAGAGAGGTTGAACCGGTTGCTGGGACGTGATATTTTTTTACAGTTGTGGGTAAAAGTAAGAGAAAACTGGCGTCGCAGTGAAGAATGGATACAGAGACTCGGGTACCGTCAGGAATAACTCTCTAAGCTTGGCCAAGAAGGATAAAAAATGAATTCTATTCTGATGATTGTTATTGCAATAGTCATTTTGTTGTTGGTTTTCGTGATGTTTTCACTTGATGATCAGGAGGAAGAGGCTGACTTTCTTCAGGAAGAAGAGAGGGAAAAAATTGACGCCGAACCAAAGGCCGATGCGGCTTCGAAGCTTTCTTCTGTAGAATCTGTTTCTTCGCAAGAGGCTGAAGATCAGCCGGCGTCTGTCGAAAGTGTCACGACTCCGGTTGCGGTAAAGAAGATAAGAACCGAGCCTCAGAAAATTCAGGAATCAGGAACTGAAGAAGACCTTCGATTCAGAATTCTTCTTGATCAGCGTTTCCCGGTATGTACCGCCCTGGAAGAAATGAAGGGGGTGGCAGCTGCAGTTCAGATAAGATTTCCCGAGGAAATCGTCACTTCGGGAGAAGGTCTGGTTAAATTGATTCAGCGTGCTGAAGCAGTTTTTGATAAGGACTTTTCTTTTCCGTTCACCAGTTTCCCGTCAGCTCAGCTAGACCGCATTCTCTTTTTTGATAAAAGCGATACTCGCGACGATGAGCTGTTTGAGGCATTGGTAGTCGCTTTTGAGGTGGTTTCCAGATTCAAAAAAATGCTTGAATCTGACCAGGCTTTGCGTGAAGCAAAGGCGCGAATTGCGATAGGTCTGTCGATGGGCAGTATCGTAAAAGTCAAACGCGGACTGGTTGCCGATCCTTCATGGCTTGGCAAGGCAATCTATCTCGCAGAAACCTATGCGGAAGCTGCAGCGGATTTTGCTATAAACGTTGATGACCAGATTCACAAGGCAGCCCTACCTCTTTTCGATTTCTGTGAATGGAAACCGGTGAAAATGCGTTCGCCATTGCCGCCGCTGCCATTTTACGTGCTGGTCGGCTGGAACAAACCGGAAGAAATTTCAGCCTATGCTGCAAGTAAGGATATTGCCTGCCGCCGGGCCGTGGCAGTTGCTTATCGCTATCTTGAGCTTGACGAAATCATTCAGCCATTACTTGAGATGCTTTCAGACACCGAAGAACGTGTGGCCCTTGAAGCGCTTGAAACCATCAAGGTTATTGGCAATGAATCGGCGCTGGGCCATCTGAAAAGGATCTTTCCTGAGACTCAGGAAGCCAACTTTCGCAGTGCAATAATCGATGCTTTTGCCAGCATAGGAAAAAGCGAAGTCGTGCCGGTAATTCTTGGTTCCACGAAAGAGTCAAGCTGGAAAGTCCGGTTGAGTGCTGGCAGAGCTTTGTTCCGCCTTTCGGGTCAGGAATCACTGCGTCATCTTGACCATCTGCTCAGTGATAGCGATGCTGCAGTGAAGGCCGGGGTAAACGGAATCTTCTATCGGGCAACCGGTAAAAGCCAGTATCTGCAGGCTTTGGGAGAATTACTGCAGGATCTCTCGGGTCGGGCAAGAAAAGTGGCGGTTGAAGAGCTTCTGCAAAGTGATTCAGACGAAGTTGTAAGGCTTCTGGTCGATAATTTTGTCGATCAGGATTTCGATATGCAGAAAATGATACTGCGCCGATTTGAGAGCAGCCGCAGTAAGATTTTATATCAGAGTTTTCTAACATTATTCAAGATTTCGGGGGAAAAGGTCAGACCGCACATCGTTGAAGCGGTTCGGCGAGCTGGCCTGGTAAGCTGATTATGGCAATAGACATACTGGTAGTAGATGATGAGGAAATGATTCGCTGGACGCTAAAAGAAGCGCTCGAAGGCGAAGGATACAACGTAAAGAGTTTCGAAAATGGTCGGGATTTCATTAACTATTTCAATGCAAATGGCTCGGATATTGTGCTTCTCGATGTCAGGCTTCCTGACAGTAACGGTCTTGATCTGCTTCTTGAGGTAACTCGCATTGACCCCGACGCCATTGTGGTTATCATGACCGCTTTCGGTGATGTGGAAACTGCGGTGAGCGCCATGAAGCGCGGCGCTTTTGATTACATTTCAAAACCTTACAGTCTTGAAGAAGTCAGCCTGCTCATTCGTAAAATCGTTCAGGCCAATCTTCTCAAAAGCCAGTTGCATCATTACCAGGAACGTCTTGAAACACAGTTTTCGAGAATTCTTGGGGATAACCAGAAAATGAAGCAGCTGCGAGAACATATTCAGATGGCTGCCCGAACCGATCGCACAACCGTTTTGATCCGGGGAGAATCGGGAACCGGAAAAGAACTGGTTGCCCGCCAGATCCACTTTCAGAGCGCCCGCGCGGACAAGCCTTTTATCGATGTAAATGCCGCTGCGGTCAGCAGTACTCTGCTTGAATCAGAGCTTTTCGGTCATGAAAAGGGTGCCTTTACCGATGCCCAGAAGCAGAAGAAAGGGCTTTTTGAACTGGCGAACGGCGGCACTCTGTTTCTCGACGAAATCGGTGACCTCGATCCTTCTTTGCAGGTTAAGCTGTTGAGAGTTCTGCAGGAGCGTAAATTCAGGCGGGTTGGCGGAACTACCGATATTCACGTTGATGTAAGAATTATTTCAGCCACCAATGCCGATCTTGAGCGGTCTATCGAAGATGGAAAACTGCGTCAGGATCTTTTTTATCGCTTGAACGTTTTCACTATCAGTCTGCCGCCTTTGCGCGACCGCCGCGATGATATCATGCTGCTGGCCAAATATTTCCTGGAGGAATTTCGCAAAGAGTTTTCCAAAGATATTTCCGGTTTCAGAGAAGATACCTGCCGGGTTCTTGAAAGCTATAATTTTCCCGGAAACGTTCGCGAATTGCGAAACATTGTTGAGCGCGCAACCTTGCTTGAAACTTCCAATCAGATCAGGCCATCGAGTCTGCCCGACGAGCTGAAGAAAGCCGCAGAAATCGAGTGCATTTCTTACAATCCTTCTGAGAAGCGCCCATGGCAGATTCCGGGGTTCAACTTCAAGGATTACATCGATTCGGTTGAAAAACAGATCGTGGTAGAAGTTATGAATGAGGCTGAGGGCAAGAAAAGCCGTGCTGCTGATATTCTTGGGCTGACCAGATTTGCTTTGCGTCACCAGCTGAAAAAGCACGATCTGGAAAATGATTACGAAAAATAAAAAAAATACACTAGGTTTACAGAAATTTTGTGTTATATTTTCACATGGGTACCCTGGGTGTGGAATTCGCACTCAAAGTATTTGATAATACCCCGGATTAGTGGGTTGAGCGGCTGGCATGATTTATGCTTCTATTCTTTTAAGAGTAATTAGTTAGGCAAGGAGTAACAGCTATGATATCAGAACTACTACAGGACAGTTTTATTGAGCTTCATCTCGATGCAAATGACAAAGCAGCCGCAATAGATAAGCTTTCAGGACTGCTGTGCACTTCCGGCAAAGTCAGTGATCATGGTCATTTTGTCAATGCTGTTCTTGAAAGAGAAAAATTAGGCAGCACTGCTATCGGTGCTGGTATTGCAATACCTCATGCCCGGGCCAATACAGTGAATGAAGTTTCTATCGCTTTCGCCCGCTCCGGTTCTGGTATCGATTTCAATTCTGTCGATGGTGACCCGGTTCATCTCATATTCCTGCTCGCCGCTCCGGTAGAATCAGGCAGTCTTTATTTGAAGCTTCTGGCAAGGATTTCACGATTGCTCCGCTACCAGGATCTGATTGAAGACCTTAAAAAAGCCAAGAGCAAAGAAGAAGTAATTAAAATCATCGCTGCCAAAGAATAATAACATAATCTTGCCTGCTCCTGATTTAGAGAAGGTGTCTTCAATGTTAAAATTTCGCAAGGATGAACTTTCGCTGCACATGCGCATTCCTGCCGACAGGTGTTACATGAGTAATGCTTTGTTGACTCTTGAAGGCATTTGCGATCATTTTTCCGTCCATTCCAATTCCCGTGAATTGATTAAAAAGGCGCTTGAATCTGCGCTGTCCAAATCAATTGAATTATCTCACCAGTCATATTCAGGTTTGTTTGACTTGAAATTCTCAGTGTTTAAAGATAAGCTGCAGATAACTGTTGAGGATTTCATGCTCGCCGATGAACTTACTGCCAGTAAAACATTACCACCGGTAAGTGAAGATGAACTGCGACAGACCCTTGATACGGTCATCAGTATGACAGATGATTTCAGGGTCATGAACGAAAACGGACGGCATGCCTGTTATTCGATGCAGTTTAATCTTCAACCGGCGGAATAATTGATGAATAACGACCGAAAAGAAAAAACTTTCATTTTACTTAAACCCGATGCAATTCAGCGCGGGTTCACCGGCAAGATCATTGCAAGGTTTGAAGATAAAGGTTTGAAGATCGTTGCCGCCAAACTGGTGCAGGTTACCCGTGAACAGGCCGAAAAGCACTATAGTGTACACAAAGGCAAGCGATTTTTTGAATCTCTGGTAGAATTTATTACTTCTGCTCCTTGCCTGGCGCTTGTTCTTGAGGGGCGCAATGCAATAAAGCTTTGTCGCCGGATAATGGGGGCAACTGAACCCCTCGATGCTGAACCGGGAACCATTCGCGGTGATTTTTCACTGGATGTCAAACACAATCTTATCCACGGTTCAGATTGTCCTGACAGCTATGCTCACGAGGTGCAGGTTTATTTCACTCCTGAGGAAATTTTAAATTACCGTCTTGAACTTGAAAGCTGGATATACTACGCTTAATCGGCCCGAATATCGGAAATCAGGACTCTCCCGTATCGGGAGAGTTTTTTTATACTACTTCAAGGAATACGACCTTTGGCTGAACTGGAAAAGCAGATACCTTCTGCAATGGGAAAGACATATCTAAAAATTTTCATGGTGGTCGTGACTCTTGCGGCTGTCTTTTTGATTTCAGCGATTCTGGCAGCTAATTCTCAAGGTTTTTCCCGCTTTGCCATCGGGCAGCTTGCCATGAATCTCGAAAAACAGGGATATAAAGTCGAAATCGCCTCGGTTACCGGCAACCTTTATGAAGGTCTGGATATTCCTAAAGTTACCCTTAGACGGGCTTCTCCGGCCTTTCTTCTATCAGCCGAGAATCTCAAGCTGAAGTTTGATTTTTCGGCTCTGCTGGCTGCTTCTGGAATTTCTGCGGAACTGGAGCTGGAAAAACTCAGCTTGAATGGGGCTCCGGGGCCAATATGGCTGAAGAATCTTCCGGGGTTTCCTGAGGTCGGCTGCATTGCCAACATTCCCGGCAATTTCAAGTTGAACCATGTCCTTATTCATGAGGCTGAAATAAGGCCTTTCAATGATGATCAACTCTGGTTCAAATTAAATCAGCTTAATCTTGAGCCTTCCCAGAAAGGGCAACAGCCGCTTAATCTCAGCTTTGAGGGCTACCTGCGTGATCGACGGTTCTTTGACGGGAAATTTGCGGCAAATTTTTCGCAAAAAGCCCAGAAGATTGAAGGTCGCCTGGAAGGTTGCCTGGCTGGTCGCAACCTTTCTACAGAGATTGTGGGCGCAGTTAAAGGTGGAAAATTCGAGTTGAGTGGCTATTTTGCCGAAGCGGCAATCGATCTGGGAATTCTTTCGCGCTGGTTGATTTCATTGTGGCAGACATCTTTTCCTTTTGGCTTTGACGGGATCATTACTCTGGGCGGATCATGGGTCTATAGTGAAAAAACTGGGTTCATTGGCAATATCAGTGGTGATTTCAACAAAATTCACATGGTGGCCCAGGGATTATTTCTGACCATTTTCGAATTAAACGGTCATTGGAAATTTTTCGACGACACCCTTGAGGTAAGCGATTCAGGGAGCCTGTTTGCTGGTTTTCCCGCAGTAATAAACGGCCGAATTGAACAGGTGTTTGCTTTAAACCGAAGGTGGGATTTAAACTTTGCCGCCGACCATATAGACACGCATAAGTTTTATAATGACCTGCCCTGGGGTGTGAAATACGGCTCAGGTATTCCGGCGATGAAAGGCCCAGCCTCTTTCAGCCTGCAGATAAAGGGCAACGTC
Source organism: Candidatus Rifleibacteriota bacterium (assembly GCA_049325495.1). Taxonomy (GTDB): domain Bacteria; phylum Muiribacteriota; class Ozemobacteria; order Ozemobacterales; family Ozemobacteraceae; genus DYKG01. The sequence continues at coordinate 1,650 of JBMOKV010000313.1, read as the reverse complement.
CCGGCTGTTTCGGCTTCGATTGTGGCAGAAAACCTTGAAATTTCAACGAATTCTTCGACTCATCAGCTTGCCGGACAGATCTTTTTCAATTCAGAAGATCTACGAAAATCGCTGTGGCGAATCAAGCTGAAACATAAATTTGCCGGCGGCAGGCTGCCTTTGTTTCATCGCTTTGGTCGGCAGGATTCAAAATTTGATCTGGTTGTTTCAGGTGCGGGCGAGTGCCAATGGGATTGCAGTGGTCATGACCTTGCCAATTTTGCCGTTCAGGGAAAACTGATTCAGGGAGAAACCATCAATGCCGAGTTAAATGGTAATTTCACTGATGGTAGTGCTTCAATTTTCAGTATTTCAGAAGACAGCGCTTTAAACGGCTATAAATCAGAGAAAATGACTTTTCTGCAATTTCTGCTTGGTTTTTAATGTTCTGCTGAAAAGCACAGGGGCTGTTTCATCAGGCCGCTAAGCAGGTTTTGAGATAATTTCTGCATTATCCTGCAAAAACACTCGCATAATCGGTATCTAAGCCTCTTTAAGAGGTCGAAATGCCGTTTTTCCTACCTGGCAGTCTTATGAAACAGCCCCTTTTTTAACAAAAGACTGTTTGAATTTTCAGCTTTTGTTAAGCTTGCGCACTTTCATTTCCACCTGCTGCAGATTAACGCCCTGTTTGGCAAGAAAAGATTCGAACCATTGGGTATTAACCGCGCATGATTTGAGTTCGGTTCTGAATTCAACGATCAACTGCTGCAATTCGACCATGTCGGCAATCTTGAGTTTTGGTTTTGAAGACATGTGCTGCATTGATTTGAGGTTGCTCAATGCCGAATTGATTGCAGTGGCAAATTCATAGCGGGTAACACTGTCAGTATAGACAAAGGGGAAGGTCGTAAGAATGCCTTTGTTGGTAATATGCCTGACTGATCTGAAAGCCCAGTGTTTTGATTCAACAAAATTGAAAGCGGTATTTGAATTGGCTCCGCTTTTTAAGCGGGCAGCACCCTGGCCAGGTTCTTTCTTCAGTTTGCTGTCAACCAGAGGAATGTAGAATGCGGCATCGGCTTCAGCGGTCTGTCTGGGATTATACTGGTGTTTCAGGCCTTCAGAGGTGGCAAATTCCCATGAGAAGTTACTTGCAAGCTGTTCACCAATTTTGCTTCTGATCTTGTCGCTTACCAAAACTTTATATTGGGTATTTGCATCGAGGGGTGAAGCGGGCTCGAAGATTGCCCGGTTTTTTCGGCGGTCAAATATTACTTTGCCCTCAACCCTTGTCTGCTTGCCGAAAACCGATATGTTGATGTTGTTAACCGTATTGGGATCGGCAGGTTCAGAGAAATGCACGGCTATTTTGCTTTTGCGTGAGACATTCTGGTTGTCGGCAGCCGGGAAAATAGCACTCACTTTGAATGGGTTCAATCCTGAGGGCTTGTCCTGAACCACGGTTCTGACGTTTCGATCAGCAGGGGCAGTTGCAGCCATGGCGCTTACTCTCGAGCCCACATTTGTTCTTTCGGGCTGTCGAGCTCTCGGGCTTTCTTTCGCCAGTTTCTGAACGGGTCTGGGTGCGGGCTGGTCGAAGCTTTCAATTTCAGCGGTTTCCTGTTCAGGGTCAGATGTTTCTGCCATGGCCATCATTTCAGGCATCGC
>JBMOKV010000312.1:0-1893 GCA_049325495.1 Candidatus Rifleibacteriota bacterium | reverse complement strand
GATAATGTCACCTTCTTTAAACATTGAAACATTGATTTCAGTATTTGGCTCAATGCCTTCAAGTTCGTCAGCGGGCAAGCTTCTTACAAAGCGGAACGGTTTGACACCGGCTTTTTCAAAACTCATGCGCAGTGGCTTGTTAAGCAGGCGCTTAACTGCTTCGGGTCTGATTTCACGATAGCCAACCTGAACGGCCTTATCGCTCTTGCGGATGATTGTGCAAGGACCTGCGCTGATTACGGTTACAGGAACCACGTTCCCTTCATCTGTAAAAATCTGGGTCATACCAACTTTGGTACCCAATATTGCCTTAACGCCCATTATTTTCCTCCTTTTCCTTTCCAGTGTGCTTACAGCATCTTAATTTCGATGTTTACGCCGGAAGGAAGGTCCATATTCATAAGTGAATCAACAGTCTGACCTGACGGATTATAAAGATCGATGTTACGTTTGTGAATTCTCATTTCGAACTGCTCGCGAGAGTCCTTGTTAACGAAAGGAGAACGAAGAACTGTGTATTTCCGGATTTCGGTCGGCATGGGGATCGGGCCGGAAATTTTGGTTCCAGTGCGTTTTACGGTATCACAAATTCTGGCAACTGATTGATCAAGAAGTCTATGATCAAATGCCTTCAGTGACAGCCGCATCTTCTGCTTTGCCATTTTAAAATCTCCTTTTAAATTTCAATAAATCGATTGCCGTAGTTATTGGTCGCCGGCAATCATCTGCTGCGGTGGCTGGCCATAACCAAACACACCAAGAATACGTTCAGTAACATTTTTGGGAGCTTCATCGTAATGAAGAAGTTCCATTGTGAAACTGGCACGGCCCTGAGACAACGATCTGAGCTGAGTCGAATAACCAAACATATCGGAAAGCGGTGAATGACATTCGATTATTCTCACATCATCACGCATCTCCATGTTGATTACTTTGCCTCGGCGAGAATTCATGTTGCCGATGATGTCGCCCATGTATTGCTCAGGGGTTTCAATCTCGACTTTCATGAAAGGCTCAAGTAAAACCGGTTTTGCAGCTCGTAATGCAACCTTCATCGCTTCATAAGCCGCAATTTTAAATGCGATATCATTGCTGTCGGTTTCACTGAAAGTTCCACCGGTTACAACCACATCAACATCTACCACTGGGAAGCCTGCAAGAATACCATCATTCATAGCATCCTGGCAACCTTTTTCAACCGAACTGACAAATTTTGCCGGAATTTCTTCAACCCGGGCACGGTTTTCAAAGCGAAAACCCTTGGCACGCTCAAGAGGCTTAACTTCGAGAACTACGTGGGCAAACTGCGCCTTATTGCCAATCTGGCGTTCATAGCGACTTTCGCCTCTCGCATTAGAAGTAATGCCTTCCTTGTAAGCAACCTGCGGTTTTCCAACTGAAGCCTTAACTCCAAATTCCCGGGTGATTCGATCGACGATTACGTCAAGATGAAGCTCACCCATACCGGAAATCAAAGTTTCACCAGTTTCAGAGTCAATTTTTGCCTTGAAAGTAGGATCTTCATCCATCAATGCGGTCAATACTTCCGTCAACTTTGATAAATCTGCCTGAGTTTTTGGCTCAATGGCGACAGAAATAACGGTTTCAGGAAAGGTAATTCTTTCGAAAGTTACGTATTCAGGGTCGACTGCCAGAGTTTCGCCGGTGGCGACATTTTTCATGCCTACTGCGGCGACAATGTCGCCGGCCTGTGCGCGGGGAAGATCCTGGCGCTGGTTGGCATGCATCTGAAGCAATCTGCCGATACGTTCTTTTCGACTTGCACGATTGAGGTTGAACACCACTTTTCCAGATTCAATACTGCCTGAATAAATTCTAAGATACACAAGCTTTCCGACATGGGGATCGGTTGCAACTTTAAAGGCCAGAGCA
>JBMOKV010000311.1:0-1900 GCA_049325495.1 Candidatus Rifleibacteriota bacterium | reverse complement strand
TGTTTTCACAATTATTATAACCTGAAAATCACCAGGTGATTACCACGAATACAATTTTTGCCCGATCTGCCATTTATTTCCATATCGATTACGAAAACAGCTTGTATTATTGCCTGAGAGAGATGTTCCGCCGGGCTTCTGACTTTTTTTGTGTAGCAGTGAATCAGCTCTTTTTCTCTATCGTTAACCTTTTTTGCAGGCCGATGGTTTTGCCATTTCTTTTTATGGTTAACGAAAGCTGCTGGTTCCAGTTGAGATGGTGCAGAAAATAATTCAGCTGGTCAGCCTTTTTAAAAGATGTGCCGGCAACTCTGATTACTTCGTCACCGCTGCGAAAGCCCGCTTTGAAGGCCCATGTTCCAGGCATAACGCTGCCGATCAGCAGTTTCCCTTCTTTTTCTGAAACTTTGAAGGGTGGTGCCGGGTAAAAATCATTCTTTTCTTCGGGTACGCCGACGAGAAAATCGGCAAGGCCGGCTGAAACGATGGTGAAGGGCGACTCAACCTGACCCTGTTTCTTGCCCATGTGAACCGCGAAACCAGGGTGTTCATCGGTTTTCTTTTTGCTTTTGATCTTGATGTCGACGGGCATCACGGTTACCACTTTGAGATTGCTGCGATTTTTGATCAGCCGGGCAATGCCAAGCCCGTATGCAACGTGACCGGTTCCCGCCAGCCCGATTATTTTATGATTACTGAATTCTTCGGCGGCCTTTACAATTCCCTGGGCCATGGCAGCATCCCACAGACACTGGGCCAGATAAATTCCGGGAAACATCTCAGGAGCCTGTGCGCCCAGGCCCTGCATCATGGTTTCAATAAAAAAGCGATGTTCCGATGATGACGTGTCGGGCATCGATTCTCCGGGAAGAATGGCTTCTGTCAGACCGTTCAAACCGGCTTTTCGCAGGGCTTTAACCCTTTCTGACGGCAGATTGACGCCCCTGAGAGGAATTTGGTAACGGTGAGCTGCGGCGAAAATCGGCATGTAGTAGCGAAGATTGTGGCCCCAGGTTGAATAATAGCCGGTACTGGCGGCGAAAGCTTCCGGGGTTGCCCCTTCACGAATGTATTCGTCGAGCTTCTGATTCTGTTGCTCATTATACATTTCCAGACCAATAACCAGCTGATTGCCCCGTTCTGCAAGTGCTTCGATTATTTTTTGCTGAACCTGGTGATGGTGCAGGCCGGTGTGTGATTCACCGATAAGAATAACGTCGGCTTCTTCCAGTTTCTGGTAGAAACTTTCCATATCGGTGGTCTTGCCAGTCTGGCTGTCGATTACGCTGTGCAGAAAAACCTGTGTCATATTCCAGCGGCTGCTTTCGTTGCCAAATGGAAGCTTGTGTGGCTGCCATTCGATTTCTTCGGTGAAGGCTGGAACAGCCGCAACCAAAGCCAGAATGATCGCCAGTTTAAATAAACGTTTCATCTAATCCCTCCAAATTGCCACTTCATTTGTCGCATTCAAAATAATCTTAACAAATCTTGTCGTTCATTAAAAGCAAATCGCAAAACTGACTTTAAAGAAACTCTCTTTTCCCTGGCAGTTTTTTTGTCTTGAAGCCAGGAGTTTCAAACTATGTAATTGAATTGCACACAAAGACTCGAAGCCACGAAGCTCACAAAGAATTTCAAGAAAAAATTTAATAGTGCCTTTGTGGCTTTGAGGCTTGGCGAGATGCTTTCGAATAAGCAGTCATCAGCAGTTTATGTTCCTGATTTGACAGTAGAGAAGGAAATCAACGTTTGACCGAGAATTGCTGAGACGCGATATGTGTGCTTGATTGGCTTTGGTTTTCAGGGTAGAATTAATCAGCTTAAAGTTGGAGGCATTATGAAAATCCGATATTCTCTGCTGCTTGTTTTTCTTGCTTTCTGTCTCTGTGCCGGTCAGGCC
>JBMOKV010000310.1:0-1904 GCA_049325495.1 Candidatus Rifleibacteriota bacterium | reverse complement strand
TCAGGCTGTCCACACAGCCTGAACCGCCAAAAGCTGAATTCGAAAAAATCCTGGCGGAAATCGGCATTCCCAATTTCCTCGACAAAGACACGCCCAATTATGATTCAGCCATCAGAGCTGGCAAAGAATTGATGAAAAAATCCTGGAACGACGCAACAGTTTTTCAACCTTTCTTCACCGACATCCGAAAATATATTCCCACTCTTCAGAGAAACCTCAAAAGGGAACAGGAATGGTATGAAAAAATGGTAAGAGACAATCAGACATCGCCGTTTCTGCTGGTTGGCGACACCATTCAGAGCGCCGGAGAAAAGGTTAAAAGGGAGCGCAAAAAACTTGAAGACACCTGGGCATCTTTGAAAGAAGCGCTGAAAGCCGCCGATACTGAAGCGCAGAAACAACAGAGCTCTCTTGTTTCAGCAGTTCGAAACCTTGAAAGAATGCAGGAAAGCCTGGTTGCCCTTGGTGACCCCAACGACAGTTCAACAGCGAGCCAGAGACAGTCGCTGGTAAAAAACATCAAAGATCTTGAAAAACAGATCGAAGAAATCAACAAAAAACTCAACAATTATCGGACTCTTAAAGCCGCATTCAAAAACCAGCATTCCCGTTTGCCAATTCCTGGCAATTGAATCCGCGTAAGGTTATAATCTTTCAAAGAATGCAGGTGAAGGATTTTGAACCTGGTTGCAGACGGCTTGTTTAAAGATGACCCTGCCACAAGACCAGATTCTTGACAGATCATGAATATAAAAAGCTGTTTTTCAAAAAAATTGAAAAAACGGAAACGGTCACTGAGCCTGGCCCTGCCAGGTCGAAGTGCCCTGAGCAAAAATGTTCTTCTAACCAGGCGCTCCACAACCTGCGGCTTTTCGCTGCTTGAAATCATGATCGCTCTCACCATACTCACCATGGGCATTCTGCCGGTAACCAATCTCATGTCACAATCGAGAACCGCCATCAACCGTTCAGAAAATGAAATGAAAGCGGTAATCATGTCTTCGAGTCTGATGGATGCTTTTTTCCGCCTGGAAAACGATAAATTTGTCCGACTTCCTTCAGCAGCGCTAGATGAGAACCAGCTGAAAAATTACGGAATTTTCATTGAACCTGACGAGGTCATCAAGCTTGAAGCCCAGGTAAAAGCCGTGAATCTTCCGCGCTACCCAGACGACCGATTCAACAATCCTTTTGGCAGGGTTTTTGAAATTACGGTTACCGCCACTTCTAAACAGCGAAACAGCAGGTTTTACAACCAGCCAATCACGCTGATCAAAGATTTCAGACAGGTAAGTCTGCCATGAAAACAAATTTTTACGGGGAAAAAGCCAACCAGGGCTTCAGCTTCATCGAAATGCTGGTAGCCGTGTCGATACTCGTTCTTGCAATTCTTTCCGTGGTGTTTTACATGAGAAGCGGTATCACTGAAGAAGCCCATCTCGACGCCAGGGCCAGGGCTCTGCAGAATTATACCACCATGCGTACTTTCCTGCGTCAGGATGTTCTTGAAGCTTATAAAATAGAAATTTTAAACGAAAATTCAATCAAACTCTATCTTCTTGAAGTTGATGAAAGCTTCGCCGAAACCCGCAAAGAGGTTTTGTGGAGCAATGAAGGCACTAAAAAGGTCGTAAGAACTGAAGCGGGCAAGAAAAGAGTTTTCGATTTCTCCGACTCCCTCGATTCACATGAAGTTATAAGCATAAAATTTGCAATGAGTCAGTAGCGATATGAAAAAAAGCGGTTTAACCCTGGTCGAAATCTGTGTGGCGGTTTTAATAACCGCACTGATGGCAGGCGGCATCACCATGATGTTCATCAATTACAACCGGCATAACCAGACCCTCGATCAGAGACTGCACTTCAGCACTTCGGCCCAGGTTTTGTTCGAAGTTCTTAAAGCC
>JBMOKV010000309.1:0-1911 GCA_049325495.1 Candidatus Rifleibacteriota bacterium | reverse complement strand
GCACTGGCCGGCGACAGAAAATTTACTGTAATGGTTGACCCAGAGAATCCCGGAAACTCGATGCTTTTCATGCCATTCCCGTTTCGTGGATATTTTTATGCCGTGGCTGGTGCAGGCTGTATTGCAATTCATATTTTGCTCGAAATATTCTTTATTCTAAGCTTCCGGGTTGAAGTGAATCGAGAGACCAGACGCAAAATGTTTCCTGATCAGCCCTGGAAATGGGAAGAATCATGGCAGAGTCTTACTATTACCGGTGAAAATAAATTAAAAAAAATGTTTCCTCTTTTTGGGTTCACTTTTCTTCTGGCGTTCTTATCGGTAGCCCTGGCCATTCTTGTTCTGATCCAGCCTCAGATTACCCCCGAAGGATTCACCAGCCTCGGATTTTTAGCTCTGTTTAACCTTCTGTTGTTCGGATACTGCCTGCGCAAGCTCAGAGGAGAATCCTGGGCGAATGCCGTAAGCCTTAAAGCAGCAAGTTTTCCCTTAATTCCCGGAGAAAAATGGCCATTCTCCATCATAATCGACAGCCCTTCCGACATGGAAATTCTTGGCGGTTTAAAAGTTTTTTTGAAGTTCACGCAGAAGTTCTGTCCGGTAGGTTCAGAAGATGAGCTCGAAGTAGTCAGATTACAGGGCCCGACATTTGTAAAACGGGAGTTTTTTGAAGATGGCAGAACCTGTTTTAAAATTGAACCAAATGTAAAATCACAACAGAACAAAATCATTCTTGAATGCGAAGTCTGCCTGCCCGAAAATTCTGAAACTACAGACCATGACCATGAATTTCCAGCCAAATGGCAGGTTTCGCTCTTTTATCAGAACCTGGGCAAAGAATTTATTGAAACCTTTGAAATACCGGTTTACTCTATTGATGTAGAAAAAGAGTCCGAAAACTCTGAAGAATTCGGCAGACTTATTAATAAGGAGACAGATGAATGAAGAATGTAAGATTTTTGCTCGTTTTTTTACTGCTGATCTCGGTTTCAGCTTTTGGCCAGACCCATTTTTACTATCACACGATAAGCATTGAAGAAATTGAAAAGTCTTTACCCGCAAGACCCGTGTCGGTCGGTTTTGACGTTGACGACACCGCCTTTTTTTCGACCCCTGGTTTTCATTATGCCTTTACCAATACCGATGGTCCCAACGGAACTAACAAATACGGCGAAAAGCCCCTGAAAAGCGACCTGTTCTGGCAGGATCTGAGTGGTGAATTCGATAAATTCAGCATTCCCAAAGAATCGGCAAAACGCGTCATTGAAATGCACAAAAAACGTGGCGACAGGGTTTATTTCATTACTGCCCGCCCCCCGGTAAAAAAAGAAATCGTTTCTGAGCTTACCAGACGGCATTTTTCTCTTCCAGAAAACACACCAAAGGCAATTTTTTCAGGTCGCACAAGCAAAGGTGTTTTTATCAAAAAGCATGGAATTTCACTTTATTACGGCGATTCCGACACTGACATTTCGGAAGCCAATGAAGTCGGGGTAAGAGCCATTCGCTTTCTTCGTTCACCATTATCCAACAATAAAACGAAATATCACCCCGGCATGCACGGAGAAGCGGTTCTCGAAGCATCTGAAAACTGAAAATCCGTCGAACCGGCAGCTAAAAATTAGTTGACAGCCGCTGCAAGAACGTTGTACAATCCGTCTACCATGAGCGATTGTCTGTTTTGTAAAATTGTTGAAGGCAAGATTCCCGCAGAGATCATCTACCGGGATGAAAAGGTCGTAGCTTTCAAAGATATCAATCCACAGGCACCCTTTCATGTTCTGGTAATTCCGGTTAGACACATCGACCGGCTTACCAGCAAAGAAGCCGCTGATGGCGAAGTTTTGTCGGCAGTTTTCAGCGCAATACAGAAAATTGCCGCCGAGCACAAGCTTGAAAACGGCTTCAGAG
>JBMOKV010000308.1:0-1911 GCA_049325495.1 Candidatus Rifleibacteriota bacterium | reverse complement strand
TTGCCCAGTGTTTTGCACCTGAAACATTCGACCTTGCTCTTTGGCAGGCCGCAATTTATGAAGGTAAAACACCATCTGAAGCCTATGCAGATTGTGTCGCCTTCACAGATTTTCACTACAAGACCTTTCCCCGCAAAACCAGCCCGGTTTGGTTCTCCAGCTTAAATACCCACGACAATGACGATAGCCAGCCCTTCAATCTTCTGGATGCACTTGACCCCCGGTGTCAAAACCACGGAAGCGGTTACTGCTGCGACTCCGGTCGAGGCCACTCAGCGGCATTCATGGCTGCAAACCTTAAGCCGGAAATCGTAACCCTGGGGGTACAATCGAAAAGCGCAGACTATGTGAAGTATATTAAGGGAAAGGTCGGAAACGGCGACTTCACCTTCCTTGGGGGACATTACCACAAGAACTATTACACAAAACGACTTGTTCTCAATAACATCATGCTCGGCTCGCTGGTTGAAAAAAATGTTGGTGACGGTGGAACCACAACGATTACCGGCAAACAGAAAAGCAATTACGGGCCTGTCGATCCTGATAATTATGTTGGTGGTGGCGCAAACGACTATCGTGATCGTTTTATGACAGGGTTTAACCAGCCTCTTCAATTAAACGACCGAATACTTCCCGAACCGGGAAACATGCGTGGTCCGACTGACCAGGCCGTTGATTTCAGAGTTAATGGTGATGCGGATCACGCAGCCAACCGTTTCATCATCGTTCCCATAACCGATATCCCCCCTGAAGTGCCCGCAAATAATACACACAATACAGATGCACAGACTGTTTACGATCTTCAAGGACAGGATCACCCAAATGGCATATATAATCCGGCCAACTATGGGTTCGGTTCATCAGTCAGAATCATTGGATTTGCCATGTTCGAAGTCACCCCAACCAATGAACTGACAGAGGACAATGCCGATGCTCGTGTGGGTGAAACCTATGAATTCGGTGATGCGGGCGATCTGGGACCCTACCAACCCGGGCAGGTACGCGGCAAGTTCGTAAGATACGTGGTTAAACCAGGCGAAGTCCCGCTTTATTGACCTGAAAAAAATCCCCTGATGGGCAATGCCCGTCAGGGGATTTTTCTTTTCAAATAATTATTTAATCAGCAATGGCAACCATTTCGATTTCGACCAGACAGTCGAGAGGAAGCTTGGCAACCTGAATACAAGAACGCGCCGGTGGTTCTGATTTGAATCTTGAGCCGTAAATCTCGTTAACTTTGGCAAAATGGCCAAGATCTTTCAAAAAGATGGTGGCTTTAACAACTTTGGAAAAATCTGAGCCGGCGGCAGCGAGAACCGCTTCCAGGTTTTTCATAACCTGCTCGGCCTGGCCTTCGATATCGGTGGCTTCAATTTTTCCAGAGTCAGGAACGATGGGCACCTGCCCGGAAGTAAAAACCAGACCGTTAACCTTGATCGCCTGCGAATATGGGCCAATGGCGGCCGGGGCCTGTTTTGTCGAAACAACTTTTTTCATAAATCCCTCCTGGTTAGATTTCATTATTGTTTAACACTAAATCACACCGGGGTCAAATTCATCCTGAGAGAAAACCCACATGGTTAAAAAATATCGTCTGTCTGTCGATAGAGGCTCAGAATGATGCTTTGCTGAAATTGCCTGACAATAAAGTAAATCATTGATATTTTCTATCGGAAAACGTTAAAATACAGTATTGCCAAAGGAGATTGCGCATGAAGACCTCTTTCTTCAAACTGTTCGTCATCGGGTTGATGCTGCTGGCAGTCGGGCCCACCCGCCTTCCCGCCGCCCAGGAAATCAAGGAAACCATGATTCTTTCGGGATATCTGGGCGAAATCTTCGCCTTCAACCGGCAGATTTACAAATACTCACACCTGATGCAGGACCAGGCCAGACCCTTCGGCAATCCGC
>JBMOKV010000307.1:0-1922 GCA_049325495.1 Candidatus Rifleibacteriota bacterium | reverse complement strand
TGCAATCTGAGTAGCGATGATGCGCAGCCCGATGATGTCTTCATCGCGATAAGCATAGGCTTTTCGGCTGGCAATGGCTATAACACCACTGAGCTTACCCGAAACCTCGATTGGCAATATCAAAACCGAGTTGTATTCGGGGTTGTAAGTAAGATACGGCTTGAGTTCTCTGGCCGCCAGACCGATTGGCCCTTCGCCAACCTTTATCGTCCGCGGAAATGAAGTTGAATCCCCTTCTGAAAGCCGCAGTTCAAGGCTTTTGCCATCGGCAGTCAAAAGATATAACAGGTAAACATCAAAGTTGATGAAACTTTTGGCAACCTTTCCCAGTGCGTCGTAAACATCGCGAAAGTCAATCAGCGATTCTGCCTGTTGTGAAATTTCGTAAAGCGCTGAAAGTCGCGAATTTTTGTGGATCATTTCATTATGGAGTCTGAAATTTTCAAGCAAAGAACCCATGAAGGGGGTTATTATTTCAAGAAAGCTGCGATGCTCGTCAGAAAACAGTTTGCGACTGGCGGGCTTGAGCATTATCAGCAGTGCAACCGGCTTGCCTGCCAGCATGATTGGCCAGGCTGAAAAAAGGTCGATCGGATAACGTTCAGAGATTTCATACTCGGATGCAACGCCTGAACCGGTGAAATCACGCAGCTGAAAAAACGCATCATAACAGTCGGTAAGAAACTCTTCGGTTATGTCTGGTTCTTCAAGATCTTCCTGAAAGCTTTTCACCAGTGGAACCATGATGCTGTTCTTTTCGTGAGGGGTCAGCAGAAGCGCGCCGGCCGATTCTGTAACAGAAACTGCGCTTTCAGTAAGGAAAAGCAGCGCACGATCAGAATTCAGATGTGATATCGCCTGTGCAATCTCACTCAGCAGCGAAATCGCAATAACCGGTTTTCGATCAAAACCATTTGCCATTAGCTTGCTCCAGCAGTTACGGTTGCTGTTAAACTACCATGATCAGCCATTCTTTGCATTAAATTTCTCACTGCTTGAAAATAGCCTGAATTCGTATTACCTTAGAACAAATTAAATACAGTGAGGCTCGCAATGGCAAAGGAAAAAACCAGCAAAAACTCTGCTTTCAAACCCCAGAAAACCGTTTCAAAAATTCTCGACCAGTTTGAAAAACTCAGCGCCATTCCACGAAAATCAGGCAATGAAGAAAAAATCAGACAATACCTGATTGAATGGGCACGTTCACATAAATTTCTGCATATCACCGATCAGGTCGGTAACCTGATCATTAAAGTCAACGCCTCGAAAGGCATGGAAAAAAAGAGCCCGGTCATTCTTCAGGGGCATCTTGACATGGTTTGCGAAAAAACACCTGATTCTAACCATGATTTCAGCAAAGACCCGATCAGGTTCGTCTATGATGGAGAATGGCTTAAAGCCGATAAAACAACACTCGGCGCCGACAACGGCATTGCCATTGCTATTGCAATGGCAATATGCGAAGACGAAACCATCGCCCATCCGCCCCTTGAGCTTCTTTTTACGGTCGAAGAAGAGACCGGCCTTACAGGTGCCAAAGGCCTTGAGCCAGGCATGCTCAATGGAAAAACACTGATAAATATCGATTCTGAAGACGAAGGCGTATTCACAGTAGGCTGCGCCGGTGGCCGTGACACCCAGATAGAGCTCGATCTCAGCTATGAAGAAGTTCCTTCTGACTACCGGGCCATGTTGCTCAAAGCCTGTGGCATGACCGGCGGGCATTCCGGAGTGAATATCCACGAAGAAAGGGCGAATGCCATCAGAATTCTCACCCGCACCCTGATGAGCATCAGGGAATTATGCGACCTTCGTCTTGTCAGTATTACCGGAGGCACTGCCCACAATGCCATTCCCCGTGATGCCGAATCTACCTTTTTCATCCCCGGTGAAGCCATTGATAAAGTAATGGAAATGGTCAG
>JBMOKV010000306.1:0-1927 GCA_049325495.1 Candidatus Rifleibacteriota bacterium | reverse complement strand
TTTCTCTGGGCCACACGACTGGTCTCTTAGCACGGCCTTTTTCAGAAGATTATCCATCATCCCATGCCCATATGGCTTAAGAGAATCGTTAAGCAGCAAGCCTTTTTCAGGCGAAGCACTTGCAACCCTTAAAGAAACATGGGAAGAAAGAAAATTCAAAAACAAATTTGAATTAAGCAAAGAAATCAATAACGCAAGGATAAAAAGATGTTTTGCTTGATGCCGACCGGCATTTCCCTGCTTTTTCATACCAATTCCTTAAAATTTAAAATTCGCTAACTTTGTATCGACATTTTCTTAATTTTTTTTCACCCATATCGTAGAAGCAACGCAGAAGAGTCGGCAAACAATCATGATTAAACGATAAAATAAACAATAAAACGATAAGAGAGCCAAAAATTCCTGTCATTGCGATTCGTGCAGGTTCTGCTTGCCATTTTCCCCGACAGATTGTATCCTGTGTGTATGAATTTTCATCTGATTTCTCTGGGATGTTCCAAAAATACCTCCGATTCTGAAGCAATTGCCAATCAGTTTGCGAGAACCGGCTGGAAGTGGTGTAATTCCCCTGAGAAGGCTGACCTGATTTTAATCAACACCTGCGGCTTCATCAAGGACGCCAAGGAAGAGTCACTTAATCGAATCATCCAGACAGTGGAGCTAAAAAAACAGAATCCCAGACTGAAAGTTGCGGCTTTCGGCTGTCTGATCAAGCGCTATCACGGCGAGATAAAAAAGCAGATAAGTGAACTGGACTATCTTTTCGACTTTTTGACCGAAGATAATATTTCAGCTCTTTGCGGAAGAACTGGCAAAACAGATATCGATTACAGCAAAAGCTGGCGGTTTTTCACCCCGCCCCATATCGGCATTCTGAAAATCGCTGAAGGCTGCAGCAATCGCTGCAGTTACTGCGCAATTCCTGGAATACGCGGACCTTTTTTTTCAAGGCAGGAGGCCGAGATTCTTGAAGACGCCCGCAACCTGGCCAATTCTGGGGCGGTTGAAATTTCAGTAGTCGCGCAGGACATCACCAGATTTGGAACTGAAAAAGATGGGCTTTGCAAGCTCCCTGCCCTGTTGAAAAAAATTGCTGAGATCCCTGGTATCAGTTGGATTCGCCTTCATTACATGCATCCACGGGGACTTACATTTGACCTGATAGACCAGCTTTACAGCATTCCCAAGGTGTTGCCTTATTTCGACATCCCCTTCCAGCATATTTCTGATCGAATGTTGCGTTTGATGAACAGAAACACATCACCGCAGCATATAATCAATTTGATCAGACATATACGGAAAAACTACCGCGATGCCGCCATTCGAACAACTTTTATCGTCGGGTTTCCAGGAGAGAACGACGAAGATTTCGCTGAATTGATCGACTTTGTAGAAAGATACCCAATAGACCGGGTTGGCGCATTTGCCTATTCAACAGAAGAAGGCACCAGCGCTGCGCTCATCGTGCCAAAGGTGCCGATGGGGCTTAAACAAAGTCGTCTTGATCAACTGATGACCTTGCAGCAACTTCTGTCAGAGGAGAGAAACCGACGTCTGGTTGGCCGCAAGGTAGATCTTATAGTCGACGAAATTGAAGGGAAACAGGCTCATTGTCGCACCAGATGGGATGCATACGAAGTTGACAATCTTACTACGCTCGCCAGTCAAGGGCTAAAACCTGGCCAGATCGTGAAAGCCAAGATTAAAGAAGCACAGGCCTACGACTTTACCGCAGAGTTGATATGAATTTAGCCACCAAATTAACCCTGATGCGTGTTGTTGCCATACCTTTTTTCATCGTGGCTTTTTCCTGGAAAAACCCTGGTTCGGAACTTTCAGGAGACTGGGGTAAAGTAATCGCAACCATAATTTTTGTAATTGCCGCGATAACTGACTACTATGATGGTTATCTGGCAAGACGTTACCA
>JBMOKV010000305.1:0-1934 GCA_049325495.1 Candidatus Rifleibacteriota bacterium | reverse complement strand
GACAAAGTCATCGGGACTCAAAAGTTTTATTAAATCGAGGGTTGACGGGCGATCGATATGGCGGGCCACCTGGGTAACCTGCCAGGGTTCGAGTTCGCCGTAGATTTCTTCTTTAAGGGTATTGATCTTTTCTGCGATTGCGTTAATTTCTCGCGACAAGTCAATTTTTCCGCTTTCTGAAATGTTCTTCAGTTCTTTCAGTCGCGCTTCGAGCTCGATGATGGGCTTTTCGAATTCAAAATCTCTAGACATTTTTGCCTCCGAATTTGCCAGAAAACATGCTGATCAGTTTAGCCAAGGTGTTTTTCAGCAGCCGTCGATGCACCACGGCATCGATCATTCCATGTTCAAGAAGAAATTCGGCCCGTTGAAAGCCTTCGGGAAGCTTCTGACGAATCGTCTGCTCAATTACCCTGGGCCCGGCAAAGCCGATATATGCCCCAGGTTCGGCGATGTTCACATCACCAAGGCTGGCAAAACTGGCTGACACACCACCTGAGGTCGGGTCGGTAAGCAGTGAGAAAAAGGGTATGGATTCAAGGTTCATCTTTTGAATGGCGGCGGAGGTTTTTGCCATCTGCATCAGAGAAAGAATACCTTCCTGCATGCGGGCGCCGCCGGAGGCAGAGACCACGATAACCGGCGTCTTTTCTTCGATACCGTATTCCAGCAGGCGGGTAATTTTTTCGCCAACGACAGAGCCCATGCTGCCGCCCATAAAATCAAAATTCATGACACCAAGAAAAACCTTGTGCCCCGAAAGAGTCGCTCTGCCACAGGTAACCGCTTCAAAAACATCGGTCTTGTTGATGGCAATTGCCAGGCGCTCGGGGTACGGCTTAGAATCGACGAATTCAAGGGGGTCAACGGATTTGATCTCGCGATCGAGCTCGATAAACGAGTTGTCGTCAGTCAACAGGGCAATGCGATCCCAGATCGGCATGCGCAGATGATGGTCGCATTTGTTGCACAAATATAGATTGCGGGCCAGGTCTTTATTAAGAAGCACCTCGCTGCATTTCGGACACTTTTTCCACAAATCAGAGGGAATATCGCGTTTGGGGCGAGTAAGCTTGTCAAACCATCCCATTGGCTACCGCCTGCGTCAAAAGAATTTGTTGTCTCCACATAGACAATGGTTATACCAGATTTACCAAGCCTTTTCAAGAGGCATGAAAGTTTGTACCAGAACAACGGCAGGGCTGACCTGCAAAAACTCAGCAACTACAGTTCAAGGACTTGCCTGGAATTCGACAAATGCGAATGAATTTTCCCGAGTCGATTGTTTGTTTTTCAGGTCTGAGAAACACCCCGCTCAGCCAGACACCGATTTTCAGTGAAATCCTCAGTTGCGCATGATGGAATTGCTGAGAATGAAAAACTCTTCCTGGGTGAATCTGTATTCCTTTTTCATTGCCGGAAAAAGTCGATCGAACGCTTCTGCCTCAACCTGATCCAGATGAAATACATCACTTTCAGCAAAAACCCATTTTTTTCCGGCAAAAACTTCCGGGTTGAGCGGTAAAACCAGCATTGCAGTCGGATAAACCTCTCCGGGCAAACCGATTCCAAGCCTCTTTCCGGCAACAAACCCATGCTTGATGTAGTTGCCAGGATTGCCGAAAATAATAATCGCCGGGTACCGCTGGGAATCAACAAGGTCAACTGTATGCCTGATAAGCGCAGAACCGATGCCACGCCGCTGATACTCAGGCAGAACGCTTAAGGGGCCGAAGGTCAGTGTATCAATTTCGGTTCCATCATCTGCGATCACTTTTGACCTGGTATACATGATATTGCCCGTTACTTTCCCATCGAGCTCGGCGACAAAAGCCAATTCTCGACAAAAATCCGGGTGATTTCTCATTTTATGCACCAAATAGTGCTCGTCGCAGCCAGGCACATGAAGGTTCCAGAATGCCTTTCGAGTAATT
>JBMOKV010000304.1:0-14720 GCA_049325495.1 Candidatus Rifleibacteriota bacterium | reverse complement strand
GCCAGGCCGAAAATAAGAAGCGGATCGAGAGCCAGGTTAAGCAGCACGGAAATGAGATTGATCAGCATCGGAGAAATTGAATCTCCCGAAGCGACGGCAAAACTCTGGAAAATAAAGAAAATGAACATCATCACGACGCCGAAAAGAATCAGGCGAATGTATTCAACTGCCGAGGCAAGAATCGCATCGGGAGTATGCAGCAGGCCAAGAATCGGGCTGACCCCGAAAAGGGCAATCAGCACGAGAAAAGAAAGAAACAGGATATTCAGCAGAAAGGTCTGCCCAAGCACCAGCCTGATTTTATGATTTTCCCCGCCACCACGATAACGGGCAACCAGGGCGGTTGTGGCTACAGCAAGTCCCTGACCCAGCGATGACATGAGAAAAACGATGGGATAAGCGATTCCGGTTACCGCAACCCCTTCGGTTGCTCCCTGCGGCATCTGACCGAGGAAAAATGTATCGGTAAGATTGTAAACCACCTGAATGAAATTGGAAAACATGATGGGAATCGACATGACTACCAGATTCCAGAACAGGCTGCCGCTGGTCAGGTCGCGACTCTGCTTCATTTTGCCCCACTTTCCCATCGATGAAATAATTGATTTTGCTACAAGTTCGAGGGCAATGGGTTGCAGGTAAGTTCAACTTTTATACGCTCCGGGTCTTCAAAAAACACGGCGTAAGAATGAGAACCGCCCGCATGCGGGTGACGATCGACGTAAAGAATTACAATACCACGCTCACGAAGTTTCTCGGTGATTTCATCTACCTGTTGCCGACTGGATGCATGAAAAGCAAGATGGTTGAGTCCTGGTCGACAGCGGTGAAAAGGCGTGTCGAGGTGCTTTTCATCGGCCTGAACCAGCACCAGATAGGTATCGGCAAGAATGAAGCTGATTCCGGCTTCCCATTTCTGCAATTCTTTGTAACCAAGCTCGGAAAGAAACCAGCCCCAGAATTCAGCGGATTTACCAAGATCGGAGCAATAAATTTCCACATGATGCAACTTGCCGGCAGCCGAAAGACCTTCGCTAACACAGTTTTCCTCTGAAATTTCAGGAAACTCCGGGTCGAGAATTTCATCTTTAAACTCGGCAAAAAGCTTGATTATCAGAGGGTCGGCATCGATGCTCCGCATATCTTCAGCGGGATCTAAACCCAAAAACCTGATCACTTCTGTGCGCCGCGTCGAATCTTTTTCATCATGCAAAAACATTGCATCCACCTCTGCATGACAACGGTACAAAGCCAACACCCGCTCCTGCAGTCGCAGGTATTTTTCCTCTGCACCTTCGCGAATCTTGTAGCGATAAATACGTGTTTTCATGCTGACATTTTTCATTTTTATTCATTGATTGTCAAGACTTCCGGCACGATATGAAAAAATAACCTTTAAATGTGCAACAGACTCTTCATCTGGCAGTTCATAAACCTGACCGGGCAATCTGCATGAAAAATTTGAGATTTCACAAATCTGATGTAAAATAACTACAGATACTCATTTCGAATCACCGGGTATGTTCACTTCTGGAGCAGTTTTACAAGTTCTTCCGGGTAATGCGTAACTCAAATGCAGGCCCGTCAAAATCTGCGCCCATGGTCACCAATAAAAGGATAAAATCATATGACGATGTCCAATGAGGAAATTTTGAAAGAAATTCTGGAACAATCCCTGGCGGGTTATTGGGATTGGCACATTCCTTCAGGGTATGAATACCTTAGTCCTTCTTTCAAGAAGATGTTCGGTTATGAAGACCATGAAATTGAAAATCGTGCTGATTCGTGGCAGAAATTGATTTTTCAAGAGGATTTACCCGGGGTTTTTGAAAAATTCAATCAGCATGTTGAAACCAGAGGATCGCTCCCCTACTACAATGAAGTGCGCTACCACCACAAAAATGGTTCAACAGTCTGGGTGATTTGTACTGGAAAAATTATTGAATGGGATGCAGATGGAAAACCCTTAAGAATGGTTGGATGCCATATCAATATTTCTGGCCTGAAGCAAGCTGAAGTCTCGCTGCAGGAAAGCGAAAAACGGTTCCATGAACTTTTTGAAAAGGCTCCGCTCGGATACCAGTCTCTCGACAGCGAAGGCAGATTCATTGAAGTTAATAATACCTGGCTTGAAACTCTTGGATACAAGCGCGAAGAAGTTATTGGAAAATGGTTCGGAGACTTCCTTGCGCCGGAGTATAAACAGGCATTCAGAGAAAGATTTCCTGTTTTCAAGGCTCAAGGCAAAATCCATAGTGAATTTTTCATGCTGCACAAAGACGGTAATAAAAGGTACATCGCTTTTGATGGGCGGATTGGGCACAATCCAGACGGGACATTCAGGCAGACCCATTGCATTTTGAAAGATGAAACTGAACGAAAAAAATGGGAAGATTCTCTTCGTATCAGCGAAGAGAAATATAGAGTATTGTTCGAAAATGCCGGAGATGCCATCTTTATCCATGACTTCAATGGACGACTGCTTGCCGTGAACCGACTGGCGCACGAGCGCCTCGGCTACACGGAATCAGAGCTTATGGCCAAAACCATTATGGAAATAGATGCACCTGACCATGCTGTGCATGCACCAGACCGGATTGAAAGGCTGAGCAAATTCGGACAAATCTCATTCGAAACTGTTCACCAGCGCAAGGACGGCAGCCGCTTGCCGCTGGAAGTAAGCTCTCGAAGGATAATGTGGGAAGGGCAGAAGGCAATGCTCAGCATCTGTCGAGATGTTTCCGAACGTAGAAAAATGGAAGACCAGCTTCGGCAAAGCGAAGCTAACTACCGCATGCTCACGGACAACACCCCAGATTTTATATACATGCTTGATAAAAACAGCAGACATGTTGCAGTCAGCAAAAGCCTGTGTGAGGCATTGCACAAAAAAGCCGACGAAATTGTGGGCAAAAATCATTATGAACTTGGCTTTCCTCACGAGAAAGCGCAAGAGTGGCAAAGTTGGCATCGCGAAGTGTTTTCATCAAAAAAGCCAGTCAGACAAGAAACATCAACTTTGATGCCCGACGGAAGAATTCATACCTACGAGGTGCTGTTATTGCCTGTCACCGATCCTTCAGGAGAAGTTATACGAATCTGGGGCACGAGACGGGACGTTACTGATAGAAGACTTTTTGAAGAAACCGTGCACAGACAGCAGAAACTGGAATCTCTCGGACTTCTTGCTGGTGGTATCGCACACGACTTCAACAATCTCCTGGGTGGGATTTTCGGCAATATCGATCTGGCTTCAGAAGAGAGTAACGATAAAAAGAAAGCTAATTACCTTGCAAAAGCTCTTTCAACCATTGACCGCGCAAGGGCCTTAACAGGGCAACTGCTGACTTTTGCCAAAGGTGGATCGCCAATAAAACGAATAGACAAGCTCATTCCATTTATTGAAGAATCTGCAAACTTTGCCACCAGCGGTTCAAATGTTACATGCCACTGCAACATTCCAGTTGATTTATGGCAGTGCAGTTTCGACAAGAACCAGATCGGCCAGGTTATCGACAATATTGTCATTAATGCTCAACATGCAATGCCAGAGGGTGGAACAATTGAGATAACTGCACAAAACATACATTTAATTGAAAAAAGCCAGGTTACTCTGGCACCAGGCAATTATGTCAAAATTGCATTTAAAGATCACGGCATTGGAATGCCACAAGAAATTCTTCCAAAAATATTTGACCCGTTTTTCACTACCAAGGCCAAAGGTCATGGACTTGGACTTGCAACCTGTTTTTCGATTATAAAGCGCCATGGGGGTTGCATCGATGTAGAATCAGCGCCCGGCAAAGGCAGCACGTTCACGGTTTTTATTCCAGCGACACCTGAATCCTCCTCTGGAGAAAAAGCAACGATTTCAGAAGGGCACACAGGAAGCGGGACTTTTCTTATAATGGATGATGAAGAAACGATAAGAGATTTACTGGCCTCGATGCTTGAATCAATGGGATACAAAGTTATTTGTGTAATTAACTCCAAACAGGCATTAGAAGAATTCGCCAGAAAAGATAATGGAAAATGTCGATTCGTTGCGGTCTTTCTCGATTTGACAATTCCTGGAGATCCAGGCGGTAAGGAAACAATCAAAAAGATTAGGGAGATAGACCAATTTATTCCAGCATTCGTTGCAAGTGGCTATGCTGATGATCCTGTAATGGCAAGCCCAACCAGACATGGCTTCAATGGCAGCATCAGCAAACCGTTCACCAAAGCTGAACTTGAGCAATTGCTAAATAAACATTTAAAAAAATAAGGAGAAATACGCGCGCTTTTTGCCAAAATTAAAGACAGTGCAAAAAAAACTTGTTCCAGAAACAGAAACGCCGTTCTGAAGCAACGATAGGCAATCAACAGTTTTTCTTTCCGGTTCGCAAGCAGGCAAAATTGATTGGCGAATAAAAGCGCAGCATTAATTATGCAATACACAGGATTCTGGAGAAGATTTGCATCTTTCTGGCTGGATGCATTGATATTCCTCCCGTTCGCAGCCTTAGCGTTATGGGGAAACGAGCAATCACGTCTTTTTCAGGTTTACTGGCTGGTTCCCGGGGCAATGATCGGATTATGGTTCAACGTATACCTGGTACAAAAATTTGGTGGAACACCCGGAAAGCTTCTGCTCAAAATCAAAATTACCCGTACGAACGGTGAGGATGTTGGCTTCAAAGAAGCCATGCTGCGCTTTTCCGTGACATTCTTGTTGTCAATGGCTCTTTCTGCCGCAATGATAATTGTTGTAACGAAAATGTCAGACGTCGAATATTTTTCCATGGACTGGCAGAAAAGGGCTGAATACATGGTCGATCATGCCCCAGGCTGGTATAATTTGGTAAATTTCGCCATGAACATATGGATCTGGAGTGAATTCATGGTAATGCTTACCAATGAAAAACGTCGAGCATTACACGACTTCATGGCCGGCACGGTTGTAATAAACAGCGAAGCGCTCGATCGTCCGAATCAGATTGAAAACACGCCCTGCTCCTCTGAAGCAAACGATTGAGGCCAAACCATCGCCCATCCAGGGCAATTATTGGAAATTGAGAGGCCGAAAACCAAAACGCGGGTTCCGTCATTGCGGAGCCCGCGTTTTGGTTTTAATATTTTCAGATGGCCCTTTCAGGGCAAAAGACCATCAACCAAAGTAATCATTCCACCGGGGTTATACCGTATTCGTTGTCGCCACTGCTTTCCTGAAGCATGAAAACCAGAGCGATGAGCCAGCCGATTACCGGGATGATACCCACAAGAATGGCCCAACCGGATTTACCGGTGTCATGAAGGCGCCTCACAGCCACAGCCAGACTCGGAATAATTATTGCAAGCGAAAAAAGCCCGCCCGCCAGCCCGATTATCGAAACCTGCTTGGCCATAATGCTGAAAGCAATGTTAATTGCAATGTTAATTAGAACAAAAGTCCAATATTCCTTGCGGCTTGCCCGCCCTTCAAAGTTTGCAAAATTCGTCCAGGGCTTGAAATAAATTTCCAATTTTAGATCCCCCTTTCAATGGTTACCCTTCTATCGGATGAGTTTGAAATTTTTTAAGCTTTCGGGCTAAAAAAAAGGGCCCCTGGACTGAAAGCCAGGGGCAAAGTGAGAGGATCTTTTGAGAGGATACGTGAAGTCGCGCGGGGACGCGACTAAGCGTAAATACAAAGGCTCAATTACAAGAAATTAGGGTGACGGTAGATTAGCGAAATTCGCGTTGAACATGCAGCAACTGCCGTGATTAAACGGCGACCCGTAATTGAACCCATTGTTATCAAAGAACGACACTTAGGATAGAGCAAGAGGCGTGCCAACTTAAAGATCTCGCTATTGAAGCCACTTTTTGGCTTTATTGCACATAACGAAAAGCGTGCATAATTTTCACATGTGTGATTTTCGCACACACAAACGCTAAAAGTATAACTTTTTTTACAAAACCGTGGAAAATCAAAAATCAGCAATTCGCCGGTGTCCAGTCACCGGTGAATTCTACTCCTGATGGCAACCCCGGCGTTTGTGAACGTTTTCACGCAAACCCTTTCTGATTAAAAAAAATGCTGGTTTCATAATTTTCATTCGCCCGAACCGGTCGAACCATATTTGTTTTAAATTTGCGGTGCGCTATTGAATTGCTGTCTTCTTAGAGGTATACTCCCATACTACGGTGCACTGCTAAAAAGCTTGCAACTATATATTTTTACGCTGCTATTCATCATAATCGAGGCGCTTAATGGACCAGCTTCTATACGGGTTTTCCAAAGAAAAAATGATTTCGCTGACCTATGTCGATGTTACAGAAGCTGCCCGCGAACTTGAACGCAAACATCTTTCCGGTCCTACTGCCGCCCGATTCCTGGCCGAAGCCCTGGCCGCCATCGCCATCATGTCGTCTGATCTTGGCCAGGAAGACGAAAAACTGGCCCTGCAGGCTCAGGTAAATGGCCCGCTGGGCGGCTGTTTCGTCGATGTTTCAAAAGCTGGCAACCTCAGAGGGTACACCAACGCAAAAATTCTCAATGAATTTGATGGAATAGAGAACATCGCCCTTGATCAATCGCTTGGCGAAAGCGGATCGATCACGTTCACCCATTCCACTCGGCTGGGAATAATCTCTCAACATCAGATTATCTGTAACCCGATGAACCTGCGCCATGGCCTGGCCAGATATTTCAACGATTTTCATCAGAAGCCCACGGCAATAGAAATCAGCGCAACCAGTCGCGATCATCATGTACACCACGCCGTGGGGCTACGAATGACCAGGCTCCCCGAAGGCCTTTCAGAAGACTTTGTACCTCTTCTTGAGCGGTTCAACGACAAAACTATCCAGAAAGCCCTGGCCCAGTCCGTAGACATTTTGGTGATGAGCGAAATGCTCGGCCTTACCGACCTTAAAATAATCGAGCAGCGAACCCTCTCGGCAAAATGCACCTGCAGCCGGGAAAAGGTTCTTTATTCAATTTCATGTCTTCCGGTTGAAGAACTGCAGGAAATGATTGCCAAGAAAGAAAACCCTGACGTTTATTGCCATTTCTGCAGTCAGCTTTTTACCATCAAGCCTGAAGAAATTGCCCGTCTCCTCAGGGAAAAGACCGATGAAGGCGACAGCGATGACTGAGCCGGCCAATCCACCTCCGGGAGCCTGGACCTCACCCTTGACCGCCGAGCTTCTGACCACCAGAAGCCGCGTTCCCGCAGGAATATTCCTTTACTCCGGGCGCAAGATCATGATTGAATCAAGGCCAGACGAAAATGGCCGCAACGCGCTTGTCGATATCAGCCGACCACAGCAACCCGTCGACCTGCTTCCCATTCAGTTCAATGCCCGAACCAGAGTGCATGAATATGGCGGAGCCTGCACCACTGCCGACAACCATGGCAGCATCTTTTTCACCAATTTTTCCGATCAGCGCATATACGTAATTTCAGGCGGCGAGGCTCCTGCCCCCATAACTCCCGCCGAACCATTGAGATTTGCCTGCCTTGAATTTGACCACCGGAGAAACAGCCTTTACGCCGTCATGGAAGATCACCGGATCTCAGATCTTGAACCAGCCAACTCGATTGTCAGAATAGATGTTGATAGCGGTCAGATTCAGACAATCTGCGAAGGCCACGATTTCTTCGCGAGTATCAGGCTTTCACCCGATGGCAAAACCCTTGCCGCAATCTGCTGGGACCACCCCGACATGCCATGGGATCAGACGAAACTTCTGCTTATCGACCTGGCCCCGGATGGCAGTGCCCGTCTGACCAATGTACTTCCCAACCAGAACTCTGCCTCGATCATGCAACCTGAATGGCGGGGAGAAAAACTTTTCTATCTTTCTGACGAAAATGGATTCTGGAACCTCTATTGCCTGGAAAATGGCGCAAGCCGCTGTCTGCTTGAAAGACCAGCAGATTTTGGCAAACCGATGTGGAGCATTGGGACAACCAGTTATGCGGTGATCGACGCAGACCGAATTTTCCTGACCTGGTGCGAGAAAGCTGAATGGAAAGCCGGGATTTTTTCGCTCAGCAATGGCATTCTAAGTCAGCTCGATCTGCCTTATAACAACTATGCCTCGATCACCAATGATCAATCAAACATTTATTTTATCGGTTCTTCTTTCAGCATTTTACCGGAAATCGTCCAACTTGACCCCGATAGCTGCCAAACCGAAATTCTGTTCACCTCGCCCCCGGTGCCCATTGCACCTGATTATATATCGATTCCCCGCTCGATCGAGTTTCAGGCTGCCCCCGACGAAATGGTTCAAGCGTTTTATTACCCCCCCTGTAATCCCAATTACCCCGGCAATTCCGATGCGCCACCTCTGCTGGTCGTCAGTCATGGCGGGCCAACCGCGGCCGCAAGACTGGTTCTCGACCTTTCGACCCAGTTCTGGACAACCAGAGGCTTCGCCGTAGTTGATGTAAATTATAGTGGCAGCAGCGGTTTTGGTCGCAAATACAGGCAGCGCCTGAATCAGAACTGGGGAAAAAAAGATGTGCGCGATTGTCAGATGGCTGCAGAATATCTGATCGGTGAGAAGCTAGCCGACCCCACGAGAACCGCAATCAGAGGAGGCAGCGCCGGTGGGTTCACCACCCTCTGCGCTCTGGTATTCACCGACACTTTCAAAGCCGGTGCCAGTCATTTTGGCTTGAGTGACCTGGAAATTCTTGCCAAAGAAACCCACAAATTCGAAAGCCGTTATATGGATCGCCTGATTGGCGATTACCAGAAATTTTCAGATATCTATCGCGAACGTTCACCGATTAACCATCTCGAAAAGCTCAACTGCCCGGTAGTATTCTTTCAGGGCCTGGATGACAAGGTGGTTCCTCCCAATCAGGCTGAACTGATGTATAATGCCATTCGCCAGAAAGGCCTGCCGGCGGCCTGTGTAACCTACGATGGCGAAGGACACGGATTTCGCAAAGCGGAAAACATTAAACATTCACTTGAATCCGAACTTTATTTTTTCCAGAAAGTCTTTTATCTACCATTGGAAGCCCAAGTTGCCCCAATGATTATTGCCAACCTTACAGGAGATTGAAATGCTGAAACGCGCTGTTGTGGTCACCATTCTCGGAGGTCTTCTGGCTTTACCGGCCAATGCTCAGTTAAGGGTAAATCGAAAAAGCAATCACATCGGGAAATTTCTGGTAATCAGCAAGCTGGTAAAACTAAGTTCGAGCCGCTCCGAAAAGGTGGCCGTCGATGCCCTCAACCGCCTGCGCGAGGTTCTTTTTCGCAGTGAAAATCTTCTTGACACAAACCTTGAAGCAAAGCCCTCAATACCTGCTTTTGTGGATCACATGAACAATGACGTGGATAAAATTTTCCAGGCCATCTACAATCTCGAAAATTCTATTCAGGCCGCCAATCTTGACAATCCTCAGGATAAAGAAATCCTCTCTGCAATCAAAGCCATGATAATCGATGAAATTAAAATTGTTCTGGGTTCAAATGTTTTTTTGACCACCCACGAAAAATTTACCACAATGATTGAAAACACACGAAAGTTCATCGATGCCGGCAAAGACGATGATTCAAACAGAAGATTGAAAAATCTCAATGCCATCGCCAGCATTCAGAAAGTTCTCGACCTTGCCTGGTATATCTATACCGAACAGTGCCAGTGGCTGATGTCGACGGCATATCGCCTCGAGTGCCTCGACTTTTCGCAGATCGACATGAAATCGGAACTGGCTCTCAATCCCAGACTGAATCATTCAAGCCCCCCGAGAATGTTCGTTCCAGGGTTGCCTGAAGATTATGAACTGATCGATCCGCAGCCTTAAAAATCGAGAAAATCTTCGCCAAGGTCAAAATCGACTTCGTCTTCATCAGCTGATTTGGCCGGTTCAGTTCCACCGAGTGTAATTCCTTCCAGAAGGCCACCATCATCGCCAGTAACCGGTGGTTGCGGCGGCTGTTGCGGGTTCTGGTTACCCATATTACCCGGGTGCCCGGGACGATTCCCACCCTGATTCGGCATTCCAGGGCCTGGTTGCCCCTGAAAACTCATGGGGGGCTGACCAGGCATGGGCGGTTGCCCACCCATCATCTGACCGGACATCCCCTGAGGTGGGCCCGGGGGCGGCAGAGTTCCTTTTCGTACCGCTTCGCTCCACTCTTCGAACTGCAATTTCCCGTCTTTATTGGCATCGTGCTGCCCTAGAGCCAGCTGAAACCTCTGGGGTTCAACCTGCTGAAAAAACTCCATGTTCTTTTGATGCTCGGCTTCGAACTGGGCCCTCTCATTTTCATCGAGACTGCCATCTTTATTCTGATCAAACCTGTCCATGATCATCTTTCTGATGTTCTGCTCAGACCTCATTGTCATGAACTCATGCTCATCGAGCACATTGTCCGAATTCCTGTCGAATTTTTTCAAAAGCTTCTGATACCGTTCTGGATCAGCCTGTTGAATTTTCTTGACCACCTCGGCAAACTTCTCTTTGATTTTTCCACCGACCTTTTCCCTTATTCCGAACCCCTGCCCAGAATGACGCTGGTTTCCGGGCATGCGATCTCCGATTTCCTTCTGCATCTCCGCCCGTTCCTGATCGCTCAGAACCCCATCGCCATCTTTATCAAAACGTTTCAGCATGCGTTTTTTCATCGGGCCGTTTTCCTGGCCGGGAGGCTGAAAGCCAGAGCCAGGCTGTTCCTGGGCTGACAATGAAAATGTTGCACCCACCAACAGTGCTGCCACCAGAATTTTTTTCATAATTCCTCCGTTAATCAACAACTTCAGGCAATGAAGGCCTGACCTTGATCGTCTGCTCTTTCTTGATCATTACCGTGCCCGACTTCGCCCCCGAAGGCTTGCTTACATTGCGGGCCAGAGTGCATGACACGGGAACGACCCCGGCGTTTCTCGCTTTGCTGTAGTAGGCTGCTACTGCCGCCGCCGCCTCCAGCTCGCGCCGACCAGGCTCCAGATGGCCCAGAGAGCGCAAAAGTACATGACTGCCGGGAACTCCGTGAACATGAAACCAATAGTCGTTTTGTGCCGCCGCTTTAAGGCTGATAAAATCGTTGTCGCGACTGGTTTTTCCCGCAATGATTACGAAGTCTTCACCGAGAAAATACAAGTGCGCGTTTTTTTTCAATGTTTCCAGTTCTGCTATCATGGTATAAATTTTATCATCTTTATCAACGGCGAAACAGCCGAAAGTTAAACTTCGGAGACAGCATGAAAATTTTTTCTTTCAACGCCAACGGCATCAGGGCCCGCCTTCACCAGCTAGAAGAACTGATTGCACGCCACCAGCCCGACATTATCGGAATTCAGGAAATTAAAGTGGTTGACGACTCTTTTCCGTTCAATGATATCGCCAGCATGGGCTACCATTCAGAAGTATTCGGCCAGAAAGGCCACTATGGAGTTGCGATTCTTTCTAAAGAGAAACCGGTCGACGTCCAGAAAAACCTGCCCGATGATGCACCAGATGCACAAAGACGTTTGATTACCGCAACTTTTGTTGACTCGCAGAAAAAACCACTGGTCATTATGAACGGGTATTTCCCCCAGGGTGAGTGCCGTGATCACCCGCTGAAATTTCCTGCCAAGGAAAAGTTTTATGCCGGCGTCAGGGCTTATCTGGATTCGGATTTCAAAACCGACGACAATCTGCTGATCATGGGCGACATGAACGTTGCCCCCACAGCCCTCGACGTGGGAATCGGCGATCACAATGCCGCCCGCTGGTTAAAAACCGGCAAGTGCTGTTTTCTGCCGGAAGAGCGGGAATGGCTCAATCGCCTGTTTGAATGGGGAACATTCGACCTTTATCGTGAAAAGCACCCCGAATCCGCAGAGTTTCTCAGCTGGTTCGACTATCGCACCCGTGGATTTGAAGATGAGCCTAAAAGAGGCTTGAGAATCGACCTGATCCTGGGAACCAGACCAATTCTCAAGCGTCTGAAAAATGCCGGAATTGATTATCACATCAGAGGCATGGATAAGCCTTCAGATCATGCTCCGGTGTGGGTTGAAATCGACTGAACTCAGTGGCATTCGTCGTAATCGGGACAGATGCCTTCCGGGGTTTTGCATTCCAGCAGGCCTTCTGCCTTACCGCGACAAACCTGCTTCATGCCTGTCTGGCGTCTGGACTTGCGGTTCAGTTCCAGCTTTTCTTCTCTAAGTTTGACTACATCATCATCTGATAATTTTCTGGCCGGAATCATTAATGCTGCCTCCTGTTAAAATTCGAAGTTCAAGCAAATTACCTTTTTCTCTGGCAATTTTCAACAGTTTTTCTTTGATAAGCGGTTTATCAGATGAAAATTCTCTGGCAAACCTGCGGCATTTTGATTAAAATACCCCCAAGATGAGCAATCAGCATAACCACTTAGCCGGATCAACCACTCCCATACCATGTGGCAGTGCCTGTGAAGCCCTTGATTTTCTTCAGCAGATCTACAACTCGGCACCGGTCGTAATGCTTGCCGTCAGCCCTGATCTGAATGTAGTCCGCCTGAATCAGAGATTCGTGAAATTCACCGGTCTTTCGGCTGAAAACATGCTTGGTCGGTCATTGGCTGAGGTTTTTCCGGAAGCTTTCAAAGCCCTGAGCAAGATAATCGAAGAGGTCAAAAAGGGGCTGAAACCCGTTGCCCAGATTGAAATCAGTTTCCATCATAACCAGCAGCAGATTTTCTGGGAAGTCAGCGCCTGGCCCATAACCGATGAAAGCCGGGCACTTGCCAAAATAAACCTGATGCTGCACGATATTTCCGAGCTGCGTCTGACTCAGAACAAGCTGGAAAAAGCCTATGAGAGCATTTTAGAACTTCAGGAAAAACTGGAGCAGGAAAACCAGCTGCTGCGTCGCGAGATCAGCCAGTCTGCTTCTGATCAGGTAATCATCGGAAGCAGCCGTGAAATTCAAACGGTTCTGCACCAGATCAGCCAGGTCGCACCCACCGACAGCACTGTTCTGATAACCGGGGAAACTGGAACCGGCAAAGAGCTGATTGCGCGGGCAGTTCACAATCAGAGCCGCCGCCACGACAAACCGCTGATTATTGTCAATTGTGCTGCCCTGCCCGCAAACCTCATTGAAAGTGAATTGTTCGGGCATGAAAAGGGTGCATTTACCGGAGCTATTGCCAGAAAGGCCGGGCGTTTCGAGCTTGCCGACACCGGCACGATTTTTCTCGATGAAATCGGCGAATTGCCCCTTGAACTGCAGAGCAAATTATTGCGGGTACTGCAGGAAAATCAGTTTGAAAGAGTCGGAGGCACACGGTCGCTGCCGGTTGATGTAAGAATCATTGCAGCTACCAACCGTGACCTTGCCCATGAAGTACGTAATGGCCGGTTCAGAGAAGACCTTTTCTTCAGACTCAATGTTTTCCCCCTTCATCTGCCACCTCTGAAAGAGCGAGGGGTAGACATCATTGAACTGGCAGATGCCTTCATCGGCATATTTTCCGAAAAAATGGGCCGACCACGCCCGACCCTCAGCAAAGAATCGGTGCAGACCCTTATCAATCACAGCTGGCCAGGCAATATTCGTGAACTGCGCAATGTTATTGAGCGTGCAATGATTCTGTGCAAAACTGACACAATTTTAATAACCATTCCGGAATATGGCCTAAAATCCAGATCAACAAAAGATTCCCCGGTATTTGCAACCGATTTGTCCCTGGAAACTGTGGAAAAAGTTCACATCTCTCGAATTCTGGAAAAATGCAACTGGAAGGTCAGGGGTCATAATGGAGCGGCATCGGTGCTGAATCTCAAGCCTACCACACTTGAATCGAAAATGAAAAAGCTCGGAATCCGCCGGCCAAAACCCTGACTAAAAGCCACCTTTAAAATTCTGGCATGCCTTATGCGGTGTATATATTCAGTTAAGCGCAAAAGGCAAATAAGATGAAACTGGCAATATACATAGCAGACAAATTTGATGGACCTGTCACTGCATCAGAAGCCGCAAGCCAGATTTCTGAACGCAACGCAGCCGATCTACACCTGCTCTGGTCTGACGGAACAAGCTACAGCTCTCGCCGGTTCAACCTACGATCACGCCATGATGACAGCACTCTCGACACTGAAACCATAGTACAAATGCTGATTGCGCATCCGGTCCTCTCCTCGCGTCCTGGTCTGACCTCACACCTGCAAGCCAAGATGTTACACCTTCTGGGGATTCCCAGTTCTGCCGTAGAAATACTCAGAGAAGAATTGCAGCACCATCGCTACCTGATCATCGCATCATCCAGTCTTTTATTCGAAGAACCATCAACTTTCACAATCAATCATACGTTTCACTTCAGACTTCACTGCAACTATCGAAGCATAATCAGAAAAGCATCACAGAATCTGCTCTCTGTCACAGAACTGATCAATGAAAGGCTACAGCATGATTTTACTCTTTAAACTTGCGAACATCTGGCTTAGATTCATGATTCTGGCCTCAGCAATTAACAACTCCGTAGTTACAGCACGAAAAGCAAAAAAAGTTATCTATCGCTGACTTTTAAGCTCAGACCAGGCTATAAAAAAGCTGCCGGCGCCCGCGGCAGCTTTTTTGTTTCCCGGTTTTTCTGACTCCCCTTCATCTCCCGTATGGTTTCACTCAACCATCGAAATCAAAACCGGTTACGGGCTCGATCTCAAGAACGAATTGAAAATGCTGCGGGTTATTGACCGGCTGCGCCGCGATTATCCGGTGCGCATCGTTGCAACTTTCATGGGTGCCCAT
>JBMOKV010000303.1:0-1944 GCA_049325495.1 Candidatus Rifleibacteriota bacterium | reverse complement strand
GATCTTTTATCTGAGATCGACTGACCAGACGGGTTTCCTGCTTTTTTATCCGGGCATCGCCAACCCAGGTGAAAACAGCTTTCTGGGCTGGAAGAATGAAATCAAGAGTTTTATCAAAAACAGTGTTTGCCAGAATTTTCCAGGTAGGTTTGCTGGCAGTGCTTTTTAACAGGTGATCCAAAACATGTTTTTGTGATTTTATCAGGCCTGAAAGCACGTGATTGCGATCATGCAAAGGTTTTTGTCTCATCTGACCCTGGTAGAATTTCTGCATTTTGTCGTAGTCACTCAGACGAAAGCGATAAAGTCGGGCAAGGTCTTTTACCTGAATTACCCGGTTAACTTCGAGCCTGAGAGCATCTTTTTGCAGCTGAAATTCCTGGTTGCCTTCATTCAGCAGCAATTCAAGCTTTCCATGCCGTTCGACAAAATTCATCAGTTCCGATATCCAGACTATTTGAGTAAGTCTGGCACAGATGCCAAGAAGATAGGCTTCGTAATTCTGGTCAACATCGGTCGAGCCTACTTTCAGCAGAGGAACCTGGTATTTCTGGGCAATCTTTTCAATATCTGATGAAAATTTAAGATAGAGGTTAAAAAATCGATAGGCAGTTCGGTTACCGTTGACGCTGGTCAGATTTTCGCTTCGACCGACCTTGTCAAGATAAGAACCTTCTCTGAAAGCCCCTTCACAAAGCCTTGACAGCTTTTCAGCCCGGTTTGAAAAATAGGCGATATCCACTTCGGTGTCGGCTTTAAGCGCGGGCACAACCCAAAAAAGACAGATTATCAGAATAATCAGACGGTTAAAACAACTGATTTTTTGTTGCATAAAAAAGCTCCATCGTGAAATGTGCTCCTTGATTCTACCCGACAAACCCGTTTATGGCAATCTATCTTCAGCAGAAGCTTTCTTTTACTGGAAGGGAAAACCTGAAGACTGTTCCCCGTTCTTCAGAAGTTTCATAGCTAAGCTGACCATTAAGTATTTCTTCGCCGAAAAGTTTCATGGAGTAGGTGCCCATTCCATGCCCATGACTGCCCTTGGTGCTGTAATTGCGCTGAAAAATCCGGCCCCGCATCGATTCGGCTATAGCCATGTGATTCCAGACGCAGAAAGTCAGCTCTTTTTTGCCGCAATCAACCCAGAAGCGCACCGCTCGCCCCGCTTCACTTGATTCAAATGCGTTAATCAGCATGTTCTGAAGAACTTTCAACACCAGAGTTTTATCGGTGACAAAACGCTTCTCCGGCAGGACTTCAGGTTTTCGCAGCTTTTTGCCGGAAATTGACGGATGACCGGAGATCAGGTCAACACTGTCTTCAAAAATTTCACGCAAAGTAACTTCATTCTTTTCGAGCTGATAGTCGCCGAAACTGGCAGAAATCATCATTCTTTGCAGTTTTATCTCGTTTACCAGTCTTGAAGACGTGCTGTTCAAGGCTTTTAACAGTAAAGGCATGTCAGATTCTTCGCATTCACCCGCAAATTCACTCAGACCGGAAATTGCCGCTGCCAGATTAGACAAGTCATGCAGGAAAAGCCTTTCAAGGCTTTGCAGATTCTGCAGCCTGGTCATATCCTGCATGGTCAGCAACAGAAAGCGATTCCCTTCGACCTGCATCGGGGTCGATCTGACATTGAAAAAGAAATCTTCTTTCGATCTGATGCTGTTTACGGTTATAGCGCATTTTTTTTCAACCGGCTCATTCTGTGAAAGGCTCGCGACCATAGCTATCGCAGCCCCACAACTGCAGCAGTATTCAGAAGTTCCGCAGCCGCCCTCACAACGATGGGCGTGAATACAGCTCAGGGCTTCGCCCGGGCGCAGACCGATAAAATGCTCTGGCTGTTTTATTCCCAGCAGGCTCAGAAGCTGATCATTCACCGAGAGAATCTGTCGGTGCTCGTTACATACCGCGAAAATTCCATTTATCGCCTTC
>JBMOKV010000302.1:0-1946 GCA_049325495.1 Candidatus Rifleibacteriota bacterium | reverse complement strand
ATGTGCTTCAAAAACTGGATACCCAGGCCAGTTCCCTGATGAGCACCTTCTATCAAACCGGGAATATCGGCCATACAGAACGATGGGGCGCCTTCGGGCTTCACGATTCCAAGGCTTGGAACCAGAGTGGTAAAAGGATAATCGGCCACTTTGGGTCGGGCATTGCTTACCGCCCGCAGAAAAGTTGATTTTCCAGCGTTGGGCATGCCAACCAGGCCGACATCAGCAAGAAGCTTAAGCTCAAGGCGAAGGCGCAGATGCTTTCCAGGCTCACCTTTTTCCGCAATGCGTGGCGCACGCCGCACCGAAGTGGTGAACCGGGCATTGCCACGGCCGCCACGGCCGCCGCGGGCTACGATCTCACGCTGGCCTTTTTCCGCCAGATCAACCAGAAGCTGGCCCGATTCAACATCATAAACCAGCGTTCCAACCGGAACCTTGACCAGCAGATTTTTACCGTTGGCCCCGATCATATCCTTGACCTGACCATCTTCGCCGTCTTCCGCTTCCCAGCGCCGGGCGAAGCTCAACTCGTAAAGCGTTGTCAAATCATCGGTGGCCTCAAAGACCACATCGCCACCGCGACCGCCATCGCCACCTGCGGGCCCTCCCATCGGCACGAATTTCTCGCGTCTGAATGCGACAGCACCGTCGCCGCCTTTTCCTGAGGTTACTTCGATTGTTACTTCATCAACAAATTTCATAGGCAGCGATTATAGCACCAATTGAAGAAAATCTCCAGAACTATTGATTAATCTTGACTATTGTTGCCAGCTGGTGATAATCTGACTCTGTTATTTTTTTCACTATCTTTTCTTATTCTATTGCGTCGGAGGCAATGATGAAGGTTCCTCTTCTAGATCTTAAACCACAGTATGCTCAGATAAAAGACCAGGTTATTCCCGAAATTATGGATACCATCGAGAATCAGGCTTTTATTCTTGGCCCGAAAGTGAGCAAGCTCGAAGCAAAAATGGCCGAATACATCGGCACAAGCTACACCATTGGCTGTTCATCAGGAACTGACGCTCTGATTCTTGCATTGATGGCCGTTGATGTTGGCCCGGGCGATGAAGTCATCACCACGCCCTACACGTTTTTCGCAACCGCCGGTGCAATTCATCGAGTGGGTGCAAGGCCGGTTTTCGTAGACATCGACCCCGCCTCATATCTTATCGACGTTAAGAAAATCGAAGCGGCTATAACGCCCAAAACCAAAGCAATCATGCCGGTTCACCTGTTCGGTCAGTGTGTTGACATGGATCCACTGATGGAAATAGCCCGAAAACATAATCTCAAGGTTATCGAAGATGCAGCACAGGCAATTGGAGCCAGATACAAGGGCAAGAACGCAGGCCAGGTCGGCGATCTTGGCTGTTTCAGCTTTTTCCCGAGCAAAAATCTTGGCTGCTTCGGCGATGGTGGTCTGGTTTCGACCAACAGCAAAGAGCTTTACGACCGAATTATCGGGCTGCGCGTTCATGGCGGCATCGTTCAATATCATCATCAGGAAGTTGGCCTCAATGCTCGCATCGATGCGCTGCAGGCCGCTGTCGTAGCGGTTAAGCTGCCACATCTTGCCGGATGGACCGAAGGCAGAAGACGTAATGCCGCGATGTATAACGAAATGTTCAAAAACAATCCGAAGGTAATCAAGCCTGTTGAGCTTGCAGACCGTTATCACATCTTCAATCAGTATGTCATCAGAGTTGAAAAACGCGATGAATTGAAGAATTATCTGACCGAAAAAGAAATCGGCTGTTCGATTTATTACCCCCTGTCATTGCATCAGCAGAAGTGCTTCTCTTATCTGAACTACAGACAGGGAGATTTTATCGAATCAGAAAAAGCTGCGGACTCAACTATCGCGCTGCCGATTTATCCTGAACTTTCGAAAGAACAGATAGAATTCGTCGGTCAGACGGTAAACGAGTTCACCACCCGCT
>JBMOKV010000301.1:0-1953 GCA_049325495.1 Candidatus Rifleibacteriota bacterium | reverse complement strand
AATCGTTCGCAATTCAGGCTTGCCAGATCTAACCCAAACCGGCAAAGTATCGGTCGCGAGAGATGAGGTTATTTCCTTCTGCTTCTCGGCCATTCTTCCGGTAGCTTTGAAATACAGGGCTTTGGTGGGAATTCTAAGAACACTCTTCAGGTCAGCGGCGATGATTTCTACGTTGGCAGTCATTCCTGGTTTAAGTAGAAGGTCATCATTTTTAACATTTACCATTACCGAATAAGTAACTACGTTCGAGGTTTCTACGGGCGAAAGTCTTACCTGAGCGATAGTACCGGTAAAACTGCGGTTTCGATAAGCATCGACGGTAAAGTTCACGGTCTGCCCTTGTTTAACCTGGCCGATATCGGCTTCGTCAACCGCCGTATCGATCTGCATTTCTCTCAAGTCCTGGGCAATAATGAACAGGCGTGGGGCTTGTAAACTTGCGGCCACGGTCTGGCCGACATCAACTTCTCTGGAAATAACCACCCCATCGATGGGTGAATAGATTTTTGTGCGGTCGAGGTTTATCTGGGCGATATTGAGCTGTGCTTCCATCTGTTTAACCCGGGCTTTTGCCCCCTCGATCTGGGAGTTTTCGGCTTCGAGCTGGGCCTCAATTGCCATGACTCTGGCTTTGGCAGATTCGTGCTGTGCCCTGGTTCCTTCAAGACTGGCCTTTTGTGATTCAAAAGAGGTCATTGCCTGGTCCTGGTCTGAGGCAGAAACAAGTTTTTTTTCAAATAATTCTTTGATCCTGCGATGGTTTCTTTCAGCCTCTTCAACTGTGACTTCGGCTTTGCGAATATTGGCCTTGCTAACCTGAATTTCCGCTTGAGCAGTCAGCATCGAAGCCTGCAGGTTCTTGATCTGAGCCTCTGAAGTTTTCAGGGTTGCAATCGCATTTTCAAGATTGGCCCGGGCCTGCATTACCTGTGCTTCATAGGTAGAAGGGTCGAGCTGTGCCAGCATCTGTCCGGCAGTAACCCGATCATTATAATCGGCATTCAGCTGCAGAATATTGCCGCTGATCTGTGAACCAACCTCAACCGTGGTGAGAGCCGCCAAAGACCCGGTGGCTGAGATGGTGGTGCGAATATCGCCAATGCTGGCTTCTTCAGTGATAAACGAACTGCGTCTTTCACTGCTGCCGGTGAAATACCATGCAATCAGCGACCCGCCAAGCAGAAGAATTATCACTGCCGCGAACAAAATCTTTTTCATTTCTGCTGTTCCTCTTTTTCTTCTGGTCTATCGATTGGCTGAATGCGATATTCAACCGGAAGATCGCCGGCCACTCTTTCAAGCTCGGCAATTGCAATCAGACTGTCAAAATATGCCACCACATGGTTTCCACGAGCTCGGGTATATTCAACTCGCGCATCGTTGATTTCGATCGGGTTGCCAAGACCAGCGTCATATCTTCCTTCAGCGAGATACATACTTTCGCTTGCCTGCTGAACCAGAACTTCGGTAGCCCGAAAACGTTCGAGGGCATCTTCGAAACCGGTAACCGCATTTTCCAGTTCTGCGCTTACGATCAATTTGAGATTGCGATAGCTTTCTCTCGTGCTTTCAAGCTGGCTGCGAGCTGCATCTACCCTCGATTTCGTCAGACGACCATCGAAAACCGGCCAGTTTACGCTTACACCAGCCGACCACTGGCGATTGAGAGGGGTAATTGTGCCATTCCAGGAATAGTCGGCAGAAGCAGAAACTACTGGCTGCAGGCTTTTTTTCAGACCTTTAACCCGGGCATTGGCAGATTCGATGTCATAACTTGCAGCAACCAGCTCCGGCCGGGCAAAAGCTTTGTTTTTCAATTCATTTTTTTCTGCTGAAGCCGAGGGCACTGAAGAAATTTCAAAATCGGCAACATCAAGTTCGCCTTCGAGGCCAACAGCTCTGGCCAGATTAGCTCTTGCCACCTTCAATCGGCTTCTGGCACTGATCAGCTCA
>JBMOKV010000300.1:0-1962 GCA_049325495.1 Candidatus Rifleibacteriota bacterium | reverse complement strand
ACGCGATTTACATGAAGCTTCGAAAGATTATCAGGTTTCATCGCGAAGCGACCAGGCCAAAATTAAGCCTTTGCCTGACGAAAAAAGCGACAGCGCAGATTTTGCCCGCGCTGCCGCCGAAGTTTCTCAATGGCTGCAGTCTCTTCTCGAAACTAAGGTTTCGTGAACTTGATTTCGTTCAGTCCACCCAGCCCGCTGAAGATCGCATCCCATTTACTGCCTTTGCGAAGTTTCATGAACTGTTCGTAAGTCAAATTTTTGCCGCCCAGTTCTTTAATGTCGTATTCCTTGCCATCGCTGACTCTTTTTGCTTTGACCCGGTAATCTTCGGCCTTGACGCCTTCGCGAATGTCGCCGATCTGCGGAGGTGATTTGGCAGAAGCTTTGCTGTCCGGCCATTTGGGCTCATCATCAGAACCGCTGGCCGTGACTTTGTCGATCGCTGTCCATTTTTCGATGTCATAGGTAATTTTGTTGTCGTGAACCGGTTCTTTGCGGTATTTCTGCTTTTTGACCCGCCGGGTTTTGGTTACCTCTTTGTATTCAGGAACCATTTTGTATTTAACCTTGAAACGGCCATTGCCAAGGTTAACCTTGCCGTCTTCGACCTTCTTTTCTCCGGTTTTAACTTTTTCGGTATAGGATTCATCAACTTCTTCAAAGCCGTCAGGAATTTCATTATATTTTCTGATTTCGCGGCTGCGCGAAATTTCACGGGCACCAGATGGAACTTCATTTTGCCATGCCGATTCGCGCACCGTTTTAAACTGTTCCCGTTCGATGCTGCGAGTCCAGGAGGTTGAAAGAACCTCAAGCTGCCCAGGCTTCTGCTGGCAGCTCAAAGCCATGAGAATCAGCATCAGAATGGCAAAAATAGAGCAGCCGATCTTCATCCCTGTGGGCATCGGCTTCGGCGGTTCGTCGCCCCCCGATTCGGGTTCGGTTTTAATCTCTTTTACCTGCCGGTTTTTTCCATCGGTTCGCAAAGAACCGCAACCGGTGCATTTTGGCGATGACGAGGGGGAAGTATTGCCACAGAATTTGCAGATCCAGTCGGGGCCGGCTTTTGCTTTCTGAAGCTCTGCTTCGTCGGTAATAACCGGGGCATTGTCTTCGACGAAAAATTCAACGTTTTCCCCCCTGATCGCTCCACAGCTGTCGCAGCTCTGCTCTGATCCGCGGCATTTGGCATTGCAGTTGGGGCATTTCCAGAAACCTTCAACGTACTCTTCAACAATTCGAATTTCTTCGTTGTCGTTCTTATCAGACATGGTCGTTCTCCTT
This sequence comes from Candidatus Rifleibacteriota bacterium, assembly GCA_049325495.1. GTDB lineage: Bacteria > Muiribacteriota > Ozemobacteria > Ozemobacterales > Ozemobacteraceae > DYKG01. Next base: position 678 of record JBMOKV010000300.1, on the reverse strand, counting down.
TGCCAGACAAAAACAATGATTTAACAGGTGGTTAAAACAACAGGCCTGTTTTCATCTTGATTGTGGTTGGTTTTGTATCCTCGACGCTTTTTATAACATATCCAGACAGAAAAGTTCAACTGTTCAGAATGTCTAAAAAGAATCCTGGCCCGCCGGTTGGTCGCTGGGTGGTGGCAGCAGTTCTTCGAGTTTCGGTTCTTCTTTGACCGGCTCAGGTGCTGGTGGCTCAGGTTTGGGGCAGCGTGGAAACTGCCTTGAAGTCTCGATGTTGCGGAAAATGTCGATGCGGCAGTTGCCACTGTTAAGTATGTATAGATCGCCGTTCGGGCCGAATCTTGCCTCGGTTGGCTTTGCCAGGTGACCGGGCAGTGTACCGAATTTGCCGACAATCTGGCGAATCTGATAATCGGGGGTAAGAATCAGTACCCGGTGATTTCCCGTGTCGGCAATGGCGATGCGGCCGTCGAGGGCGCCGTCGATGCCGTTGGGGTGCCGCAGTCGATAAAGTGGCCATTTGCCGATTTCGGCTTTCTTTTGCAGTGCGCTGTCGAAAACCATGATTCGGTGGTTGCCGTTGTCAGCCAGGTAAATGTCGCCGCCAGTCGAAACCCAGACCCGGGTAAGATTCTTGAATTGTCGATAATCGCGGCCCGACATGTGGTGCATGTGACCCAGTCG